>NZ_CP069303.1:908181-1210909 GCF_016839145.1 Shinella sp. PSBB067 | reverse complement strand
ACCATATCGTCGTGTCGCCGGACATCGCGGTGCTGGCCCGGCACGTCGGCCCGGCCTTCGGCTCGAACCACCTTCCCGTCATCGCCGAACTTTCCGTGCCGGAGAGCTGAGCCCTCGCCCTCGGGCAAAAACACGCTATCTTAGGAAACAGGATACCGAGGAGACGACCATGGCGACGGAAAAGGACAGCCCCAAGGCATCGCTGGAGAAGGAGCAGGCCCGGCAGAAGGAAAAGAGCCGCAAGGCCGAGCAGGACGACTATCTGGAAGAGGCGCTGGAGGAGACCTTCCCGGCCAGCGACCCGATCGCGCCCGGCGACGTCAAGGACCATGCGAAGTAGGACGGCCGCATGAGCCTGCCCTTCCTCTTCACCGGCCCCGCGGGCGGGCGCGTCACCGTGCTCCTTGCCCATGGCAGCGGCGCGCCGATGGATTCGCCGTCGATGAATGCGGCCTCTCTGGCGCTTGCGGCCGAGGGCTTGCGCGTCGCCCGCTTCGAGTTCGCCTACATGGCCGCCCGCCGCACGCAGGGCAGCCGCAGGCCGCCGCCGAAAGCCGAGACGCTGAACCCGGAATTTTGCGCCGCCGTCGCCGAGCTCCGCGCGAGCGGCAGGCTCGTCATCGGCGGCAAATCGATGGGCGGGCGCGTCGCCAGCATGGTGGCGGACGGGCTTTACGCGGAAGGGCGCATCGCCGGCCTCCTCTGCCTCGGCTATCCTTTCCACCCGCCGGAAAAGCCGGCCCAACTGCGCACCGCGCACCTGATGACGCTCAAGGTGCCGACGCTGATCTGCCAGGGCACGCGCGATCCCTTCGGCACAAGCGACGAGGTGCCGGCCTATGGCCTGCCGGCGCGCATCGACTTCCTCTGGCTCGAGGACGGCGACCATGACCTCAAGCCGCGCAAGACCATTTCCGGCTTCTCCGCCGCCGACCACCTTGCCACGATGGCCAAGAGGGTGAAGGCCTGGACGGACACGCTCTGAGTTGTTCGGCGTGAAAACGCGCGCCAATGCAGCCCATGCGACATTTCCCCCCTGATGGCTCCTGCCCTCCGCCCGAAACGTATCCACGTCTGCCATTGAGCGAGCCTCATACACGCCAGGCGGCGAGGCCCGGTCAGCAGGCGCGTTCATGGGCGCGGCGACACTGGATGCATCTCTCCGCATCCGGGCTTCGGCCTTTGAGGAGATTTCATCCACCAATTAGCCGGCGTTTGCGAGCGTGGAAGATTCGCTTTGCAATGATGGCTCTTTGACATCGACATTCTCATCCGATGCGCCTGCGATTTTGAATCAAGTCGCTGCGGAATTGAATCCGCTCTCCTAGGCAACCAATTGAATGTGCGTCACTATTATCAAGCAACCATATCGTCAGCGGGAAGGGAACGTTAACCGGCACATGTGATCATGCCGGCACATGAGACGACCCGGGCAATCCATGGCGCACAGCTTTTCCTATACGCATTACGACCTCGACATGCAGCGCGGCGGCACAATGATCGAGATCACGCTCTCGGCCGTCGCCAATGTGCGCCTGATGAGCCACGGCAATTTCGACCTCTTCAGGAACGCCCGCCAGCACAGGTTTCTCGGCGGCGTCGCCAGGCAGTCTCCGATCCGGCTGAAGATACCGCAAAGCGGACACTGGCATGTCGTGGTGGACATGGAGGGTCATGCCGGAAAGGCGGAATCCTCGATCAGGCTGGTGCCGCAGGCGCCGCGGAAGCCGGCGCCGCACTTCAGCGCGGCCTAGGGTCGATCGACATTCAGTTCCGGCTGAGCCGAAAATGGTGCTTTTCCGGGATCGGGAGGGCAGCGTACGTTCGGTACGTGAGCACTGGAAGCCGGGAAAACTATCGTTTGCAGGGCTGAGGGTCGATCGGTCCTAGCCGTTCCCGCCCTTCTCCCGGCGCAGCTTCGCCCACCATTCCAGCCGCTTGCGCAGCTCCCGCTCGAAGCCGCGTTCCGGCGGATCGTAGAAGGTGCGGCGGCCCATCTTTTCGGGGAAATAGTCCTGGCCGGAAAAGGCCTCCGGCTCGTCATGGTCGTAGCGGTAGCCTTCGCCATAGCCCTCGCCCTTCATCAGCTTGGTCGGGGCGTTGAGGATATGCTTGGGCGGCAGCAGGGAGCCGTTTTCCTTCGCCGCCCGCATGGCGGACTTGTAGGCGGTGTAGACGGCGTTGGATTTCGGGGCGGTGGCGAGATAGACGCAGGCCTGCGCCAGCGCCAGCTCGCCCTCCGGGGAGCCGAGGAAATCGTAGGCATCCTTGGCGGCGTTGCAGACGACGAGCGCCTGAGGATCGGCAAGGCCGATATCCTCCACCGCCATGCGCACCATGCGGCGGCAGAGGAACAGCGGGTCCTCGCCGGCATCCAGCATGCGGGTGAGATAGTAGAGCGCGGCATCGGGATCGGAGCCGCGCACGGCCTTGTGCAGGGCGGAGATGAGGTTGTAGTGGCCGTCCTGCGACTTGTCGTAGACCGGCGCGCGGCGCTGGACGATGCGGAAGAGATCGTCCTGGCCGAAGGCTTCGCCCGAGCGTGCGGCACGCCACACCTCCTCGGCCAGTGTCAGCACCGCCCGCCCGTCGCCGTCGGCCATGCGCAGCAGCGAGGCGCGCGCCTCCTCGTCGAGCGGCAAGGGCTTTTCCTCGATGGCTTCGGCGCGCTTCAGAAGCTCCTCCAGGCTTTGCTCGTCATGCGGCTTGAAGGTCAGCACGCGGGCGCGCGAGAGAAGAGCGGCATTGAGCTCGAAGGACGGGTTCTCCGTCGTCGCGCCGACGAGCACGATCGTGCCGTCCTCCATGACCGGCAGGAAGCTGTCCTGCTGGGCGCGGTTGAAGCGATGGATTTCGTCGACGAAGAGCAGGGTCTGGCGGCCGCCCATGCGGCGCAGGCGTGCGGCTTCGAAGACCTTCTTGAGGTCGGCGACGCCGGAGAAGATCGCCGAGATCTGCTCGAAGGCAAGGCCGGTCTCGCCGGACAGCAGCCGCGCCACCGTGGTCTTGCCGGTGCCGGGCGGGCCCCAGAAGATCATCGAGCCGAGCGAGCCCGCCTCGATCATGCGCGAGAGCACGCCGTCCGGGCCGGTCAGGTGCTCCTGTCCGGAGACCTCGCCCAGCGTGCGGGGGCGCAGGCGGTCGGCCAGGGGCCGCTTTGCCGCCATCTCCTCCGGTTCACGCGGGGCGAAGAGGTCGCTCATCGGAAGAACTGGCGGATGCGCTGGCCGTCGCGCTCGATCTCGACGCGCCAGATGGAGGGGTCCTCGTTCACGAGCGCGGCGAGCTTCTCGCTCGTGGTCACCGGCGTGCCGTTCAGCTCAACGACGATGTCGCGCGGCTGGAGGCCGATGCGGGCGGCCGGCGAGCCGCGGTTGACCTCGGTGACGACGACGCCGGTCGTCGTCTTGTTGGTCGGCATGCGCAGCTCTTCCGCGACGCGCGGCGAGAGGTTGGCGACAACGGCGCCGGAGAAGGGATTGCGGCCCTCGATCAGCCGCTCGTCGCGCGGCGTCGTCTCGGGCGCACGGTCGAGGGAAAGCGTCAGCTCCTGCTCCTTGCCGTCGGCGATGACGGTGATGCGCGCCGTGCCGCCGATGCCGACGGTGGTGAGGCGATAGCCGAGCGCATCGGGATGCTCGACCTGGATGCCGTTGACGGCGGTGACGACCTGCCCGGCCTTCATGCCGGCTTTTTCCGCCGGGCTGCCGGGCTGGACCTGCGAGACGAGCGCGCCGCGGGCGCGTTCAAGCCCGAGGGCTTCCGCGACCTCGGAGGTCACCGCGTCGAAGGTCGCGCCGACAAAGGGGCGGTCGAAGGTGGCGTTGCCGTTCTCGGCGCTGGCGACGAAAGTCTTCACGAGATTGGCCGGAATGGCGAAGCCGACGCCGTTCGAACCGCCGCCGCGCGAGAAGATGGCGGTGTTGATGCCGATCAGCTCGCCGTTCATGTTGATGAGGCCGCCGCCGGAATTGCCGGGGTTGATGGAGGCGTCCGTCTGGATGAAGAAGCCGAAATCGCCCGAGCGCACCTGGTTGCGGGCAAGCGCCGAGACAATGCCGCTCGTCACCGTCTGGCCGACGCCGAACGGGTTGCCGATAGCCAGCACGAGATCGCCGACCTGAACGGCATCGCTGTCGCCGAGCGGCAGGGTGGCGAAATCGGCATCCGACTTGATCTTCAGCACGGCGAGGTCGACGCGCTCGTCCTTGAGCACGACGGTGCTTTCGAATTCGCGGCCGTCGGCCAGCGCCACCTTGATGTCGCTGGCGCCCTCGATGACGTGGTTGTTCGTCACCACGAAGCCCTTGGGGCCGACGATGACGCCCGAGCCGAGCGAGGACTGCTTCTCGCTGCGGTTCGGCATGCGCTGGCCGAAGAACTCCTCGAAGAAGGGATCGCCCTCGAAGATCGAGCGGCGCTCGACGACGCGCTCGGCATAGACGTTGACGACGGCATTCTCGACCTGCTTGACGAGCGGGGCGAAGGAGAGCTGCATCTCCGTGCGCGACTGGGGAACGGTGCGCTCCTGAGCCGTTGCGGGCGTCATGAACGCTAGCGCCATGACAACGGGGGCGGCAAGCAGGATGCGGGCATTCGGCATGGACGAGTCTCCTTCGTTTCCGCGTCACGATGAGATAGGATCTCGCAGGAAAAAAGGCAAACCGCCGCCAAGCATCTTCCGCTCGCGAAGCCTCACGCGGCGTGCACGAAAAAGTGGTCGCGGCCGCCCTGCCCGGCCGTTGAAACGACACGCCGCTCGTTTACGTAGATAGCAGGAAAAAATCCAGCAGATCGAGCCCCGTCATGTCCCTCTATCGCCCGCCCCGTATAGCCGCCTCGGAAATCACGCCCGAGCACTGTTTCCTCGATCGCCGCTCATTTCTGGCCGCGGCGGCCGGGGGCGCGCTGATGGCGGCGGGAACGCCCGCCTTCGCGGAAGCGCTGAAGGCGTCGAAGAGCCGCTATGCGGTCGACGAGACGCTGACGCCCGAAAAGGACGTGACCAGCTACAACAATTTCTACGAGTTCGGCATGGGCAAGGGCGACCCGCTGGCAAACTCGGAAAAATTCAAGCCGACGCCATGGACGGTCAAGGTCGACGGCCTCGTCGGCAAGCCCAGGGAATTCGGGCTCGAAGAGCTGCTTGCCATGCCGCTCGAGGACCGGGTCTACCGCATGCGCTGCGTGGAGGCGTGGTCCATGGTGATCCCGTGGGTCGGCTTTCCGCTCGCCGCGCTCCTCGACAAGGTCGAGCCGCTGGGCGATGCCAGATATGTCGCCTTCGAGACGGTCGTCCGGCCGGCGGAAATGCCGGGCCAGTCGGGTTATTTCCAGTCGCTGCCCTGGCCCTATGTCGAGGGCCTGAGGCTCGACGAGGCGCGCCATCCGCTGACGATCCTCTCCGTCGGCGTCTACGGCAAGACGCTGCCGAACCAGAACGGCGCGCCGATCCGGCTCGTCGTGCCGTGGAAATATGGCTTCAAGGGCATCAAGTCGATCGTGAAGATCACGCTCACGGACAAGCAGCCGCCTTCGACCTGGAACATCTCCGCGCCGAACGAGTACGGCTTCTACGCCAACGTCAATCCGGAGGTCGACCATCCGCGCTGGAGCCAGGCGAGCGAGAACCGAATCGGCGAGGGCGGCTTCTTCGGGGCAAACCGCCGCCCGACCCTGCCCTTCAACGGCTACGGGGACGAGGTCGCCGACCTCTATGCCGGCATGGACCTCAGGGCAAACTACTGATGGCCGCCATCCCCGCCCTGCCCCGCAAATACCATGCGGCGTCGATCTGGCTGCTCTATGTCGCCGGGCTTGCGCCTGCGGCCTATGGGTTCTGGCTCGGAGCGACGGGGCGGCTTCCCGGCAACCCGGTCAAGGAGTTCGAGCACCTGCTCGGGCTATGGGCGCTGCGCTTCCTCGTCGCCACGCTGGCGATCACCCCGCTTCGCGACCTCGTCGGCCTAAACTGGATCCGCTACCGCCGCGCGCTCGGCCTGCTCGCCTTCTGGTACGTGCTGATGCACTTCCTGACCTATATGGTGCTCGACCAGTACCTGAATTTCTCCGCCGTTCTCGCCGACATCGCCAAGCGCCCCTTCATCACCATCGGCATGGCCGGGTTCGTGATGCTGATCCCGCTGGCGCTGACCTCCAACACCTGGTCGATCCGCAGGCTCGGGCCGCGCTGGACGAAACTGCACCGGCTCGTCTACGTCATCGCGGCCGCCGGGGCGCTGCATTTCGCCATGTCGGTGAAGGTCGTCGGGCTGGAGCCGTGGACCTATATCGTTCTGGTGGTCCTGCTCGTCTCCTGGCGCCTCGTGCGAACGCCCTTCAACCGCTGGAAGCGGGGGAGCGGCGGCAGGGCGCAGTTCAACAGGGCGTAGTCGACGCCGAGAGCGCGATGCAAACGAAAAGGCCGGGAGATCGCTCTCCCGGCCTTCTTCATTCCGTGTCCCGAAGGGATCAGGCGGCTTCGGCAGCTTCCGCTTCAGCGGCAACGCGGGCCTTGTCGGCCGCGCCCTTGGCATCGACGTCGCGGTCGACGAACTCGATGACGGCGAGCGGGGCGTTGTCGCCGTGGCGGTAGCCGGCCTTCATGATGCGCAGGTAGCCACCGTTGCGGTTGGCATAGCGGCTTGCGATCGCGTCGAAGAGCTTCGAAACGACGGCAACGTCGCGGATCTGCGAGATCGCCTGGCGGCGAGCGTGCAGGTCGCCGCGCTTGCCGAGGGTGACGAGCTTCTCGACGATCGGGCGGATTTCCTTCGCCTTCGGCAGCGTCGTTACGATCTGCTCATGCTGGATGAGCGAGGCAGCCATGTTGGCGAACATCGCCTTGCGGTGGCTGGCGGTACGGTTGAGTTTGCGACCCGAATTCTGGTGGCGCATCTCGATTCTCCTTCACATGCAGGCAGGTGGCCTGCCGTTTGATGGTGGCGCATGTCCGTCCCGCCGTGCGGGACAAAGGTATATGCGCAGTTCATAGATGCTAAGGCCAGCGTCACGCGCCCCGAGGGGCGCGTGCGGCCTTAGTACTGGTCTTCGTAGCGCTTGGCGAGATCTTCGATGTTCTCCGGCGGCCATGCGGGCACTTCCATGCCGAGGTGCAGGCCCATGGAAGCGAGAACTTCCTTGATCTCGTTGAGCGACTTGCGACCAAAATTCGGAGTGCGAAGCATTTCGGCTTCGGTCTTCTGAATGAGATCGCCGATATAGACGATGTTGTCGTTCTTCAGGCAGTTCGCCGAACGGACGGAAAGTTCCAGTTCGTCGACCTTCTTGAGGAGCGCCGGGTTGAACGCCAGTTCCGTGACCGATTCTTCCTCGGCTTCCTTCTGCGGTTCGTCGAAGTTGACGAAGACCGAGAGCTGGTCCTGGAGAATGCGGGCCGCGAACGCGATCGCGTCTTCGCCCGTGACGGAACCGTCGGTCTCGATGGTCATCGTCAGCTTGTCGTAGTCGAGAACCTGGCCTTCACGGGTGTTTTCCACCTTGTAGGACACTTTCTTGACCGGCGAGTAGAGGCTGTCGACCGGGATGAGGCCGATCGGCGCGTCTTCGGAGCGGTTGCGGTCGGCCGGGACGTAGCCCTTGCCGTTGTTGACCGTGAACTCCATGCGGATTTCCGCGCCCTCGTCGAGGGTGCAGATGACGTGGTCGGGGTTCAGGATCTCGATGTCGCCGACCGTCTGGATGTCACCAGCCGTCACGACGCCCGGACCCTGCTTGCGCACGACCATGCGCTTGGCATCGTCGCCATCCATCTTGATGGCGATTTCCTTGATGTTGAGCACGATGTCCGTCACGTCTTCCCGGACGCCCGGGATGGAGGAGAACTCGTGCAGGACGCCGTCGATCTGCACGGCGGTCACAGCCGCACCGCGCAACGACGACAGGAGCACGCGCCGCAGCGCGTTGCCGAGCGTCAGGCCGAAGCCACGCTCCAGCGGCTCTGCAACAAGGCTTGCCTTGGTGCGGCCGGAGGAGGAGAACTCCACCTTGTTCGGCTTGATCAGTTCCTGCCAGTTTTTCTGGATCATGTGTTTTGCCTTCCGTTCGCCGCCACCATCCAATCGTGGCGGCCGAGCCCTGAAGTACCGTGGACGCCGGAAGGCCTCCACGGTTGTTCGAATGCGATGATCAGACGCGGCGCTTCTTGCGCGGACGGCAACCGTTGTGCGGGATCGGGGTCACGTCGCGGATGGACGTGATCATGAAGCCGGCAGCCTGGAGGGCGCGCAGAGCCGATTCACGGCCGGAACCCGGACCGCAGACTTCGACTTCCAGCGACTTCATGCCGTGTTCCTGGGCCTTCTTGGCGCAGTCTTCGGCGGCGATCTGGGCGGCGAACGGGGTCGACTTGCGCGAACCCTTGAAGCCCTTTGCACCAGCGGACGACCAGGCAATGGCGTTGCCCTGCGCGTCGGTGATGGTGATCATCGTGTTGTTGAACGAAGAATTGACGTGAGCAACACCCGAGGTGATGTTCTTGCGTTCGCGACGGCGGACGCGTGCGGCTTCCTTGGCCATGGATAGTCCTTTCGTTGATCTCGACACCGCCGTAATGCCAGCGGCTCCACCGGGCCGGGTCGAAACCCCTGCCCTGAACAGTAATTGCAGACAGGCCCGAAGGCTTCCGTCTGCGGCGATATCGTCACTGCCGTAATGCCAGCAGCTCCACCGACCGGGGCTTCTTGACGAATGCGAGGCCCCGCTCGAAACTCAAAAGAGGCCGGCGCGAAGCGCCAGCCTCCCGTTCCCCGTTTCCGGGAAATTACTTCTTCTTGCCTGCGATGGCCTTGGCCGGACCCTTGCGGGTGCGGGCATTGGTGTGCGTGCGCTGACCGCGGACCGGAAGGCCACGACGGTGACGCAGGCCACGGTAGCAGCCGAGGTCCATGAGACGCTTGATGTTCATCGAGGTCTCGCGACGCAGGTCGCCTTCGACCTGGTAGTCGCGGTCGATGGCTTCGCGGATCTGCAGGATCTCTGCGTCCGTGAGCTGATGCACGCGGCGATCGGCCGGGATACCGACCTTCTCGATGATTTCCTGTGCAAACTTCGGGCCGATCCCGTGAATGTAACGGAGCGCGATTACGACGCGCTTCGCGGTCGGGATGTTGACGCCAGCGATACGTGCCACGCCTGTTCTCCTTGCTTCCAGTTGCCATCCGGCAAGTGGTCTTCTTCATTCGATACGGCCACGAAAGCCGCTGCTCAATCCGATGTTCGGGACATGTCGAAAACGACCGTACCCGGACTTCACTCTCTGAAATCCGCGCCGATCGCAATGGTATGTCGCGAGTTGGCGCTGTCTTAAGGGGAATCGGCCGAAAAAGTCAACTCCCCGGCCGTCCTTTTTAACCCTGTATCAGGCGTTCTCGAGGATTCCCGCGATCTCGGCGGTCACCTTGTCGACATTGGCCATGCCGTCGACCGTCTGAAGCTTGCCCGTCGAAGCGTAGTAGTTCGACAGCGGCGCGGTCTTTTCGCGGTATTCAGTCAGGCGGCGCTTGAAGGCCTCCGGATTGTCGTCGGAACGGACCGTGCCGCCGGCGGCGACCGTTTCCGCCACGCGATTCTCCATGCGCTTGACCAGCGCGTCCTCGTCGACCTTCAATTCGATCACGGCGTCGAGCGCGATGCCCTTGCCGGCGAGGATCCGGTCGAGCGCCTCGGCCTGCGGAACCGTGCGCGGATAGCCGTCGAGGATGAAGCCCCTGGCACAGTCCGGCGAATCGACGCGGTCGGACACGATCTCGTTGACGATCGCGTCGGAGACGAGCTGGCCGGCATCCATGACGGCCTTCGCCCGCTGGCCGACATCCGTGCCGGCGGCGACGGCCGCGCGCAGCATGTCACCCGTGGAAAGCTGCGGAATACCGTACTTCTCCGTCAGGAGCTTGGCTTGCGTTCCCTTGCCAGCGCCCGGCGGCCCCAGAAAAATCAGTCTCATCGTCCCCTCTTTCCTCCACGCAGCTTCGACTTCTTGATCAGCCCCTCATACTGCTGGGCAATCAGGTGGCCCTGTATCTGTGCTACAGTATCCAGGGTCACGCTGACAACAATCAAAAGCGACGTACCACCAAGGTAGAATGGCACGCCGGTCTGCGCGATGAGTATTTCAGGAAGGATACAGACGAACATCAGGTAAGCCGCGCCGACGACCGTAATGCGGGTCAGCACGTAGTCGATATACTCGGCGGTGCGCTCGCCCGGACGGATGCCGGGGATGAAGCCGCCGTGCTTCTTCAGGTTGTCGGCCGTGTCCTTCGGATTGAAGACGATGGCCGTGTAGAAGAAGGCGAAGAAGGCGATCATGCCGGCATAGAGCACCATGTAGAGCGGCTTGCCGTGGCCGAGGGACGCGATGACCGACGTCGCCCAGGCGGGCATTTCCGAGGTGTTCGAGAAGCCCGCGAGCGTTGCCGGCAGCAGCAGCAGCGAGGAGGCGAAGATCGCCGGGATGACGCCCGAGGTGTTGAGCTTCAGCGGCAGGTGCGAGGTGTCGCCCTGGAACATGCGGTTGCCGACCTGGCGCTTGGGATACTGGATCAGCAGGCGGCGCTGGGCGCGCTCGACGAAGACGATGAGGGCGATGACGCAGACCGCCATGACGACGACCGCCAGCACGACGCCGATCGAAAGCTGGCCGGTGCGGCCGAGTTCCAGCGTGTTGCCGAGGGCGCGGGGCAGCGCCGCGACGATGCCGGCGAAGATGATCAGCGAAATGCCGTTGCCGATGCCGCGCGAGGTGATCTGCTCGCCGAGCCACATCAGGAACATGGTGCCGCCGAGCAGCGAGATGACGGTGGAGATGCGGAAGAACCAGCCCGGATCGTTGACCAGCCCTGCCCCGCTCTCCAGGCCGACGGAAATGCCGTAGGCCTGCAGCGCGCCGAGCAGCACGGTGCCGTAGCGGGTATACTGGTTGATGATCTTGCGGCCCTGCTCGCCCTCCTTCTTCAACTGCTCCAGCGACGGAACGACCGAGGTCATGAGCTGCACGATGATCGACGCGGAAATGTACGGCATGATGCCGAGCGCGAAGATCGCCATGCGCTCGACGGCGCCGCCGGAGAACATGTTGAAGAGGCCGAGAATGCCGCTCGACTGGCCGCGGAAGGCCTGCGCGAAGGCATCGGGATTGAGACCCGGCAACGGGATGTAGGTGCCGAGACGATAGACGAGCAGCGCGCCCAGCGTGAACCAGAGACGCTTCTTCAGGTCTTCCGCCTTGGCGAAAGTCGAGAAGTTGAGATTAGAGGCGAGTTGTTCCGCTGCCGAAGCCATGCATTTCTCCGCGTAGCCGATCCGGCGGCGGTGAAGCCCGGCCAGGTCCGGAATGGCTGATCCGTTGGCACCCGCGACCGGCCCTCCCCGGACCGACGACGCCGATGCTGAAATTGGTCGTGCCCTTCTGCCATTGCAGCAAATCGGGCGGATGGAGCCTAAACCGGTTGAAACGCGGATTGTCAAGCAATCCCGGCCTCACCCTGGTTTTTCTTCCGGACAACAGCGGGGAAGCGAATCCGGGCCGTCGTTGTGAGGCTCACATATGGGAGCAAAATCGCCCGGTGTGAAGCACACCGGGCGACTATTTGTCGAATTATTCCGCGGCTTCCGCGGCGGCTGCCAGCAGCTTTACAGAACCACCGGCCTTTTCGATCTTCTCGACCGCCGGCTTGGAGGCGCCGGCGACCTCGAAGGCCACCTTGGCCTTCAGTTCGCCGTCGGCGAGGATCCGCACACCGTCCTTTTCGCGACGGATGACGCCGGCTGCCTTGAGGGCGGCGGCATCAACGGTCGCCTTGGCGTCGAGCTTGCCGGCATCGATCGCCTTCTGGACGCGGTCCAGGGAAACGATGACGAAGTCGGACGCGAAGATGTTGTTGAAGCCGCGCTTCGGCAGGCGACGGTAGATGGGCATCTGACCGCCTTCGAAGCCGTTGATGGCGACGCCCGAACGAGCCTTCTGACCCTTGACACCGCGACCACCGGTCTTGCCCTTGCCGGAGCCGATACCGCGACCGAGGCGCTTGCGACCCTTCGTGGAACCTTCGTTGTCCTTGATTTCGTTAAGCTTCATGATCTCTACTCCCTCACTTCTCGTCGACGACGCGAACGAGGTGCTGGACGGCACGGATCATGCCGCGGACAGACGGCGTGTCTTCCAGCGTGCGAACCCGGTGCATCTTGTTGAGGCCCAGGCCGACGAGCGTTGCGCGCTGTACGGCCGGACGGCGGATGGGGCTGCCGATCTGCTCGACAGTCACCGTCTTCTTGGCGGTTTCTTTCTTGGCCATGGATCAGTGCTCCTTATTCTTCAGCAGCAACGCCGGCCGACTGACGACGCGCCTGCAGCGTGGCGTACTTCATGCCGCGCTGAGCTGCGATGTCCTTCGGGTGCATCTGGCTCTTGAGAGCGTCGAACGTCGCACGGATCATGTTGTACGGGTTCGAGGAACCGGTCGACTTGGCGACGACGTCATGAACGCCGAGCGTTTCGAAGACGGCGCGCATCGGGCCGCCGGCGATGATGCCGGTACCGGCCTTGGCCGAGCGAAGCAGGACCTTGCCGGCGCCGTGGCGGCCGTGCACGTCGTGGTGCAGCGTGCGGCCGGAGCGCAGCGGAACGAAGATGAGGTCGCGCTTGGCCGCTTCCGTGGCCTTGCGGATCGCTTCGGGAACTTCACGAGCCTTGCCGTGGCCGAAGCCGACGCGGCCCTTCTGGTCGCCGACGACGACGAGAGCTGCAAAACCGAAACGACGGCCGCCCTTGACGACCTTCGCGACGCGGTTGATCGCGACGAGCTTGTCGACAAACTCGCTGTCGCGCTCTTCGCGGTTCTGGCGGTCATCGCGACCGCGCTTTTCCTGTGCCATTGTCCTTTTCCTTTTTCTTTTCCGGGTGCAATCGGCAGATTGACGAAAGCCGCCCCCATTTCAGGCGAATGGAAGCGACGGATACCCTGCTGATCCGGCCGGCAGGCGCCTTGCGGCGCCCGCCGATCGATCAGAAGCTGAGACCACCTTCACGGGCAGCTTCGGCGAGAGCCTTGATGCGGCCGTGATAGATGAAGGCGCCACGGTCGAAAACGACCTCCTTGACGCCTGCCTTGACGGCGCGCTCTGCAATGAGCTTGCCGACGGCAGCGGCTGCTGCCGTGTCGGCGCCCGTCTTCAGCGACGGACGCAGATCGGTGTCGAGCGTGGAGGCGGACGCAAGCGTCTTGCCGGCCACGTCATCGATGACCTGTACGTAGATGTTCTTCGACGAGCGATGAACCGACAGGCGCGGACGGCCATTGGCGACCGACTTGATGGAACGGCGCACGCGGTTGGCGCGGCGCTGGAGAGCTTCTTTCCTGCTAGCCATTTCGCGTGATCCTTACTTCTTCTTGCCTTCTTTGCGGACAATCCGCTCTTCGGCATACTTGACGCCCTTGCCCTTGTAGGGCTCGGGGCCACGATATTCGCGGATTTCCGCGGCGACCTGGCCGACCTGCTGCTTGCTGATGCCGGAAACGATGATTTCCGTCGGCTTCGGCACAGCAATCGAGATGCCTTCCGGCGTCTGGTAGACCACGTCGTGGCTGAAGCCGAGAGCGAGCTGCAGGTTCTTGCCCTGCAGAGACGCGCGGTAGCCGACGCCGTTGATTTCGAGCTTGCGCTCGTAACCGTCCTTGACGCCCTTGAAGATGCCTTCGATCATCGTGCGGGACATGCCCCACTTCGAACGCGCATCCTTGGACTGGTTGACCGGCTGAACGACAACGGCGTTGTCTTCGAGCTTGACCGAAACTTCGTCATTGGCGACGAAGAACAGTTCGCCCTTCGGGCCCTTGGCGGTAACCTTCTGACCGTCGACGGTCGCGGTGACACCAGCGGGAACCGGAACGGGCTTCTTACCGATACGAGACATTGTTTTATCCTGTCTGTTCGTTATGGAGATCCCTGCCCTGTCTTAGAAGACGGAGCAAAGAATCTCGCCACCAACGTTCTGTTCGCGTGCCTGGTGATCGGCCATCACGCCCTTCGGGGTCGAAAGGATGGTGATGCCGAGGCCGTTCGCGACCTGCGGAATGGACTTTACCGAGACATAGACCCGGCGGCCCGGCTTGGACACGCGGTCGATCTTGCGGATCACCGACGCGCCTTCGTAGTACTTGAGTTCGATGTTCAGCTCGGCCTTGCCGTTGCCGAACTCGACTTCGGAATATCCGCGGATGTAGCCTTCGGACTGAAGGACATCCAGGACGCGTGCACGCAGCTTGGAAGCCGGCGTGGAAACGCTCGACTTGCGGCGAGCGGCGCCGTTGCGGATACGGGTGAGCATATCGCCCAGGGGATCAGTCATTGCCATGTACCCGTCTCCTTACCAGCTCGACTTGACGATGCCCGGCACGCGGCCGGAATTGCCCAGTTCGCGAAGCGCAATACGCGACATCTTGAGTTTGCGATAGAAAGCGCGCGGACGGCCCGTGACTTCGCAACGGTTGCGAATGCGGGTCTTGGAGCCGTTGCGCGGCATTTCGGCAAGCTTCAGGGTAGCCTTGAAGCGCTCCTCGATCGGAAGAGACTGGTTCTGGATGATCGCCTTGAGGGCGGCACGCTTGGCAGCCTGGCTGGCGACCAGCTTGCGGCGGCGGTTATTCTTTTCTACTGCGCTGGTTTTCGCCATAACAGTTATCCTTCTTTACGCTTGTCGTTACGGTCAGGCGCGGAACGGGAAGTTGAACTCTTTCAGAAGAGCCCGTGCTTCGTCGTCCGTCGGTGCCGTCGTGCAAACGATGATGTCCATGCCCCACATCTGATCAACCTTGTCGTAGTTGATCTCAGGGAACACAATGTGCTCCTTGATGCCCATGGCGAAGTTGCCACGGCCATCGAAGGACTTCGGGTTCAGACCACGGAAGTCGCGTACGCGCGGCAGCGCGATGTTCACGAGGCGATCCAGAAATTCATACATGCGCGCGCCGCGAAGGGTCACCTTCGCGCCGATCGGCATGCCTTCGCGCAGCTTGAAGCCGGCGATGGAGTTGCGGGCGCGCGTGATGACCGGCTTCTGGCCGGCAATCGATGCGAGGTCGCCGGCCGCTACGCTGGGCTTCTTCGAATCGGCCGTCGATTCACCAACACCCATGTTGATGACGACCTTTTCGAGGCGCGGGATCTGCATCTCGTTGGCGTAGGAGAACTGCTCCCTCAGCGCCGCGCGGATGCGCTCGACATATTCCTTCTTGAGCCGGGGCTCATACTTGGTGTCAGCCATCGATCGACACTCCCGAACGCTTTGCTACACGAACCTTCTTGTCGCCCTCGACCTTGAAACCGACGCGGGTCGGCTTGCCGTCCTTGGGGTCGGCGATCGCGATATTCGACAGGTGGATCGAAGCTTCCTTGGTGATGATGCCGGCTTCCTGGGTCTGGGTCTGGCGCTGGTGACGCTTCACCAGGTTGATACCCTTGACGACCGCACGGTCTTCCTTCGGCATGACCTGAACAACTTCACCGGTACGGCCCTTGTCCTTGCCGGTGAGCACGACGACCTTGTCGCCCTTACGAATCTTCTGCATAGCCATCGCTCCTTACAGCACTTCGGGAGCCAGCGAGATGATCTTCATGTGGTTCTTGGCGCGGAGTTCGCGCGGAACCGGTCCGAAGATACGGGTGCCGATGGGCTCTTTCTTGTTGTCGATCAGGACGGCTGCGTTGTTGTCAAAACGAATGACGCTGCCGTCGGCGCGACGGATGTCCTTGGCGGTGCGCACGACGACCGCCTTCATCACGTCACCCTTCTTCACGCGGCCGCGCGGGATCGCTTCCTTGATCGAGACGACGATGATGTCGCCGACAGAAGCGTACTTGCGCTTGGAGCCGCCCAGCACCTTGATGCACATGACACGACGTGCGCCGGAATTATCCGCGACGTCGAGGTTAGTCTGCATCTGAATCATGTCAGGTCGCCTTCTTGTTTTACCGGACCGGTTGGGTGTCAGCCCCCTGTTCCAGCTTATGAAAATTCATGTTTTCGCGCGGGGTGGTGTGTTGCCAAGGTGGTTTCCACGTTGGTTGCCCACTGGACCTTCCCTGCGCTCAAAGCAAAAGAACGCTCGCGATTCCGAGCGTCCTTGCGCTGCTTCATACAGATTTTGGCGCCAGACGCAAGGGCCTGGCGCCAAATCCGATGTTTTTAGGCGTGGGCCGATACGACGGTCCAGCGCTTGTCCTTGGAAATCGGCGCGCATTCCTCGATGGATACGACATCGCCGATCTTGTACTGGTTGTTCTCGTCATGCGCCTTGTACTTCTTGGACCGGCGAACGGTCTTCTGAAGCAGCGGGTGGGCAAAACGGCGCTCGACGCGAACGACAACGGTCTTGTCGTTCTTGTCGCTGACTACGGTGCCCTGCAGAATGCGTTTCGGCATATTTTTCTTCCTTTAAGCCTTGGCTTCTGCCGCCTTCTGGCGGGCGATGGTCTTGACGCGCGCGATGTCCTTGCGGACTTCGTTGATGCGCGAGGTCTTCTCAAGCTGGCCGGTGGCCTTCTGGAAGCGCAGGTTGAACTGCTCCTTCTTCAGCTTGGCAAGCTCGTCGTTGAGCTGGTCGGCGCTCAGCGCCTTGACGTCTGCGGCTTTCATGGCGCTCGCTCCTTACTCTGCAATGCGCTGTACGAAGCGCGTCTTGACCGAGAGCTTGGCCGAGCCGAGGCGAAGCGCTTCACGCGCGATTTCCTCGGAAACACCGTCGATCTCGAACATCATACGGCCGGGCTTGACCTTGGCCGCCCAGTATTCGACCGAACCCTTACCCTTACCCATACGGACTTCCGTGGGCTTTGCGGTGACGGGCACGTCGGGGAACACGCGGATCCACACACGGCCGGCACGCTTCATGTAACGGGTGATCGCGCGGCGGGCCGCTTCGATCTCGCGAGCGTTCACGCGATTCGGTTCCTGAGCCTTCAAGCCGAACTCGCCGAAAGCGAGGTCGGAGCCGCCCTTGGCGACACCCTTGATGCGGCCCTTGAACTGCTTGCGGTACTTGGTACGCTTTGGCTGCAACATTTTTTTACTTCTCCGATATTGGCTGCCAAACGCGACTGTTACGCGTTTTCACGACGACGGTCGCCGCGGTCGCCGCGTTCACGGCTTGCGGGACCCTGGCTGTCACTTTCGCTGGCGCGACGTTCAGAGGCCATCGGATCGTGCTCAAGGATTTCGCCCTTGAAGATCCAGACCTTGATGCCGCAGATGCCGAATGCGGTTTCGGCTTCCGCCGTACCGTAGTCGATGTCCGCACGCAGCGTGTGAAGCGGAACGCGACCTTCACGGTACCATTCCGTACGGGCGATTTCCGCGCCGCCGAGACGGCCGGCGCAGGTGATCTTGATGCCTTCGGCGCCAAGACGCATGGCCGACTGGACAGCACGCTTCATCGCACGACGGAAAGCCACGCGGCGCTCGAGCTGCTGGGCGATCGACTGGGCGACGAGGGTCGCGTCGACTTCGGGCTTGCGCACTTCGACGATGTTGAGGTGCGTTTCCGAATTCGTCATCTCGGCAAGCTTCTTGCGAAGCTTCTCGATGTCCGCACCCTTCTTGCCGATGATCAGACCCGGGCGAGCCGAGTGGATCGTGACGCGGCACTTCTTGTGCGGGCGCTCGATGACGACCTTGGCGATACCGGCCTGCTTCAGCTCGTCCATGACGAACTTGCGGATCTTCAGGTCTTCGTGGAGCAGCTGGCCGTATTCGGCGTTATCGGCGAACCAGCGGCTGTCCCAGGTACGGTTGATGCCGAGGCGGAAACCGATCGGATTAATCTTCTGGCCCATTATGCGGCCTCCCCTTTGGCTTCGACTTCACGGACGACGATCGTCAGATGCGAGAAAGGCTTCTCGATCCGCGATGCACGGCCGCGGCCACGAGCGGCGAAGCGCTTCATGACGATCGACTTGCCGACATAGGCCTCTGCGACGATCAGACTATCGACGTCGAGGTCGTGGTTGTTTTCTGCGTTGGCGATCGCGGACTCGAGCGTCTTCTTGACGGTCTCGGCGCTGCGCTTGCGCGAGAACTCGAGCTCGGCGAGAGCGCGGTCCACCTTCTTGCCGCGGATGAGCGCAGCAAGCAGGTTGAGCTTCTGGGGGCTGACGCGGATCGTGCGCGCGATGGCCTGCGCCTCGTTATCCTTCAGCCGACGTTCGGCTTTAGCCTTACCCATCGTTACTTCCTCTTCGCCTTCTTGTCCGCGCCGTGACCGTAATAGGTCCGGGTCGGAGCGAATTCACCAAACTTGTGGCCGACCATGTCTTCGTTGACGGCCACCGGGATGTGCTTGCTGCCGTTGTAGACGCCGAAGGTGAGACCTACGAACTGCGGCAGGATCGTGGAGCGACGGCTCCAGATCTTGATTACTTCGCTGCGACCGCCTTCACGAACCTTCTCAGCCTTCTTGAGAAGATAGCCGTCAACAAACGGGCCTTTCCATACTGAACGAGCCATTCCTGACTACCTCTCTTACTTCTTCTTCAAGTGGCGCGAGCGCATGATGAACTTGTCGGTCGACTTGTTCGAGCGGGTACGCTTGCCCTTGGTGGGCTTGCCCCACGGCGACACCGGATGGCGGCCACCGGAGGTGCGGCCTTCACCACCGCCGTGCGGGTGGTCGACCGGGTTCATGACGACGCCGCGGTTGTGCGGGGTCTTGCCGCGCCAGCGCGTGCGGCCGGCCTTGCCGTCGTTGATGTTGCCGTGATCCGCGTTGGAGACGGCGCCGATCGTTGCGAGGCAGGACGAGTGAACCAGGCGCTGTTCGCCCGAGTTCAGGCGAAGGATCGCCATGCCCTGGTCGCGGCCGACGAGCTGGACGAACGTGCCGGCCGAACGGGCGATCTGGCCGCCCTTGCCCGGCTTCATCTCGACGTTGTGAACGATCGAGCCGACCGGGATGTACTGCAGCGGCATGGTGTTGCCGGGCTTGACGTCGACGGCCTTGTCGGACGCGACGACCTTGTCGCCGGCTGCCAGGCGCTGCGGGGCCAGGATGTAGGCCTGCTCGCCGTCGGCATAGTTCACCAGCGCGATGAACGCGGTGCGGTTCGGGTCGTATTCCAGGCGCTCGACCGTGCCCTCGACGTCGAACTTGCGACGCTTGAAGTCGATGATACGGTAGGTGCGCTTGTGACCGCCGCCGATGAAGCGGGCGGTGATGCGGCCGAGGTTGTTACGGCCGCCGCTCTTGGAGAGACCTTCGGTCAGAGCCTTGACGGGCTTGCCCTTGTAAAGGCCCGACCGGTCGACGATGACCAGCTGGCGCTGGCTCGGAGTGGTCGGATTGAAGTGTTTCAATGCCATTTTCTTGTTTCCCTTTTAGCCGAGTGCCCGATTAGAGCCCGGTGGAGACGTCGATGGACTGACCGTCAGCGAGCGTGACGATAGCCTTCTTGACATCTCCCTGCCGGCCGGCGAAGCCGCGGAAACGCTTTACCTTGCCCTTGCGGACGAGCGTGTTCACAGCCGTGACCTTAACGCCGAAGAGTGCTTCGACGGCAGCCTTGATCTCAGGCTTGGAAGCGCGCTTGGCAACGTTGAAGACGATCTGGTTGTTTTCGGATACCAGCGTCGACTTTTCGGTGATCGAAGGAGATACGATCACATCGTAGTGGCGAAGATCCGTCATTTGAACCGCTCCTCGAGGGCTTCTACAGCAGCCTTGGAGAGCACGAGCTTGCCGCGGCGCAGGATGTCGTAAACATTGATGCCCTGGATCGGCAGGACATCCACGTTCGGGATGTTGCGCGCTGCGAGCTTGAAGTTGCCGTCAAGTTCCGCGCCGCCGATGAAGAGGGCGTTGGTGAGGCCGAGCGAAGCGAATGCGCCGGCCAGGGCCTTCGTCTTTGCTTCCGAGGCGACGAGGTCGTCGATGATGATGACGTCGTCAGCCTTAATCTTGGCCGAGAGGGCGTGACGCAGGCCGAGCGCGCGAACCTGCTTGGGCAGGTCGTGGGCGTGGCTGCGGGATACCGGGCCGTGAGCCTTGGCACCGCCGCGGAACTGCGGAGCGCGCGCCGAATGGTGACGAGCGCGGCCCGTACCCTTCTGCTTGTACATCTTGGAGCCGGTGCGAGCGACTTCGCCGCGGGTCAGCGACTGGTGCGTGCCCTGCTGCTTCTTGGCGAGCTGCCAGCGGACGACGCGGGCAATGATGTCTTCGCGCGGCTCGAGGCCGAAGATCGCGTCGGAGAGGGAGACCTTGCCGGCGTCCTTCCCTTCGAGGGTCGTGACTTTGAGATCCATGATCAGGCTCCCTTACTTGGCTGCGGCGCGCACGGCGGCCGGACGCGGAGCGTCGGACGGGGTGCCGGACTTGACGGCGTCACGAACGACGATCCAGGCGCCCTTGGAGCCCGGGACTGCGCCCTTGACGAGGATGAGACCGCGCTCTTCGTCGGTGGAGACGACTTCGAGGTTCTGGGTGGTGACGCGCGTCTGGCCCATGTGACCAGCCATGCGCTTGCCCTTCCAGACCTTGCCCGGATCCTGGTTGTTACCCGTCGAACCGTGCGAACGGTGCGAAACGGACACGCCGTGCGTTGCACGAAGACCGCCGAAGTTGTGGCGCTTCATGGCACCGGCGAAGCCCTTACCGATCGTGGTGCCGGTGACGTCGACGAGCTGGCCGGCGACGAAGTGGCTGGCGGTCAGTTCCGCGCCGATGTCGATCAGGTTGTCTTCCGAAACGCGGAACTCGACGAGCTTGGCCTTCGGCTCCACGCTTGCGGCGGAAAACTGGCCGCGCAGCGCCTTTGCCGTGTTCTTCACCTTGGAAGAGCCGGCGCCGAGCTGAACGGCCGTGTAGCCGTTCTTTTCCTGCGTACGCTGGGCAACGACCTGGACGTTGTCCAGTCGCAGTACTGTTACCGGGATGTGCTCACCTGCGTCGTTATAGACGCGAGTCATCCCTACTTTCTGTGCAATCACACCTGAACGCATGGTTCAATCCTCTTAGAAGTCCTGGCGGGATCGTGACGTCCCGTCATGCCTCTTGGTTTAAGGATTCCACTCGGGCTCGAAGGCCGTCGGGTTTCCCGTTTTCAGAAGACGTCGGCTTAACGCCACGTACCTTCCTTGTTATTTCGGCTTGCGCCGGACTTAGAGTTTGATCTCTACGTCTACACCGGCCGCAAGGTCGAGCTTCATGAGAGCATCGACCGTCTGTGGCGTCGGATCTACGATGTCGAGCAGGCGCTTGTGGGTGCGCATCTCGAACTGTTCACGGCTCTTCTTGTCGACGTGGGGCGAGCGGTTGACCGTGAACTTTTCAATACGGGTCGGGAGCGGAACGGGACCGCGGACGCTGGCGCCGGTGCGCTTTGCCGTCGACACGATTTCACGCGTGGAGGCATCAAGGATCCGGTGGTCAAACGCCTTGAGGCGGATGCGGATGTTCTGGCCGTTCATACGACTTTTCCTTAGTTCGTTTTCGCGCGATTCTCAGGGAAATGCGCGTTTCTTGATTCTGGCGGTTCCCATAACGGAACGCACACGAAAACACAATGCCGAAAGGCCAGTCCGCTAAATTATCAAAGACCGGAGGGGCAGGGTTGATCCCTGCCCTTCCTATTTCAGCGGCCTGAGGCCTTGAGACTTACTCGACGATCGAAGCGACGATGCCGGCGCCGACGGTGCGGCCGCCTTCGCGGATGGCGAAGCGCAGCTTTTCTTCCATCGCGATCGGAACGATCAGCTCGACGTCAACCGTCACGTTGTCGCCCGGCATCACCATTTCCGTGCCTTCCGGAAGCGTCACGATGCCCGTCACGTCCGTCGTGCGGAAGTAGAACTGCGGACGGTAGTTCGTGAAGAACGGCGTATGACGGCCGCCTTCTTCCTTCGTCAGGATGTAGGCTTCGGCCTTGAACTTCTTGTGCGGCTTGACCGAACCCGGCTTGCACAGGATCTGGCCACGCTCGACGCCGTCACGCGTGACGCCGCGCAGCAGCGCGCCGATGTTGTCGCCGGCCTGGCCCTGGTCGAGCAGCTTGCGGAACATCTCGACGCCCGTGCAGGTCGTCTTCGTCGTCGGACGGATGCCGACGATCTCGATTTCCTCACCGACCTTGACGATGCCGCGCTCGACGCGACCCGTGACAACCGTGCCACGGCCCGAGATCGAGAACACGTCTTCGATCGGCATCAGGAAGGGCTGGTCGATCGGACGTTCCGGGGTCGGGATGTAGTCGTCGACTGCGGCCATCAGGGCGCGGATCGCGTCTTCGCCGATTTCCTTGTTGGAATCTTCCAGGGCGGCGAGAGCCGAACCCTTGACGATCGGAATGTCGTCGCCCGGGAATTCGTAGGACGACAGCAGTTCGCGCACTTCCAGCTCGACGAGCTCGAGAAGCTCGGCGTCGTCGACCTGGTCGACCTTGTTGAGGAACACGACGATGGCGGGAACGCCGACCTGGCGGGCGAGCAGGATGTGCTCGCGGGTCTGCGGCATCGGGCCGTCGGCAGCCGAGACGACGAGGATCGCGCCGTCCATCTGGGCAGCACCGGTGATCATGTTCTTGACGTAGTCGGCGTGGCCGGGGCAGTCGACATGCGCATAGTGGCGGTTGGCCGTCTCGTATTCGACGTGCGCCGTCGAGATGGTGATGCCGCGCGCCTTTTCTTCCGGTGCGGCGTCGATCTGGTCATACGCCTTGAACTCGCCGAAATACTTCGTGATCGCTGCCGTCGTCGACGTCTTGCCATGGTCAACGTGGCCGATCGTGCCGATGTTTACGTGAGGCTTGTTGCGCTCAAACTTACCTTTTGCCATTTCCGGCTCTCCGTTCCTGATCCCCGAGGGGAAATTCGTTCAAATTCTTGAGGGGTGCACCCCGGTCACTTCTGACCGGAGTACTTTGCCTGGATTTCCTGTGCGACGTTCGACGGAACCGGCGCGTAGTGGTCGAAGACCATCGAGTACTGGGCGCGGCCCTGCGACATGGAGCGCAGGTTGTCGACGTACTTGAACATGTTGGCCAGCGGCACGTTGGCGGAGATCACGACGGCGACGCCGCGCGATTCCTGGCCCTGGATCTGGCCACGGCGGGAGTTCAGGTCGCCGATGACGTCGCCGACATAGTCTTCCGGCGTCACGACTTCGACCTTCATCATCGGCTCCAGAAGCTGGGCGCCGGCTTCGCGGGATGCTTCACGGAAGCAGGCGCGCGAGGCGATTTCGAAGGCGAGGACCGAGGAGTCGACGTCATGGAAGGCGCCGTCGATGAGCGTCGCCTTGACGCCGAGCATCGGGAAGCCTGCGAGCGGACCCGAGGACAGGACGCTTTCGATACCCTTCTGAACGCCCGGGATGTATTCCTTCGGAACGGCACCACCGACGATCTTGGATTCGAAGACGAAATCTTCGCCGTCCGGGTTCGGTTCGAAGACGAGCTTCACGCGGGCGAACTGGCCGGTACCACCGGTCTGCTTCTTGTGCGTGTAGTCCTTCTCGGTCTTGCGCGTGATCGTCTCGCGGTAGGCGACCTGCGGAGCGCCGACGTTCGCTTCGACCTTGAACTCGCGACGCATGCGGTCGACGATGATGTCGAGGTGAAGTTCACCCATGCCCGCGATGATCGTCTGGCCGGACTCTTCGTCGGTCTTGACGCGGAAGGACGGGTCTTCGGCGGCCAGGCGGTTGAGGGCGAGGCCCATCTTTTCCTGGTCGTTCTTGGTCTTCGGCTCGATGGCGATCTGGATGACCGGCTCGGGGAATTCCATGCGCTCGAGGATGACCGGCTTCAGCGGGTCGCAGAGCGTGTCGCCCGTCGTCGTGTCCTTGAGGCCGGCGAGAGCAACGATGTCGCCCGCGAAGGCTTCTTCGATGTCTTCACGCGAGTTGGAGTGCATCTGCAGCATGCGGCCGACGCGCTCGCGCTTTTCCTTGACCGTGTTCATGACCGACGTGCCCTTTTCGAGCTTGCCGGAATAGATGCGGGCGAAGGTGAGCGAACCGACGAAGGGGTCGTTCATGATCTTGAAGGCGAGCATGGAAAGCGGCTCGCTGTCGTCGGCATGACGCTCGATCTCGGCTTCCGTCTTGACGTCGATGCCCTTGATCGCCGGGATGTCCGCCGGGGACGGCAGGTAATCGACGACGGCGTCGAGGAGCGGCTGGACGCCCTTGTTCTTGAACGCGGTACCGCAGAACATCGGGTGGAACTTCACGTCGATGGTGCCGCGGCGAACGAGTTCGCGGATCTTGTCGTTGTCCGGGTAGTTGCCTTCGAGATAGGCTTCCATCGCGGCTTCGTCGATTTCGACGACGGTCTCGATGAGCTTCTCGCGGTATTCCTCGGCCTTTTCCTTCATGTCTTCCGGAATTTCGACGACGTCCCACTGGGCGCCGAGCGATTCATCGCGCCAGACGAGAGCGTTCATCTCGACGAGGTCGATAACGCCCTTGAAGTCGCTTTCAGCGCCGATCGGCAGCTGCATGACGACGGCGGTCGCACCGAGGCGCGACTTGATCATGGACACCGAGCGGTAGAAGTCCGCGCCGGTCTTGTCCATCTTGTTGCAGAAGATCATGCGCGGAACGTTGTACTTCTCGGCCTGGCGCCAGACGGTTTCCGTCTGCGGCTCGACGCCGGCATTGGCGTCGAGAAGGGCGATGGCACCGTCGAGAACGCGCAGCGAACGCTCGACTTCGATGGTGAAGTCGACGTGGCCGGGGGTGTCGATGATGTTGAAGCGGCGGGTCTTGCCGTCACGGCCCTTCCAGAAGGTCGTGGTGGCAGCGGACGTGATCGTGATGCCGCGTTCCTGCTCCTGCTCCATCCAGTCCATCGTGGCGGCGCCGTCGTGGACTTCGCCGATCTTGTGGGACTTGCCGGTGTAGTAGAGGATGCGTTCGGTCGTCGTGGTCTTGCCGGCGTCGATATGCGCCATGATACCGAAATTTCGGTAGTCTTCGATTTTGTATTCGCGAGCCATGGGAGCTCCTTTCGAGACGTCTAGTTTCGGTTACCAGCGGTAGTGCGAGAAGGCACGGTTGGCGTCAGCCATCTTGTGCGTGTCTTCGCGCTTCTTGACGGCGCTGCCGCGATTGTTCGCTGCGTCCATGAGTTCGCCGGAAAGGCGCTCGACCATGGTCGTTTCGTTACGCTTGCGGGCAGCGGCGATCAGCCAGCGGATGGCCAGAGCCTGACGGCGCTCCGGACGAACGTCGACCGGAACCTGGTAGGTCGCACCGCCGACGCGACGCGAGCGCACTTCGACGTGCGGCGCGACGTTGTCGAGAGCCGAATGGAAAACCGTCACCGGATCCTGCTTGGACTTGCCCTGCACGACATCGAAGGCGCCGTAAACGATCGTTTCGGCGACGGACTTCTTGCCGTCCAGCATGATGGCGTTCATGAACTTGGTGACCACGAGGTCGCCGAACTTCGGGTCCGGGTTGATCTCGCGCTTTTCTGCTCTATGGCGACGGGACATACTTTTCGTCTTTCTTCAAAAGGTTCCGACCAGCGAAATGGCGCCGGTTACTGTATTATTTCGGACGCTTCGCGCCGTACTTGGAGCGGCGCTGCTTGCGGTTCTTGACGCCCTGGGTGTCGAGAACGCCGCGGATGATGTGGTAACGCACGCCCGGCAAGTCCTTCACGCGGCCGCCACGGATCATGACGACGGAGTGTTCCTGCAGGTTGTGGCCTTCGCCCGGGATGTAGCCGATGACTTCGAAGCCATTGGTCAGGCGGATCTTGGCGACCTTACGCAGAGCCGAGTTCGGCTTCTTCGGGGTCGTCGTGTAGACGCGGGTGCAAACGCCGCGCTTCTGGGGGTTTTCCTGCAGGGCAGGAACCTTGTTGCGCTTTACCGACGCCTGGCGCGGCTTGCGGATCAACTGGTTTACGGTAGGCATATAACCATCCCTTGCAAATCTAGTCTCGTTACCCTTGCGGGCGGATAAATCGTCACCCTCACGGGCGAGTCCATGGCCACACGCGTGTTCATGCGCAATAAAAGGCCGATCCGCTTCTGGCGGATGACCCCGTTAGGCAGAGGACGCGCTATAACCGCGTCATGCGTGCAGCATTCATGTTCTCAACGTGCGTCGAGCCCTGTTTGAGGCGAACTTCAGAACGAGTCGTTCCGAACCAGCCAGCCTCACATAGGCTCTGATGGCGTGCGGAATACTGACTTAAGGGCCAAAGGTCAAGGGGCGGCGCTAAAGAATCCGGGAGCGGGATGGCCGGCCTGCCTGAAAAGCAGGGCTTTTCTCCCCTGCCCCGCCCCGTTTCGACGGCTCGCGGAGCGCCCGATCCTTCGTGTGAAGACATTAAGAAAGCATGAAGACGGAATCAACCGGAAAGAGTCGGGAGCCCGGCAGGTCCCCTCACCGATTCCCTTTCCGTTCTTTTGGAAGCAGGCGCGATTTTGCGTTTGGGTCCGGCCGCCCTACCCTTTATAGAACGAGCACAACCCGATCCCGAAAGGAGCCCGCCATGGCGTCAAGCGCCGACAACGACAACAATACGCTCGACGAGCCGATGGTCTTCATCATCATCGGCAAGGCCTACGAGCGCGAGGGCGCCGATGGCATCGACATCCACGTCATGCTGAGCGCGCCAGACGACGACACCGCCGTGCGCGAGGCGCTGAATGCGCTTTCGGAGGAAGGATTCCTGGAGGCCGACCTCGACCAGATCGGCACGCTGAACGGCGCGCCCGAGGACGAACCGCATGCCTCCGCCTACAAGGGCGCCCTCGAGGGGGAAGTGGCGATCATCCGCTTCGCGTGATGACCGCCACGTCTTCGTTTACTTGACTTCACCGCTCGGCAGAGGCGTATCGCTCGTTTCTGCCGGCAGGACCGGATAGACGATATCAGGCATGCGGCCTTCCAGCGAACCGAGGAAGGCGACGATCCTGTCGACGTCGGTTTCCGACAGGTCTTCGCCGAGCTGCGAGGTGCCCATGATGGCGACGGCCTGCTTCAGGTTCCATACCTTGCCCGAATGGAAGTACGGCGCCGTCAGCGTGACGTTGCGCAGCGGTGCGGCGCGGAAGACGTAGGAGTCGTCCGCCGTCGCCGTGACAGCGAAGCGGCCCTTGTCGTTTTCCGGCAGAACCTCGGCGCCAGGCTTCTCGATCAGGCCGAACGGATAGTAACCGTTACCGCCGATGTTGATGCCGCTGTGGCAGGAGGCGCAGCCCTTGTCCATGAAGAGCGCGAGCCCTTCCTTCTGCTCCGCGGTCATCGCACCGTCGTCGCCGTTGAGGAAGGCGTCGAAGGGAGCGGGCGTGATCAGCGTCGCCTCGAAGGCCTCGATGGCCTTGGCCATGTTGTCGAAGGTGACCGGATCGGCCTCGTCCGGGAATGCGGCCTTGAACCACCCGACATATTTCGGCATCGACTTCAGCGTGGCGACGACCTGTGCCGGCGTGTTCGCCATCTCGACGCCTGCCTGGATCGGTCCCTTGGCCTGTGCCTTCAGGTCTTCCGCGCGGCCGTCCCAGAACTGCGCCTCGTTGAAGACCGCGTTCAATGCGGTCGGCGAGTTGCGCGGGCCCTTCTGCCAGCCGTGGCCGATCGACGTCTCGAGGTTGTCGTCGCCGCCGGTCGCCAGGTTGTGACAGGAGTTGCACGAGAAGACGCCCGAGGCCGACAGCCGCGGATCGAAGAACAGCGCCTTGCCGAGATCGATCTTCTCCTGGGTGATGGGATTGTCACTGACCGCGGGATGGGTCGAGGGCAAGGGTTTGAAGATCTCGAGCGCCGTCGCGCGCAGATCGGCCGGGACCGGATCGGCGGCAAAGGCGGCGGTCGCAAGGACCGACGCGGCGACAGTCGCCAGCAGGAATTTCATGGCTACCTCCATTCGTTGTGTACGAATGGACTTTAGAACCGCTCGAAACTGAGCGGTTGCGCCAGATCAATCCACCCTGCCCTGTCCTTGCGCTTAAACAAAAAGCCGCCCGAAATATTTCGGGCGGCTTTTTCAATCGTCAAATATACGGCAGTACTTACTCCGCCGCAGCTCCCTCGCCGCCGGCGAGATCCGCCAGCATCGGGGTTGCGACGCCGGCGCCGGTCGACTGGCGGCGCTCGTCGAGAATCATCTCGTCGCGGGCCGTCGCGATGCGGCGGATCTGGGTCATGGTGCCGCCGGTGCCGGCCGGGATGAGGCGGCCGACGATGACGTTTTCCTTGAGGCCCTGCAGGCCGTCGGTCTTGCCGGCGATCGCAGCTTCCGTGAGGACCTTGGTGGTCTCCTGGAACGAAGCGGCCGAGATGAACGACGGGGTCTGCAGCGACGCCTTGGTGATGCCGAGGAGGACCGGATCGCCGTAAGCCGGCTTCTTGCCTTCCTCGATCAGGGCGTCGTTGACGTCTTCCAGCTCGATCCGGTCGACATTGTCGCCGACGATGTAGGTCGAGTCGCCGGCATCCGTGATCTCGACCTTCTGCAGCATCTGGCGAACGATCACCTCGATGTGCTTGTCGTTGATCACAACGCCCTGCAACCGGTAGACTTCCTGGATTTCGTTCACGAGGTAGGAAGCGAGTGCTTCCACGCCCTTGATCGCCAGGATGTCGTGCGGCGCGGGGTTGCCGTCGAGGATGTAGTCACCCTTTTCGATGTAGTCGCCGTCCTGAAGATGGAAGGGCTTGCCCTTCGGGATCAGGTACTCGACCGGCTCGACACCGTCTTCCGCCGGCTCGATCATCACGCGACGCTTGTTCTTGTAGTCGCGGCCGAAGCGGACGGTGCCATCGATCTCCGCGATGATGGCGTGGTCCTTCGGACGACGGGCCTCGAACAGTTCGGCAACGCGCGGCAGACCGCCGGTGATGTCCTTGGTCTTGGCGCTTTCCAGCGGCGAGCGGGCAAGAACGTCACCCTGGGAGACCTTCTGGCCCGGCTCGACCGAGAGGATCGCGTCGACCGAGAGCATGAAGCGGGCTTCGCCACCGCGGGACAGCTTAGCGACAGCGCCGTTCTTGTCCTTGATGACGATCGCGGGCTTCAGGTCCGCACCGCGCGGCGTCGAGCGCCAGTCGATGACCGAACGCTTGGTGATGCCGGTGGATTCGTCGGTCGTTTCCAGAACCGAGATGCCGTCGACGACGTCTTCGAAGTGAACCGTCCCTTCCACTTCCGTCATCATCGGACGGGTGTAGGGGTCCCACTCGGCGAGGCGCTGGCCGCGCTTCACCTTGTCGCCGTCATCGACGAAGATCTTCGAACCGTAGGCGACGCGCTGCGCGGAACGCTCGACACCACGCTCGTCGAGGATGGTGATCGCCATGTTGCGGCCCATCGCGACGAGGTTGCCCTCCGAATTGCGCAGCATGTTGCGGTTCTTGATCTGCACCGTGCCTTCATACGAGGCTTCCAAGAACGACTGGTCGACCACGGTCGCCGTGCCGCCAAGGTGGAAGGTACGCATGGTGAGCTGGGTGCCCGGTTCGCCGATCGACTGGGCCGCGATGACGCCGACGGCCTCGCCCATGTTGACGGGCGTGCCGCGTGCAAGGTCGCGACCGTAGCAGACGCCGCAGACGCCGGTCTGAATCTCGCAGGTCAGCGCCGAGCGGATGCGGATCGACTGGATGCCGGCCTTCTCGATCTCGACGACATCAGCCTCGAGGATCATCTTGCCGGCATCGACGATGCGCTCACCCGTGACCGGATGATCGATGTCGTCGAGCGCCGTGCGGCCGAGAACGCGGGTGCCGATCGAAGCCACGACCTGGCCGGCGTCGACGATCGCCGTCATCGTGAGGCCCTTGTCGGTACCGCAGTCGACATGCGTGACGATGCAATCCTGCGCGACGTCGACGAGACGGCGGGTCAGGTAGCCGGAGTTCGCGGTCTTCAAGGCGGTGTCGGCCAGGCCCTTGCGGGCGCCGTGCGTCGAGTTGAAGTACTCGTTCACGGTCAGGCCTTCCTTGAAGTTCGAGATGATCGGCGTTTCGATGATCTCGCCCGACGGCTTTGCCATGAGGCCGCGCATGCCGCCCAGCTGGCGCATCTGGTTCGGAGAACCGCGGGCGCCGGAGTGGGACATCATGTAGATCGCGTTCATCGGCTTCTGGCGACCGGTTTCCGGGTCAAACTCGACGGCCTTGATGCGGGCCATCATGTCCTCGGCAACCTTTTCGGTCGCCTTGCCCCAGGCATCGACGACCTTGTTGTACTTCTCGCCCTGGGTGATCAGGCCGTCGTTGTACTGCTGCTCGTATTCCTTGACCAGGTTTTCGGTGTCGCCGACGATCTTCACCTTGCTGTCCGGGATGACCATGTCGTCCTTGCCGAACGAAATGCCGGCGCGGCAGGCATGGCTGAAGCCGAGCTGCATGATGCGGTCGCAGAAGATGACCGTGTCCTTCTGGCCGCAGTGACGGTAGACCGTGTCGATCATCTTGGAGATGTTCTTCTTGGTCATTTCCTGGTTGCAGATGTCGAACGGGATGTTGCCGTTCTTCGGCAGCAGCTCGCCGATGATCATGCGGCCGGGCGTCGTTTCGAAGATCTTGGTGTAGGGCTTGCCCTCGCCGTCGACCGACTTGTAGCGGCCGCGGATCTTCGCGTGCAGCGTCACGACCTTGCTTTCGAGCGCATGGTGCAGTTCGCCCATGTCGGAGAAGGCCATGCCTTCGCCCGGCTCGTTCTGGTTCATGATCGACAGGTAGTAGAGGCCGAGAACCATGTCCTGCGAGGGAACGATGATCGGTGCGCCGTTCGCCGGATGCAGGATGTTGTTCGTCGACATCATCAGCACGCGCGCTTCAAGCTGGGCTTCCAGCGAGAGCGGGACGTGGACGGCCATCTGGTCGCCGTCGAAGTCGGCGTTGAAGGCCGTGCAGACGAGCGGGTGAAGCTGGATGGCCTTGCCTTCGACCAGGATCGGTTCGAAGGCCTGGATGCCCAGGCGGTGCAGCGTCGGCGCACGGTTGAGGAGAACCGGATGCTCGCGGATGACCTCGTCGAGGATATCCCAGACCTCAGGCTTTTCCTTTTCGACGAGCTTCTTGGCCTGCTTGACGGTCGAGGAGAAACCCTTGGCGTCGAGGCGGGCGTAGATGAACGGCTTGAAGAGCTCCAGCGCCATCTTCTTCGGCAGGCCGCACTGGTGCAGCTTCAGTTCCGGGCCCGTCACGATGACCGAACGGCCGGAATAGTCGACGCGCTTGCCGAGCAGGTTCTGGCGGAAGCGGCCCTGCTTGCCCTTGAGCATGTCGGACAGCGACTTCAGCGGACGCTTGTTGGCGCCGGTGATGACGCGGCCGCGGCGGCCGTTGTCGAACAGGGCGTCAACCGATTCCTGAAGCATGCGCTTCTCGTTACGGATGATGATGCCCGGTGCGCGCAGCTCGATGAGGCGCTTGAGACGGTTGTTACGGTTGATGACGCGGCGATAGAGATCGTTGAGGTCCGACGTCGCGAAGCGGCCGCCGTCCAGCGGAACGAGCGGACGCAGGTCCGGCGGGATCACCGGAACGACCTTCATGATCATCCATTCCGGGCGGTTGCCGCTCTCCATGAAGTTCTCGACGATCTTCAGGCGCTTCATCAGCTTCTTCTGCTTCAGGTCCGACGTGGTGTCGGCCAGATCAGAACGCAGGTCGCCGGCGATCTTCTCGAGGTTCATCGAGGCGAGCATTTCGTAGATGGCCTCGGCGCCGATCATCGCCGTGAACTGGTCTTCACCATATTCATCGACGGCGATCATGTATTCTTCTTCGGAAAGAAGCTGGTTTTCCTTGAGCGCGGTCAGGCCCGGCTCCGTCACGATGTAGTTCTCGAAATAGAGAACGCGCTCGACATCCTTGAGTGTCATGTCGAGGAGCGTGGCGATGCGGGACGGCAGCGACTTCAGGAACCAGATATGGGCGACGGGCGCTGCGAGCTCGATATGGCCCATGCGCTCGCGGCGAACGCGCGACAGCGTGACTTCGACGCCGCACTTTTCGCAGATGATGCCCTTGTACTTCATGCGCTTGTACTTGCCGCACAGGCACTCGTAGTCCTTGATCGGGCCGAAGATGCGCGCGCAGAAGAGACCGTCGCGTTCCGGCTTGAACGTGCGGTAGTTGATCGTTTCCGGCTTCTTGATCTCGCCATACGACCAGGACAGGATCTTTTCCGGAGACGCGATCGAGATACGGATGGAGTCGAACGTCTGCGCAGGCACCTGCGGGTTGAAAAGGTTCATGACCTCTTGGTTCATGCCTATCTCCTTCGTGGGCCAGTGGCCCTCATTTGTCTGACGCAATTCCGGACGGAAAACCGCTGCACACTTTTCCCGGAATTGCTCCTAGCAACCAATTGCGGCGATACCCGGGTGCCGCAAGGCTGCCTGAAACGGATGAGCCGCCCCTCGCCGACCGGCGGAGGCGGTAACGGTGCGCGCCCCACAAGGCGCGCACCAGATCAGGCTTATTCCGCCGCGTCGGGAAGCTGGCCGGCTTCCGCGTTCGGGTCGACCTTGGAGTTCTCGAGTTCGACCGACAGGCCGAGCGAGCGCATTTCCTTGACGAGAACGTTGAAGCTCTCCGGAATGCCCGCCTCGAACGTGTCGTCGCCACGCACGATCGCCTCGTACACCTTGGTGCGGCCCGCGACGTCGTCCGACTTCACGGTCAGCATTTCCTGCAGCGTGTAGGCGGCGCCGTAGGCTTCGAGCGCCCAGACCTCCATTTCCCCGAAGCGCTGGCCGCCGAACTGCGCCTTGCCGCCCAGCGGCTGCTGGGTAACGAGCGAGTAAGGACCGATCGAACGGGCGTGGATCTTGTCGTCCACGAGGTGGTTCAGCTTGATCATGTACATGTAGCCGACGGTGACCTGGCGGTCGAAAGCCTCACCCGTACGGCCGTCGTAGAGAACCGACTGGCCGGAAGAGGCAAGACCGGCGCGCTCCAGCATGGCGGCAACGTCGGGCTCATGCGCACCGTCGAAGACCGGGGTCGCGATGGAGACGCCCCTGCGGGACTGCTCGGCAAGCTTGACCAGGGCGTCGTCGTCGAAGTGGGCGACTTCGTCCTTGGCTTCGCTTTCGTAGACTTCCGTCAGCTCGCGCTTCAGGTCCGCGATGTCCATGGTCTTGCGGTACTCGTCGAGCAGGTCGCCGATCTTCTTGCCCATGCCGGCGCAAGCCCAGGCAAGGTGGGTTTCGAGGATCTGGCCGACGTTCATGCGCGAAGGCACGCCCAGCGGGTTCAGGCAGATGTCGACATGCGTGCCGTCTTCGAGGAACGGCATGTCCTCGATCGGCAGGATGCGCGAGACGACGCCCTTGTTGCCGTGACGGCCGGCCATCTTGTCGCCCGGCTGGATCTTGCGCTTCACGGCGACGAAGACCTTGACCATCTTCATGACGCCCGGGGGCATTTCGTCGCCGCGCTGGACCTTCTCGACCTTGTCCATGAAGCGCTGTTCGAGGCGCGACTTGGATTCGTCGTACTGGCCACGCAGGGCTTCGATCTCGCCCTGGACCTTCTCGTCCTCGACGGCGAACATCCACCACTGCGAGCGGGGATATTCGGAGATCACGGCGTTCGAAAGCTCGGTGCCCTTCTTGAAGGACTTCGGGCCGGCGACGGCGACGTGACCGCGCAGCATGTCGATCAGGCGGCCGTAGACGTTACGGTCGAGGATCGCCTGCTCGTCGTCACGGTCCTTGGCGAGACGCTCGATCTCTTCACGCTCGATCGCCATCGCGCGTTCGTCCTTCTCCACGCCGTGGCGGTTGAAGACGCGAACTTCGACGACCGTGCCGAAGGTGCCGGGCGGCATGCGCATGGAGGTGTCGCGAACGTCGGAGGCCTTTTCACCGAAGATGGCGCGCAGGAGCTTTTCTTCCGGCGTCATCGGGCTTTCGCCCTTCGGGGTGATCTTGCCGACCAGGATGTCGCCCGGCTGAACCTCTGCGCCGATATAGACGATACCGGCTTCGTCGAGGTTCTTCAGCGCCTCTTCTGAAACGTTCGGAATGTCGCGCGTGATTTCTTCCGGACCCAGCTTGGTGTCGCGGGCCATGACTTCGAATTCCTCGATGTGGATCGAGGTGAACACGTCGTCGGAGACGATGCGTTCGGACATCAGGATCGAGTCTTCGTAGTTGTAGCCGTTCCACGGCATGAACGCGACGAGCGCGTTGCGGCCGAGCGCGAGGTCGCCGAGGTCGGTCGACGGACCGTCCGCGATGATGTCGCCCTTGTTCAGAACGTCGCCGACGGTGACCAGCGGGCGCTGGTTGACGCAGGTGTTCTGGTTGGAACGCTGGAACTTCTGCAGGCGGTAGATATCGACGCCCGACTTCGACGGATCGAGGTCTTCGGTGGCGCGGATAACGATACGGGTCGCGTCGACCTGGTCGACGACGCCGCCGCGGCGGGCCGCGATGGCGGCGCCCGAGTCACGGGCGACGACCGGCTCCATGCCGGTGCCGACGAACGGGGCTTCCGCCCTGAGGAGCGGCACGGCCTGACGCTGCATGTTCGAACCCATGAGCGCGCGGTTGGCGTCGTCGTTCTCGAGGAACGGGATGAGCGCCGCCGCGACCGAAACGAGCTGCTTCGGCGAAACGTCCATGAGGTTGATCTGGTCGCGCGGGGCGAGCATGACTTCGCCGGCGTGACGGCAGACGACGAACTCTTCGGCGAAGGAGTTGTCGGCTTCCAGCGGAGAGTTGGCCTGGGCGACGTGGTACTTGGCCTCTTCCATGGCGGAGAGGTAGACCACGTCCGTCGTGACCTTGCCGTCGACGATCTTGCGGTACGGGCTCTCGATGAAGCCGTACTTGTTGACGCGGGCGAAGGTCGCGAGCGAGTTGATCAGGCCGATGTTCGGGCCTTCCGGCGTCTCGATCGGGCAAATGCGGCCGTAGTGGGTCGGGTGAACGTCGCGGACTTCGAAGCCGGCGCGCTCACGGGTCAGACCACCCGGGCCAAGGGCCGAAAGACGGCGCTTGTGGGTGATTTCCGAGAGCGGGTTCACCTGGTCCATGAACTGCGAGAGCTGCGAGGAGCCGAAGAATTCGCGAACGGCGGCAGCCGCCGGCTTCGCGTTGATCAGGTCCTGCGGCATGACCGTGTCGATCTCGATCGAGGACATGCGTTCCTTGATCGCGCGCTCCATGCGCAGCAGGCCGAGACGGTACTGGTTCTCCATCAGCTCGCCGACCGAACGGACGCGTCGGTTGCCGAGGTTGTCGATGTCGTCGATCTCGCCCTTGCCGTCACGCAGCTCGACCAGCATCTTCACGACGGCAAGGATGTCTTCCTTGCGCAGCGTGCGGACCGTGTCGGCGACGTCGAGGTCGAGGCGCATGTTCATCTTCACGCGGCCGACGGCGGAAAGGTCGTAGCGCTCCGCATCGAAGAACAGCGTGTTGAACATGGCTTCGGCCGAATCCATGGTCGGCGGCTCGCCCGGGCGCATGACACGGTAGATGTCGAACAGCGCGTCCTGGCGGTTCTCGTTCTTGTCCGCAGCAAGCGTGTTGCGGATATAGGCGCCGACATTGATGTGGTCGATGTCGAGGACCGGGATCTCGTCGAAACCGGCCGACAGGATGACCGGCAGGGTCTTCTCGTCGATTTCGTCGCCGGCTTCGAGATAGATCTCGCCCGTCTCGTAGTTCACGACGTCTTCGGCGAGGTAGTTGCCGTAAAGGTCCTCGTTGGTCGCCTTCAGTGCCTTGAGGCCCTTTTCGCCGATCTGCTTGAGCAGGCGCGGCGTCAGCTTCTTGCCGATCTCGACGACGACTTCACCCGTGTCGGCATCGATCATATCCGCGACGGCCTTCTGGCCCTTCAGCGCGTCGGGATTGAACGGAATGCGCCAGCCTTCGCCGTCGCGCTGGTAGAGCGACTTCGTGTAGAAGGTCGACAGGATCTCTTCGCCGTCCATGCCGAGGGCCATGAGCAGCGAGGTGACGGGGATCTTGCGGCGGCGGTCGATGCGCGCATGCACGATGTCCTTGGCGTCGAACTCGATGTCGAGCCAGGAACCGCGATACGGGATGACGCGGGCGGCGAAGAGCAGCTTGCCGGAAGAATGGCTCTTGCCCTTGTCGTGGTCGAAGAACACGCCCGGCGAACGGTGCATCTGTGAGACGATGACGCGCTCGGTGCCGTTGACGATGAAGGTACCGTTGTCCGTCATGAGCGGCATGTCGCCCATGTAGACGTTCTGTTCCTTGATGTCCTTGATGGACTTGGCGCCCGTATCCTCGTCGATATCGAACACGATGAGGCGTAGCGTCACCTTGAGGGGTGCAGCATAGGTCAGGTCACGCTGGCGGCATTCCTCGACGTCGAACTTCGGCTGTTCGAACTCGTAGGAGACGAATTCGAGCATGGAAGCGCCGGAGAAGTCCGTGATCGGGAAAACCGACTTGAAAACGGCCTGAAGGCCCTCGTCCGGACGACCGCCGGCGGGCTCTTCAACCATCAGGAATTGATCATAAGACGCCTTCTGAACCTCGATGAGGTTCGGCATTTCAGCGACTTCGGGGATTTTACCAAAAAACTTGCGTACGCGCCTACGACCGTTAAACGAAAGGGTCTGAGCCATCGTCGCTCCTTCAAATCTGCATCCGGGCCTGCAACGGACGGGGTTCGCTGGCCAGTCGATCCCGTCGACCAATGGGTTGGTTCAAACTCGTCTCACCGCCTAAGCCACGGGCCGGATTGCCCGATCGCCTGGGTAGAAGACCATCCTCTTGAAGAACCCATTACCCAAAAGCCGTTTTTCCCGGCTTTTGGGTAATCAGTTCAGCGGAAAGGACCAGTGGGAGAGGGTCGAAACCCTCTCCCACCGCATTCCGGTATTACTTGACGTCGACCTTGGCGCCGGCTTCCTCAAGCTTCTTCTTGAGGTCGGCAGCTTCGCCCTTGGAGACGGCTTCCTTGACAGCCTTCGGAGCGCCTTCGACCAGGTCCTTGGCTTCCTTGAGGCCGAGGCCGGTGATGGCGCGGACTTCCTTGATGACGTTGATCTTGTTGGCGCCAGCGTCAACGAGGATCACGTCGAATTCGGTCTTTTCTTCTTCGGCAGCAGCCGGAGCAGCACCGCCGCCAGCAGCAGCAACAGCCACGGGAGCTGCAGCCGAAACGCCCCACTTCTCTTCGAGAAGCTTGGAAAGCTCAGCAGCTTCCAGGACGGTCAGCGAGGAGAGGTCTTCAACGATCTTTGCGAGATCAGCCATTTTCTTAAGTCCTTTTGTTCGGTTCGAACTGGTGTGTTTGATTTACAGCGAAAAACCGCCTTACGCGGCTTCGTCCTTCTTGGCGTAGGCTGCGAACACGCGGGCAAGCTGGCTTGCCGGTGCTGCAACGACCGTGGCGACGCGCGTTGCCGGGGCTGCAATGAGGCCCAGGAGCTTTGCACGCAGCTCGTCGAGCGAAGGCAGGGTCGCAAGCGACTTGACTGCTTCTGCGTCGAGCGTGGTCGCACCCATGGCGCCGCCGAGGACAACGAGCTTGTCGTTGGTCTTGGCGAAATCCATGGCTACCTTCGGAGCGATCATCGGATCATTTGCGTATGCAATGAGCGTCTGACCCTGGAAGAGATCAGACATCCCTTCCGACTCCGTACCCTGAAGGGCAATTTTGGCCAGGCGGTTCTTCGCGACTTTGACGGTACCGCCAGCTGCACGCATCTTCGTACGAAGATCGTTCATCTGTGCAACGGTGATGCCGGCATAGCGGGCCACGACAACCGAACCGGAAGCCTTGAAGACTTCATTCAGCTCCGTGACGAATTCGCGTTTTTCCGCTCTTTCCACTGCCTATCTCCAGTTGACAGGACCGTGAGTTCTCACGGGACCTGCCGGGTTTGCCTTTGCCGCCAGGGATCCGCTTTAAAAGAAGATCCCGAGCGACGCTCGAGGATCCTGTCCCCCCGCGCTCGGCTTGGAGCCGCGGCACAGGCAAGGTAGGTTCGAACCGAATTCCGCGTCATCCGACGCTGAGTGAAATCCAGGTCTCACCCGTCTCATGCAGGCAACGTGATTAAGGTCTAACCACCTGCAATCTCGGACAGGAGTTCCGGGTTGCCCCGGAAATTCCCGGCCGGATGGGCCGGGAATTCTGTTGCGGTCCGGCAAGCCGGACCGGAATGCATCAGGCGACGGTCGCCGGATCGATCTTGACGCCCGGACCCATCGTCGAAGAGATGGCAACGCGCTTGACGTAGTTGCCCTTGGCGCCGGCCGGCTTCGCCTTGATGACGGCGTCGGCGAAGGCCTTGATGTTCTCTTCCAGAGCCTTGGCGTCGAAGGAAGCCTTGCCGATGCCGGCATGGATGATACCAGCCTTCTCGACGCGGAACTCGACAGCGCCGCCCTTGGACGCCTTGACGGCGCCGGCAACGTCCATGGTCACGGTGCCGACCTTCGGGTTCGGCATCATGCCGCGCGGGCCGAGAACCTTGCCGAGGCGGCCGACGAGCGGCATCATGTCAGGGGTCGCGATGCAGCGATCGAAGTCGATCTTGCCGCCCTGGACGATCTCGACGAGGTCTTCGGCGCCGACGATGTCAGCACCGGCGGCCTTGGCTTCGTCAGCCTTGGTGCCGCGAGCGAAGACGGCGACGCGAACGTCGCGGCCCGTGCCGTTCGGCAGGTTGACGACGCCGCGGACCATCTGGTCTGCGTGACGCGGGTCGACGCCGAGGTTCATGGCGACTTCGACGGTTTCGTCGAACTTGGCGGTCGCACGCTCCTTGACGAGGGCGATGGCGTCCGACAGGGCAACGAGCTTGGTCGGGTCGATGCCTTCACGGATCTTCTGGATGCGCTTTGCAATCTTGGCCATGATCAACCTACCACTTCCAGGCCCATGGCGCGGGCGGAGCCCTCGACCATTGCCATCGCGCCTTCGATATCGGCGGCGTTGAGATCCTTCATCTTGGCTTCGGCGATCGACTTGATCTGAGCCTTGGTGAGCTTGCCGACCGTCGCGCCCTTGCCCGGGGTCTTGGAGCCGGAGGTGATCTTGGCTTCCTTCTTGAGGAAGTAGGTCACCGGCGGCTGCTTCATCACAAACGTGAAGGACTTGTCCTGGTAATAGGTGATGACGACCGGGATCGGCATACCCTTTTCCATTTCCTGCGTCGCCGCGTTGAACGACTTGCAGAATTCCATGATGTTAATGCCACGCTGACCAAGCGCCGGGCCGATCGGCGGGGACGGGTTCGCCGATCCTGCCTTGACCTGAAGCTTGAGCTGGCCTGCAACTTTCTTAGCCATTTTCTCTGCCTTTCAGAATGCGGCCGGTTGCCCGGCCCTCGATGCCGATCCGAAGACCGGCGGCTGCGGTTGCGTGGTGCGGTCCGGACGCCCGGCTAAAGGCCGCCTTCCCTTCCACGCGATCGGCGGAAACCTCCGCCACCAACCTTCAGCGAAGATTGGATTTCAAAGAGCAGCGCCCGAAGGACGCCGCCGAAATCAGATTTTCTCGACCTGGGCGTATTCCAGCTCGACCGGCGTGGCGCGACCGAAGATCGACACTTCCACCTTGAGGCGCGAACGCTCCTCGTCGACGTCCTGGACGATACCGTTGAACGAGGCGAACGGACCGTCGGAAACGCGAACCTGCTCGCCGATCTCGAAGGAGACCGAAGGCTTCGGACGATCCACACCGTCCTGGACCTGCGACAGGATGCGCTCTGCCTCACTGTCCGGAATCGGAACCGGCTTGTTGTCGGAACCGAGGAAGCCCGTGACCTTCGGCGTATTCTTGATGAGGTGGTACGCCTCGTCGGTCAGGTTCGCCCGCACCAGCACGTAGCCGGGGAAGAACTTGCGCTCGGAGTCGACCTTGCGGCCGCGACGCACCTCGACGACCTTCTCGGTCGGCACCAGGATCTTTTCGAAGAGATGATCGAGACCCTTCTGGCGGGCCTTGTTCTCGATATCTTCGGCGACCTTCTTCTCGAAGTTCGAATAGGCGTGGACGATGTACCAACGCGAAGCCATGTTCATCTCCAACCGATCAAGCGCCAGCGCTGAGGACGAGGGCAATCAGCCAGCCCATCAGCCAGTCCGCAGCGAAGAAGAACACCGCGGCAAGGAAGACCATGATGAAGACCATGACGGTCGAGATCATCGTCTCGCGCCGCGAAGGCCAAGTCACTTTCGCCGTCTCGGAGCGCACCTGCTGCAGAAACGCGATCGGATTCGTTTTCGATGCCATTGAATGTCCACGCCATTACGGCGCGTAAAGCTGAACTCTCAGCCCCACGCACCGCGTGTCTGTTTTGCCCTACATAAAGCCCGATTCCCTTTTTCACAAGAGGCAACCGGGCTTTTCGCGAATTTAGGCGGCGTAACGCCGCCATGCCATCGCCGCCGTCGCTGCAAGTGGTCCGCGCTGTCCGGCAGGAAATGGCAGGGGCAGAGGGGCTCGAACCCCCGACCTGCGGTTTTGGAGACCGCCGCTCTACCAACTGAGCTATACCCCTAGATGCTTGCCGCGTCCTGGCGAAACGCCTATGCCGGCAAGGCATGGCGTCTTTACGGCGCACGAACCGACTTGGCAAGCCCGAACACGAGATTTTTTCACAGCTTAGGCCGGTCCCGCCCCCTTCCCCACGGCGCTCTACCACGTCACGCGCAGCCGCGCCTTCAGTGCGCCCGTCAGGCCCGCCTCCCGCCGCCGCACGGACGCCGTGAGGTCGAGGCAGCGGAAGAGCCGCTGCTCGACGGACATCTCGGCACCGATGCCGCGCTCGCCGCTGGCAGCGGTGCCCGAGGCGACGAAGGCCGTGCCGGTCGCAAGCGCCTGCACCTGCGCCTTCTGCGTCACACGGACCGAACCGCGACCGCCCCGGCGCATGGGCGTGTCCGCCGACAGCGAGGGGGCGAGCACGACATCGACCGAGCGGGATGCCATCCAGCGGTGCGTCACGCCGGCATTGGCCGAGACGCGGCCCGTCACCGGATTGTAGCCCGCCACGACACTCCTTTCGGCGCCGGAACGCCCCTGCCCGCGCATCTCGGCCCAGAGCCGCGCATTGTCGCGTGTATTGCGGATCCGGCCCGTCGATGACGCGGTAAGGGAAAAATCCACTCCGGCGCTCACCGGATTGCCGGCCGGCGCCCTGGCGCCCGTGCGCAGGCGGTAGGAATATGGCGAGACCTTCGTCGGCGACCAGATGACGAGCGAATCCTCGGCCGCCGCGGGGCCGGCCGGCAGAATCGCCGCCATCATCGAAAGGGCGAGCGCCGTGCGCGCCGCGCGGAAAAGAGCCTTCATGGAGCAACGGCCTGTTTCGTTGTTACCGTGATGCGCGCGGCATGGTCCGTGCCCGCCACACGCAAATGCGCCCCCAAAACAACAGATCGCGAGGATCCGCAGGCGCCGCGCCGGAGCGCAACGCAATCCGGCCAAGCCGCTTCAAGCGACCCGGCGAATCTACCCCTCATCGCCCGCCGGCTCCATCCCGAGAACTGGCGAGTTATGTCCGCTGCCTAAAAAAGACAGCCGTTTCCAAGCAGCCGGAAACAAGAAAAGCCCCGCGGTCTCCCGCGGGGCTTCTTTCATCAGGTCGGAGACCCGAAATTGCTCGACGATCGAGGCGACGATGCCGGCGCCGCGTGCAAATCGCGCGTGCGCGCCATTTGCACATCCTCAATGCCGTCGGCAGGCTTACGGCATCCTCTCCGATCGTTACTCGACGATCGAAGCGACGATGCCGGCGCCGCGTGCAAATCGCGCGTGCGCGCCATTTGCACATCTTCAATGCCGTCGGCAGGCTTACGGCATCCTCTCCGATCGTTACTCGACGATCGAAGCGACGATGCCGGCGCCGACGGTGCGGCCGCCTTCGCGGATGGCGAAGCGCAGCTTCTCTTCCATCGCGATCGGAACGATCAGCTCGACGTCAACCGTCACGTTGTCGCCCGGCATCACCATTTCCGTGCCTTCCGGAAGCGTCACGATGCCCGTCACGTCCGTCGTGCGGAAGTAGAACTGCGGACGGTAGTTCGTGAAGAACGGCGTATGACGGCCGCCTTCTTCCTTCGTCAGGATGTAGGCTTCGGCCTTGAACTTCTTGTGCGGCTTGACCGAACCCGGCTTGCACAGGATCTGGCCACGCTCGACGCCGTCACGCGTGACGCCGCGCAGCAGCGCACCGATGTTGTCGCCGGCCTGGCCCTGGTCGAGCAGCTTGCGGAACATCTCGACGCCCGTGCAGGTCGTCTTCGTCGTCGGACGGATGCCGACGATCTCGATTTCCTCACCGACCTTGACGATGCCGCGCTCGACGCGACCCGTGACAACCGTGCCACGGCCCGAGATCGAGAACACGTCTTCGATCGGCATCAGGAAGGGCTGGTCGATCGGACGTTCCGGGGTCGGGATGTAGTCGTCGACTGCGGCCATCAGGGCGCGGATCGCGTCTTCGCCGATTTCCTTGTTGGAATCTTCGAGGGCGGCGAGAGCCGAACCCTTGACGATCGGAATGTCGTCGCCCGGGAATTCGTAGGACGACAGCAGTTCGCGCACTTCCAGCTCGACGAGCTCGAGAAGCTCGGCGTCGTCGACCTGGTCGACCTTGTTGAGGAATACGACGATGGCGGGAACGCCGACCTGGCGGGCGAGCAGGATGTGCTCGCGGGTCTGCGGCATCGGGCCGTCGGCAGCCGAGACGACGAGGATCGCGCCGTCCATCTGGGCCGCACCGGTGATCATGTTCTTGACGTAGTCGGCGTGGCCGGGGCAGTCGACATGCGCATAGTGGCGGTTGGCCGTCTCGTATTCGACGTGCGCCGTCGAGATGGTGATGCCGCGCGCCTTTTCTTCCGGTGCGGCGTCGATCTGGTCATATGCCTTGAACTCGCCGAAATACTTCGTGATCGCTGCCGTCGTCGACGTCTTGCCATGGTCAACGTGGCCGATCGTGCCGATGTTTACGTGAGGCTTGTTGCGCTCAAACTTACCTTTTGCCATGTCTTCTTTCCTACTGATCGAAAGTTGGGCTAACCGGCCCTTCCGGTTTGGCAGGCGTTTAAGGCTTTCGCAACGAATGCGCAAGCGTTAAATGCATGGGGGAAATCCGCCGGAAACGGGCTGAGGCAGGCCAGATTTACTCTAAATCGTGATGCGGAATCGCTTTTTCAAGGCAAAGCCTTATGGCGGGCTGCTGATTCTCTGCTTGAAGGCGGAAAGTGGAGCGGGTAGCGGGAATCGAACCCGCGTATTCAGCTTGGAAGGCTGCTGCTCTACCATTGAGCTATACCCGCGGGGTCATGATCCGAAGCAACGGAATGGTGGAGGGAGTTGGATTTGAACCAACGTAGGCTGAGCCAACGGATTTACAGTCCGTCCCCTTTAACCACTCGGGCATCCCTCCATATTCCGTCGGGATCAAGCGACCAGTGTCGACCGTTCGGCAGTGCCTTGCGGCGGCGCCTTCGATCTGGCGCGGTATATGACGGGCACAATTCATCCTGTCAACACGACGTCCCGGAAAAAATTGCGAAAATTTCCGCCGTCCCCACGCCTGTGCCCGGAGCGGCCATTGGCGCTGCCCTCTTCCCCGGGCGCCGGATTTTTCATGCGTCGTGCAAAACGCTGCACACTTTTGCGCGACATGCTTTATAGAGGCCGCATGAGCAAGGACGATACCGGCGGCAAGTCCGCAAAAGACACCCACTATGCCAAACTCCGCCGGGCGCACCGCGACCAGCGGCGCGAGCGCGGCGAGATCCCGACACCCAAGGATGACCGCCGCCGCAAGCAGGCGGAGGGCTGGAAGGCGCCGGCCGTCGCGCCCGACCAGGTCTATCTCTACGGCCTGCACACGGTGCGCGCGGCGCTCGACAATCCCGAGCGGCGGATCGTCAAGCTCTCCGTCAGCCAGAATGCCGCCCAGCGGCTGGAGCTGCCGGACCCTTCGACCCTGCCCTATCCGGTCGAGACCGTGCTTCCGTCCGATCTCGACAAGGTGCTGGGGCCGGAGGCGATCCACCAGGGCGTGATGCTGGAAACGCGCCCGCTGCCGGTGCGGCGCCTCGAGGCGCTGAAGGACTCGCGCCTGCTCCTCGTCCTCGACCAGGTCACCGACCCGCACAATGTGGGCGCCATCATGCGCTCGGCCGTCGCCTTCAACGCCGGCGCCGTCATCACCACGCAGCGCCACTCGCCAACCGAATCGGGCGTGCTGGCCAAGACGGCCTCCGGCGCGCTGGAGCTCATTCCCTATATCCAGATCACCAACCTGTCGGACGCGCTGGAGGAACTGCACAAGCTCGGCTTCCTGACGGTCGGCCTGGATTCGGAAGGCCCGGCGCCGCTGGAAGGCACGCTTTCCGGCCAGCGCATCGCGCTCGTCATGGGCTCGGAGGGCAAGGGGCTGCGGCAGAAGACGCGCGCCACCTGCAAGGCCCTTGCCCGTCTCGACATGCCCGGCGCAATCAAGTCGCTCAACGTCTCGAACGCCGCCGCCATCGCGCTCTATGCAACGCATCGGCACCTGTTCGGCTGAATGCCTGCGTGAAAACACAAAAAGCCCGCCGTTTCCGGCGGGCCTTTCAATCCGGGAAGGATCGTTAGCTGGCGATCTTCAGGCCGCCGCGGTCGGAAATGATGCGCTCGGCCTCGGAAATGGCCTCGATCTTCGAATCGGCGCTGAGGTTCAGGCCCTCCGCGCGGACGATCTCGACATCCGTGATGCCGATGAAGCCGAGCACGGCCTTCAGGTAGCTTTCCTGGTGATCCATCACCGCCGCCGGGCCGGCGCTGTAGTGACCGCCGCGGGTGGAAACGATGACGACCTTCTTGCCGTTGGCAAGGCCTTCAGGACCTTCCGCCGTGTAGCGGAACGTCTTGCCGGCGACGGCGATGCGGTCGATCCAGGCCTTGAGCTGGCTCGGCAGGGAGAAATTGTACATGGGGGCGCCGAGGACGACGGTATCGGCGGCGAGGAACTCCTCCAGCACGGTCTTGCTGTCCTCGACATCCGACGCGATCTGGGCGTCGATCTCTTCCGGCCTGGCATTCGCGGCCATCAGGTGGGCGCCGGAAAGATGCGGCAGCGGGCTGGCGACGAGGTCGCGATAGGTGACGACGGCGGCGGGCTGTTCAGCCTTGATCTGGGCGACGACGGCGGCCGTCAGGCGGCGGGATACGGAATGGTCTCCGAGAATGCCGGAATCGATATGGAGGACGTTCATGGGGCAGCACCTTTGTTGAAATGGGGTGCAGGACATATGTTCCGAAAACAATCGCATGATTAGACGGCAAAAATCCAATTGACCGTTTCAAATGAGAAACAATAAATCGGGCGACCACTGGAGATGACGCCATGCAGGACCTGAACGATCTCGCGCTTTACGCCGCCGTGGTGCGGCACAAGGGCTTCACCGCGGCCGCCAATGCGCTTTCGGTGCCGAAATCGAAGATCAGCAAGCGCATCGCGGCGCTGGAGGAGCAGCTCGGCGTGCGGCTGATCGAGCGGTCCACCCGCAAGCTCGCCGTCACCGACATCGGCCAATCCTTCTACGAGCGCTGCGAGGCGGTGCTCTCCGGCGTGGAGGCCGCCGAGGCCGTGGTGGCCGTCGCCAAGGCCGAGCCGGCGGGGACCGTGCGCATGTCGATGCCGCCAGGCTTTGCGCCTCTCGTGGCCGACATCCTTCCCGGCTTCATGAAGCGCTATCCGCGGGTGCGCCTGTCCATCCTCACCACCGGGCGGCCGGTGGATCTCATCGAGGAGCGGATCGACGTCGCGCTGCGCGTGCGCGACACCTACGATACAGACCAGTCGCTGATCGTGCGCCGGTTCGGCGACACGCGGCGCTACCTCGCGGCAAGCCCGCGCTTCCTGGAGCGTCACGGGCCCATCGGCCTTGACGACATCGCCCGCGTGCCCACCCTCTCCATGCAGGAAAACACGCCGCGCGCCATCTGGACGCTTTTCCACGCCGATGGCGAGATGCGCGACGTCGCCCACTCGCCCGTGCTCGCCTGCTCGGATTTCAGCGTGCTGGAGCGGGCGACGATCGAAGGGGTCGGCCTCGGCCTGCTGCCGGACATGATCGTCGAGCGCGGGTTCCGCACCGGCGTGCTGACGCCGGTGCTGCCGGAATGGACGAGCGCGGAGTCTGCCGTGCACGCCGTCTTCACCTCGCGCCACGGCATGCTGCCGGCCGTGCGCGCCCTCCTCGACCACCTTGCGGAGAACCTGCCGCACTCCATGCAGCGCTGCCAGGAAATCGTGCCGAGGGCCGCTTCCGACGGCAACTGGTCGATCTGACCGGCCTTTTTGCTTTACAGCGGCGGAGAATATGCTAACTCCCTCGCGGAGTGCCCTTATAGCTCAGTTGGTAGAGCACCTGATTTGTAATCAGGGGGTCCCGGGTTCGAGTCCTGGTGGGGGCACCAATCTTTTCAATTAGTTAGGTGCGCATGCGATGCCTGAAAGCCGGAAAATCCGGCCTTCGGGCAACATTCTGGGCAACACCAGACACGTTTCAGAAAGCCCAGGCAACCGGGCTTTTTGCTTTTCGTGTCGTCGAATCGATTGCCCGCTTGGCAAATTCGAAGAGCACGGCCGCATCATGAAGTTTTTTTTCGATGACATTGATCCCTGCGCTAAGCGATTTGAGATCGTCGTCGAACTCCAATCGTTCAATGCAATTGAAAACAGCCATGAAAGGTGGGCGCACTCGTAAACCAAGTCTTCGCCGTTCAGAAACTAGATTTTCCTGACCGTCATGTTCTGCGCCTGCGCGTCCTTTGCCGCGCCGGCGGCATATCCTCCGACCATCGCATATCGATTGATCGTATTCATAAAGCCGATCTTCTGTCCCTGCGGCGCCTCACGTCAGGGGGTTGGCGCTCTTCCGATTCTTGTTGATTTCCGCATGCTAATTTCGGATAGCTCGACCGAGAAAAGGAAGGAGTTTAAGAATAGATGAGCGCGACCAGCTTCAATTTGCCAGTTATAAACTGCATCTGGATAGGCCGTGAAATGGGCTCGGTACATGCAGCATGCCTAAGATCGTTTATGAGGCATGGACACAAGGTTTTACTTCATTGCTTCGATGAAGTTGTAGATTCTCCTTCCGGGGTAGATTTGTTCGACGCAAATCTCCTCATGAAGAGAGAGGAGATCGTAGCACATAAGAAGACTGGAAGTTTAGCGTTGGCTTCCGACATATATCGAATACGTATTTTAGCAAATGGAATGGGCATTTATGCCGATTGTGATGTTTTCGCCTTGGCGCCATTTCATGACAAAGAATACATCTTCGGATGGGACTCTTCCCACGCCTGGAGTATAGAAGAGATTGAGAATGACTTCACAATCGATGGGCTCGTGAACGGAGCCGTTCTGAAAATTCCCGTTGGTTCTGAACTCCTAGAAGAGATGTTGCGTGCCACGGAAGACCGCCATTTCATCCCTCCCTGGCTCACTCCTGCGAGAATCAGAAAGCGAAGGCTCAGAAAGAAATTTGGTTTTCCTGTTCCCGTCACCAGGCAGGTATGGGGAGTTATCGGCCCGATCGCATTAACCTACTTCATCAAGAAGCTCGGCCTGACACGGCACGTCGCCGCGCCTGATATCTTTTACTTCTATAGACCGGGAAATCATCGGTTACTATTGAATGATCCCGAACTCTCGCTTAGAGATATGCTCACACCAAGGTCGAAGGCGATACATTTGTGCGCCTCCGGAGGCTTCCCCGACAATATCATGCCGGGATCGCCTCTGGATGAAATTTTGAGGATATAGCGGCAATGCTCGAAGAGGGCCCCACAGAATTTATGGTGCGCTGGTATCTATACAGACGCCGGAAAAAACGCATTTCCAACTTTCGCTTGGCAGAACACAGATTTCATCAAGCACTATATCGCTACCCGAAAGGAAGCATTTTTATTGACCTTGGAGCAAATATCGGGGACGTCACGCTTGCGGCACGCCGACACGGCATGAAGGTAATCGCCTTCGAACCAGATCCCGTGGCACGCGCCGTCCTTGAACGGCGGACGAAAGGCGACAGCAATGTTACGGTCGTTCCAAAGGCCATCGGCGGCCGCGCCCGCATTGCTACATTCCATCAACGACCGGACGTGGACGACCTTATCAAGACGCAGTCATCTTCATTGCTGCTCACTCACGAACATACTGGCGGGAGCACATTCGACGTCGAGGTAATGGATATAGTCGAATTCATTGAACAGATCGAAGGACGGATCGCCGCCATCAAGATGGATATAGAAGGTGCCGAGATTGAGTGTCTTGAAGCGATCCTTAATGCGGGATGCCATAGACGAGTCGGCTTCATGTTTGTGGAGACCCACGAGCGCTTTTCCGACGATCTGCAAGAGAAGACAGCGGTACTCCGCGCGCGCATAATCTCCGAGAAAATTGAAAACATAGACCTGAATTGGGTCTGATCAAGAGACCCTCAACTCGCGTTCGATCTACTGCGAAAAACCATCCTCCAGGCAACAGATGTCGGTACAATTCTTTGCCAGCATTTCGGAATAACTATGGGATTTCTGCGAAACTTGCGAATAAAGCTTGGACTTAGAAATCCCCTCAATCCCTCTATTCCGGCAAGCACGAGTGCTCGCAGCCTGCGCGAAAGCGCAGGCCAAGAAAAACAGCCGCGCACATGGCGCGGCTGTTCTTTCATGACCGGTCGGATCAATTCTTGCCGACGAAAGTGCAGATGGCACCGGTTTCAGCTTCGTCCCGGTTGGTCTGCGATGCGGCGTCGCAGTTGCGCTTGATTTCAGCGCGCTGGTCGTCCGACAGTTTGGACCAGCGATCCGGCCATTCGGCTTCCGAGCGCATCTTGCGGGTGCTGGTATCGCTGAAGAACACGTCACCCGACGCACCGGACCAGACCTGGTGCATATCGCCAGCTTCCTGGTTCACCGCGGAATGATCGGCTTCACCGCCCTGGGTATTATTCGTGTCGCCGCTTTGGGTCTGGGCGTAAGCGGAAAAGCTGATAAGTGCGGCCGCAGCCGTGACCGTTGCCAGTTTCAAAAACATCTGTATCTCCTCTTTCGGCGGTTGATCCGCATGATCCAACAACCCCTCCATCTGGCAAATGTTCCACGCGATCTGAGGGCGTCTGGATAACCTGGCCCGGCGGAGTTAGCCATCCCGTGACGGCTTTGTTAACGCCGCTCCGCCTTTGTGCGGGGCGTTCGGTGCGAGGGTCGCAAGCTCACGCCGTCAGGCGGCTGCATGGGTCCGAAACGATCCATTCGCCGGCCTGTGACGCATTTCGTTACACGCCCGCCCCTGCCTTAACCGCGCGCTAGCTATCCCCGCAGTGTTTATGCAGCAAATCTAAAATTCGTTAGACATAGTCCGGGGCGAGGCCCACCATACCCTCGCAGTCCGCCGTTCACTTCGACCGCCTGCGCTTTCGTACTCGCCTAACCAGTGCATTCCTTCGTCGTCCGGGGTGCCAATGAGATACGTCATCGCCATTTTCGCACTTGTCTGCGCGATCGCCTGGGATTTCACGCAAAATCACGCCTCCTACACGCAGGAGACGGTTCGAAGCGTGTCCCATTTCGTTCGCACCACGCTTTGAAGCTGTCCCGCCCGGCGCTTGACTTCATCCAGAAAAAGAACATAATGAGAACATCTGGAGGATGCGACCATGCAGAACGATACGCTGGAACGCGGAAATGCCATCCTGGAAGCCTGCCGGTCCCTGAGGGAGCGGCAAATGCAGAACCGCCTCGAGCTTCAGCGCAAGGCAGCGGCAGTCGCAAAGCCGCTCTATGTCCTGAAGAGCAAGAAGCAGTTGGAGCTTCGACTGCAATGACATTGTCCGGCCGCCGCACGCAGCCTGCCGGCCGCGAGGAAGCGGTCGAGATTCTCGCGCTTCACAATGGCGATGCGCTGGAGGCCCTTCGCACCATGATCGCCGAACGCGACGCGGTCGAGGAACGACTGGCGGTCGCCACGCTGGGCATGGCGCGCAGATATGCGTTCCCGCAGCGGGACCGTGGCCGGAATTCGTGATCATCAGCAGTCACGTTGCCGGGCATCCAGGGCGTGCCCTCCCGTTCCTCCCGCACCGATCCATTGCCGCACGCGGCCGACTGTCCTATAGGCGTCTGTAGCTCGAAACCGGTGCCTTGCGGCACCATCATTCCCGTTTCGCGTTCGGCTCCGCCGATGGGGCCTGTACGAAACGATCATGCGGAGGAACGGACGTGGCGGCAGACAAGGACCCGGTTTCCAAGGTCACGGTGGAGAAGGACAGCAAGGGGCGCTATTTCTTCGCGCTGACCTATCGCGGCGTCACCTATCCGGTGAACGGCCCGTTCCCCAATCCGCTCCAGGCGGCCGCCGCGGGGCAGGCCGTGCTCAAGAAGCTCGAAGCGCAGGCCGGCGGCGGGAAATCCTGAGCAGAGGCGAGCAGCCGCCTTCCCCTTTCCATCGCCGTCATATTTTTCAGGTGCGCATGCCGTAAAGGCATGCGACAAAGACCGGCCTGGCGCAATTCCGGCAGAAGCGCGAACGTTGCGTGGAAACAGGGAGCGGCAGCGCAGAGGCGAACGGCGCGTGGAACGCACCGGTTCGGGCAAGGCTTTGCAGCGAGGATGCGGATCAGGGCATGACGCGTAATTTCACATCCCTCTCCTTCGTCGCCTCGCAGGCGTCCGAAGCGCAGGAAGCGCGCGACGAACTGATCGCCATCTACGGCAATACGGATCCGGAAGAGGCCGACGTGATCGTCGCGCTCGGCGGCGATGGCTTCATGCTGCAGACGCTGCACACGACGATGAATACCGGCAAGCGGGTCTACGGCATGAACCGCGGCTCGATCGGCTTCCTGATGAACCGCTACGATGCGAAGGACCTGCCGGCCCGCATCGAGAAGGCCGTGGAGAACGCCTTCCGCCCGCTGGAGATGGTGACGGGCGATGCGAGCGGCCAGGAGCGCCGGGCGCTTGCCATCAACGAGGTCTATCTGTTCCGCCAGTCCTACCAGGCCGCCAAGCTGCGCGTCAGCGTGGACGGGCGCGTGCGGCTGGAGGAGCTGATCTGCGACGGCCTGCTGCTCGCCACGCCCGCCGGCTCCACGGCCTACAACCTTTCCGCCCACGGACCCATCCTGCCGCTCGAGGCGCCGCTTCTCGCGCTGACGCCGGTCAGCGCCTTCCGGCCGCGCCGCTGGCGCGGCGCGCTGCTGCCCAACAAGGTGACGGTGGAGATCGAGGTGCTGGAGGCGGAGAAGCGGCCGGTCAATGCGGTCGCCGACAACACCGAGGTGAAGTCCGTCACCACGGTGCGGATCGCCGAATCGGCCGGCCTTTCGGCGCGCATCCTCTCCGACCCGGATCATTCCTGGTCCGACCGGATTCTCGCCGAACAGTTCGATTATTGACGGTGCGACAGCAACGGGACAGGAGTTCGCCATGAAACGGCACATGCTTGCCAGCGCCCTCGCCTTCCTTCTCCTCGCCGGCTCTCCGGTCCGGGCCGCGGACGAATCGCCCGTCCCGGAAACGGTGACCTTCGTGGTGAGCACCGGATTCTGGGAGGAACCGGCCGAGGACGACACCGACGCGAGCGCCAGGCCGGACAGCGGCCAGCAGGCCGCCATGCGCCGCGGCTATTACAAGCTGGCCGCCGTGCGCCAGCCCGATGGCACGGCGCAGGTCCACCTCCAGCAGATCGAGGCGACCGACGGTGGCCCGAAGGTCGCCTCCTCTACCGTGCTGGACGAGTTCTCGGCCATGAAGCCCTATGTGACCGACATCCGCCCGGAGAACTCTTCCGGCATCACCACGCAGCCCGGCCTCTTCGCCACCGTCTACCTGAAGACCGACCCGAATGTCGCCGAGCCCGAAAGCTGGACCGTGCTGATCGACGATCTCGGCGAGATCAAGGTCGAGCGGGCGACGAACTGAAAACGGGCGCCGAAGCGCCCGTTCACCATATCCTATCCGGCTAGGCTCAGTTCAGGTCGTCGACGACCGCATCCGCGCCGCCGTTGACGCGATGCGCGAGTGCGGCTTCCATGAACTCGTTGAGCTCGCCGTCGAGGACATCCGAAGGGGCCGAGCTTTCGACGCCGGTGCGCAGGTCCTTGACGAGCTGGTAGGGCTGCAGGACGTAGGAACGGATCTGGTGACCCCAGCCGATGTCCGTCTTGGAGGCGGATTCGGCGTTGGCGGCCTCCTCGCGCTTCTTCAGCTCCGCCTCGTAGAGGCGGGCACGCAGCATGTCCCAGGCCTTGGCGCGGTTCTTGTGCTGCGAGCGCTCCTGCTGGCAGGCGACCACGATACCGGTCGGGATATGGGTGATTCGCACGGCCGAGTCCGTCGTGTTGACGTGCTGGCCGCCGGCGCCCGACGAACGATAGGTGTCGATGCGGCAGTCGCTCTCGTTCACCTCGATGTTGATCGTGTCGTCGACGACCGGATAGACCCAGATCGACGAGAACGAGGTGTGACGCCGCGCATTGCTGTCATAGGGCGAGATGCGCACCAGCCGGTGCACGCCCGATTCCGTCTTGAGCCAGCCATAGGCGTTGTGGCCCTTGACGAGGATCGTCGCGGACTTGATGCCGGCCTCTTCGCCGTCGTGGACTTCGAGCAGCTCGACCTTGTAGCCCGAGCGCTCCGCCCAGCGGGTGTACATGCGCAGGAGCATGTTCGCCCAGTCCTGGCTTTCCGTGCCGCCGGCGCCGGAATGCACTTCGAGATAGGTGTCGTTGCCGTCGGCCTCGCCGGACAGCATGGCTTCCACCTGCTTGCGCGCGGCCTCGCCGGCAAGCGTCTTCAGCGCGGCCTCGGCGTCCTTGACGACGGAATCGTCACCCTCCTCCTCACCGAGCTCGATCAGCTCGACATTGTCCCTGAGCTGCTGCTCGATGGCCTTGACGCCATTGATGCCCTCATCGAGCTGCTGGCGCTCGCGCATCAGCTTCTGGGCTTCCTGGGCGTCGTTCCAGAGGGTGGGGTCCTCTGCCTTGTTGTTCAACCAGTCCAGACGTCTTATTGCCTGATCCCAGTCAAAGATGCCTCCTCAGCAGGCTTATGGCCTGCTTGATTTCGTCGACGATATTCTCGATTTCCGCGCGCATGTCCGTTTCTTCGATGCTTCAGGTTTCGGTGGCCCCGAAATAGAGAGGGCGGGCGCGGATGTAAAGCCCGCGCCCGCCCGCAAAAGGATCCCGCTGGATCAGAACAGGCCGCCGCTGCCGCCCGTCACCGCCTGGTTGGCCTGCGGCGAGCTCTTCAGGATCTCCTCGGGCGTGGCATATTCGTCGCCGCCGATGACGGAGAAGACGTCGGCCGGGCCGGTGCCGGGCTTGAAGGCTTCCATGATCGTGTCCGGGTCGCCTTCATAGGCCTGCATGCCGGTCTTGCGGTTGACGGCGATGAACTTCATGCCCTCGGGCACGATGAACTTCGTCGGGCGCGTGCCTTCGAGGGCGGCCTGCATGAATTCGTTGAAGATCGGCGCGGAGAGCGAGCCGCCGGTCGCGCCGCGGCCGAGCGGAGCCGGGTTGTCGAAACCGATATAGAGGCCGGCGACGAGATCGGGCGTATAGCCGACGAACCAGGCGTCCTTCTCGTCATTCGTGGTGCCGGTCTTGCCGGCCGTCGGGCGGTCGAGCTTGATCTTGCCGGCGGCGGTGCCTCGGGTGACGACGCCTTCCATCATGGAGGTAATCTGGTAGGCGGTCATCGGGTCGAGCACCTGCTCGCGGTTGTCGACCAGCGTCGGCTCCTCCTGGTTTTCCCAGTCGCCGGCGTTGCAGTTCTCGCAGGTGCGCTCCTCGTGACGGAAGATCGTCTTGCCGTAGCGGTCCTGGATGCGGTCGATCAGCGAGGGCTTGATCTGCTTGCCGCCATTGGCGAGCACCGCATAGGCCGAGACCATGCGCAGCACGGTCGTCTCGCCGGAGCCGAGCGACATGGCGAGAACGGGCAGCATCTTGTCGTAGATGCCGAAGCGCTCGGCATATTCGGCGACGAGGTTCATGCCCATGTCGTTGGCGAGGCGCACCGTCATGAGGTTGCGCGAGCGCTCGATGCCGAGGCGCAGCGTCGAGGGGCCGGCCGAGCCGCCGCCGTAGTTCTGCGGGCGCCAGACCTGGCCGCCGGCGACGATCTCGATCGGCGCGTCCAGGATCACCGAGGCGGGCGTATAGCCGTTGTCGAGGGCGGCGGCATAGACGAAGGGCTTGAAGGACGAGCCCGGCTGGCGCATCGCCTGCGTGGCGCGGTTGAATTCGGACTGGCCGTAGGAGAAGCCGCCGACCATGGCGAGCACGCGGCCGGTGTGCGGGTCCATGGCGACGAGGCCGCCCTGCACCTTCGGCGGCTGGCGCAGCCGGTAGGTGCCGCCTTCCATCGGTTCGACATAGACGACGTCGCCGGCCCCGAAGACGCCGGCGGGGGACTTGGCCGTCTTGCGGTCGCCCTTGGCCGAGCGATAGGCCCAGCTCATGCTCTTGGCCTCGATGCGGCCGGTCACACGCTCGGCGACGACCTTGCCGGAGGCATCCTTGCTCGGCTGCAGGCCGATGTCGGCGCCGCCGTCGTCGACGGCGAGCACGACGGCGAGCTTCCATTCCGGCACGTCGGCGAGCGAATCGATCTTGGCGAGTTCGACGCCCCAGTCGCCGCCGATCTCGATGGACTTGACCGGACCGTGGAAGCCGCGGCGCTCGTCATAGCTCAGCAGGCCGTGCTGCAGCGCCTTGCGGGCGGCGACCTGGATGCGCGGATCGAGCGAGGTGCGGACCGACAGGCCGCCTTCGTAGAGCGCGTTGTCGCCGTAGCGCTCGATGATCTGGCGGCGGACCTCTTCCGAGAAATATTCCGAGGCGAAGAGCGAGGTGCCGCGGTGGCGCGGCGTGACGCCGAGCGGCTGGGCCTTGGCGTCCGCGCCGTCGCTCTGGCTGACATAGCCGTTCTCGACCATGCGGTCGATGACCCAGTTGCGGCGCTCGATGGCGGCCTCGGTGCGGCGGAAGGGATGGTAGTTCGACGGTCCCTTCGGCAGGGCGGCGAGATAGGCGGTCTCGGCGATCGACAGTTCCGTGACGGACTTGTCGAAATAGGTGAGCGCGGCGCCGGCGATGCCGTAGGAGTTCAGGCCGAAGAAGATCTCGTTGAGGTAGAGTTCGAGGATGCGGTCCTTCGAATAGGCCTGCTCGATGCGGAAGGAAAGGATCGCTTCCTTGACCTTGCGGTCGATGGTCTGGTCCGAGGAGAGCAGGAAGTTCTTGGCGACCTGCTGGGTGATGGTCGATGCGCCGACCGGACGGCGGCCCGAGCCCATGTTCTGCAGGTTGACCACGATGGCGCGGAAAAGGCCGGTCACGTCGACGCCGGGATGCTGGTAGAAGTTCTTGTCTTCCGCCGAGAGGAAGGCGGCCTTGACGCGGTCCGGGATCGCCTGGATGGGCAGGTAAAGGCGGCGTTCGCGGGCATATTCGCCCATCAGCGCGCCGTTGCCGGCATGGACGCGGGTCGTCACCGGCGGCGCGTAGTTGTTCAAGACCTCATAATCGGGAAGATCCTTGGCCACACTTCCGAGATAGAGGGCGACCGCCCCCGCCACGCCGAGAAAGAACACGGCGCCAATCCCGAAGAAATATCCAATCAGTCTGATCATGAGCCAGTTACCGATGCCCTATGTCTTATAATTTTCATCGGGCGGACCTGCCGCCCGGCCTAGCCGGCCTTTGCGCCTTCGTGTCGAAGACGAGTCGTCCTGTTTTCCCGCCCCGTCTAGCGATCGGAATGTGAGGAAAATAGGGCTTACAGCATGTGTTGCGGCTTCGCCACCGCACAATGGCGGCCGCTGTCACTTTTCCGGCACAGCAGACGCCGGCACAACCTGTCGGCCGTCCGCCAGGCCCGCCTCAACCGCCGTTCGCGACGATGGCGGTCCGATATTGCTCCACGGCCCCCGCGATGAGGCCCGCGACCTTCTTCTGCCAGGCAGGGTCGACCAGCAACTGCTCGTCGTCCTTGTTCGACAGGAAGCCGAGTTCGAGCAGGATCGACGGCACGTCCGGCGCGGTCAGCACGCGGAAGCCGGCATGGCGGTGCGGGTTGTTGATCAGCAGCACCTCGTCCTTGAACTTTTCGACCACGTTCTGGGCGAGATTGATGGAGAAGGCCTGCGTTTCGCGGCGGGTGAGGTCCAGCAGGATGTCGGCGACCTCGGCGGGCTCGTCGACGAAGGCGACGCCGGCGATCTGGTCGGACAGATTCTCGCGCTCGGCAAGGCTGGCGGCAAGGCTGTCGGAGGCCTTGTCGGAGATGGTGTAGATCGTCGCGCCGCGGATGTCCTTCTGCTTCAAGGTATCGGCATGGATGGAGATCAGCAGGTTCGCGCCTTCGCTGCGGGCGAGCTGCACGCGCTGGGAGAGGGAAAGGAACTCGTCCTTGTCGCGCGTCAGGATCGCGCGCGTGCCGGGCAGCCTGTTCAGCGCGGCGGCAAGCTCGCGGGCGAAGGCAAGCGTGACGTGCTTTTCCTCCGTCTTGGTGACGCCGCCGCGCGCGCCGTTGTCGATGCCGCCATGGCCCGCGTCGACCGCGATGACGAACGGCCCGTCCGCCTTGCCGCCGGGCAGCATGACGGCGGGCGGCTCGCCGCCCGCCGGGGCCGCGGCCTCCTGCCAGCTCTGCTTTTCCATCTGGGCCTGAAAGACCTCGCCGGTGACGATCGCCGTGTCGATCACGAGGCGGTAGCTTGCCGCACCCTGCTCTTCCTGTACTTCGGCAAGCACCACTCCGACCGGGCGCGTGGCCGTCAGGACGATGCGGGAGCGGCCGGCCGCCATCGTGCCGTAGCGGATCTCGGAGAAGATGCCGCGCGCCTCCAGTTCCTCCGCCTTGATGCCGAAATCGGTCTCCGGCAGGTCGATCAGCACGCGGTAGGGATTGGCGACGTAATGGACCGCGAAATCCGGCTTGCGGTCGAAGTCGATGATGATGCGCGTGCGGGCGTCGTCACCGGCAATGCGCGCGCCGAAGGCGAGCAGCGGCGCCGGGGAAGCGGTCGCCGCGCAAGCGGGCGTGCCCGCCGCAAGACAAAGGACGAGAAACAGCGCACGCCCGAGGCGGCGAAGCGGATTGTCGGTCGGAAGGCGTAGCATCACCACTGGCAGTCCGTTCAAACGCGTGGAAACCGCGCGATGCGGTGCTGGACACGGCCCATAGATGCCCCCATATGGTTAACCAAAGCTTGCTGGCGGGCGCATGCCCGGCAGCAGCCGCACACATAGCGGCAAATCCATCGACATTATGACGCTTTCGGCTTTTCCCTTGCCATTGTGACATATCCGCCATAAAAGCAAAATCAGGGAAAAAGAATAGACGGGATAGAATCGTCTGGAGCAGGCAGCCACCCCTTCGGGATCTTGGCGCCAAACCGGGCCTTCATCCGCCGTCGCACTGCTTTTTCCCGGCCGATTAGATCGCGTAAACCGGCGGTGGCCGGAACAGTCAAGGTGGGTTTCCACCGCACGCCCTTTCCAAGGGCATTCATCGGACCGATCAGGTCTATGGCACTGGCATTCTCGTTGGACGTTGATGTTGTCACGGCGGATTCTATCAGAGGGTAACCGGCACTGGAGCGCATGCGTTCCGGCCTCCCTCCGTCCGCTCACCCCTCACCGGGGCCCGACGGGAACTTACTTATCCGGCGCATCCCTCTCCTCCCCCGGCACGTCCCTTTCAGGGACCGGCTCGCCGCCAGGATTGCGGCTGCGCCGAGGAGCTCAAATTAAATGGCAGAGAAAATGCTCATCGATGCGTCTCACGCTGAGGAGACGCGGGTTGTCGTCGTACGCGGGAACCGCATAGAAGAATTCGACTTCGAATCCCAATACAAGAAGCAGATTCGCGGCAATATCTACCTTGCCAAGGTCACGCGCGTCGAACCGTCGCTCCAGGCGGCCTTCGTCGATTACGGCGGCAATCGCCACGGCTTCCTGGCCTTCGCCGAAATCCACCCGGATTACTACCAGATCCCCCTCGCCGACCGTCAGGCGCTCCTGAGGGCCGAGGCCGAGGAGCACCGCCGCGACGACGACATCGAGCCGATCGAGACGGGCACGCGCTCCTCCGGCGAGAGCGAGGCTGAAGCCGCCGCCGCCGTCGAGGAGACCCCGGCGGAAGCACCCGCCGAGGCGGAAGTCGTCGAAGCCTCCGCCGATCTCGCCGCCGAAGAGGCCCCGGCCGAAAAGCCAAAGAAGCCGCGCCGCCCCCGCAAGGCCAAGGCGAAGACCGAGGAAGAAGCGCCGGCCGCCGAGGAAGCCGCCCCCGCTGAGGGCAGCGACGACGAGACGCCCGGCGGCGCGATGGCCATGGCCGTCGACACCGACGAGATCTCCGAGCCGGCCGAGCGCAAGCGCGGCCGTCGCCGCCGCGATGACGACGACGATGACGACGACCAGGGCGGCGAGGAGAAGGAAATCATCGAGTCCGTCGGCGCCGAAGACGCCATGGAAGAGGTTCCGGACCGCGTGCAGCGCAAGCCGCGCAAGCAGTACCGCATCCAGGAAGTCATCAAGCGTCGGCAGATTCTGCTCGTGCAGGTCGCCAAGGAAGAGCGCGGCAACAAGGGCGCAGCGCTCACCACCTACCTGTCGCTTGCCGGCCGCTACTCCGTGCTGATGCCGAACACGGCGCGCGGCGGCGGCATTTCCCGCAAGATCACCAACCTGCAGGACCGCAAGCGCCTGAAGGAGATCGCCCGCGATCTGGAAGTTCCGCAGGGCATGGGCGTCATTCTGCGCACCGCCGGGGCGAACCGCACCCGCGTCGAGGTCAAGCGCGACTTCGAATACCTGATGCGCCTGTGGGAAAACGTCCGCACGCTGACGCTCGCCTCCACGGCCCCCTGCCTCGTCTATGAGGAAGGCTCGCTCATCAAGCGCTCGATCCGCGACCTCTACAACAAGGACATCAGCGAGATCGTCGTTGCCGGCGAGGAAGGCTACCGCGAGGCGAAAGCCTTCATGAAGATGCTGATGCCGAGCCACGCGAAGGTCGTCCAGCCCTACCGCGACGTGCATCCGATCTTCTCGCGCTCGGGCATCGAGGCCCAGCTCGACCGCATGCTGCAGCCGCAGGTGACGCTGAAGTCCGGCGGCTACATCATCATCAACCAGACCGAGGCGCTCGTCTCGATCGACGTCAACTCCGGCCGCTCGACGCGCGAGCACTCCATCGAGGAGACCGCGCTCCAGACGAACCTGGAAGCGGCCGAGGAAGTGGCGCGCCAGCTTCGCCTGCGCGACCTTGCCGGCCTCGTCGTCATCGACTTCATCGACATGGAGGAGAAGCGCAACAACCGGGCCGTCGAGAAGCGCCTGAAGGATCATCTCAAGAACGACCGCGCACGCATCCAGGTGGGCCGCATCTCGCATTTCGGCCTGCTGGAAATGTCGCGCCAGCGCATCCGCGCCTCGGTTCTCGAATCGACGATGCAGACCTGCCCGCACTGCAACGGCACGGGCCATATCCGCTCGCAGTCGTCGGTCGCGCTGCATGTCCTGCGCGGCATCGAGGAATATCTCCTCAAGAACACGACGCACAACATCACCGTCCGCGCGACGCCCGACATCGCGCTCTACCTGCTCAACCACAAGCGCGGCACGATCATCGATTACGAAGCCCGCTTCGGCGTCGCCATCATCATCGAGGCAGATGCCCATGTCGGCGCGCAGCACTTCGCGATCGACCGCGGCGAGCCTGTCGAGACCCCGGTCAAGATCGACCAGATCCTGCATTTCGAGCCGGAACCGGAAGAAGATGACGATGTGGTGATCGAGGACGAGATCGACGAGGAAGAGGACGATGCCCGTCCGGCTACGGCCGCGCAGGGCTCCGCGTCGACCTCCTCGGACGAGAACGGCCGCAACAAGCGCAAGCGCCGTCGTCGCCGTCGTGGCCGTGGCCGCGAGAATGGCGAAGGCACCGATACCGCATCCTTCGGCGGCGAACAGGCCGGCGACGAGGATGTGCTCGACGACGACGAGGTGGACGGCGAAGAGGGCGCGGAAGCCTCTCAGGCGCAGGCAGACGAGACGCCCGAGCAGCGCCGCAAGCGCCGTCGCCGCGGTAAGCGTGGTGGCCGCCGCAACCGTCCCGAGGACGGCTCGCTCGAAGCCGGCGCCGAAGCGGACGATGCCGATGGCGAGAGTGACGCCGAAGGCGGCGATGCCGACGAGGTGGAGGTCGCCGAAACGGACGTGGCGGTTGCAGCCGGGGAAATCCCGGCCGAGCCCGTTGCCGAAGAACCGCCGGCAAAGCCGAAGCGCGCGCGCCGCAGCCGGGCCAAGGCCGTCGAAGACGCCACGACCGACGAGGCCGCCCGCAGCGAGATCGAGGCACAGCCGGCCCCGGTCGTCGCCGCGGCGGAGGCAGCGCCTGCCGAACCGGAGGTCGCCAAGGCGTCCGCCGATCTCGAAGAGCCGGCCAAGCCCGCCCGGGCCAATCGCGATATCTCCAGGATCGCCTCGGAGCCGGTGATCAAGTCGTCTTCGACGAAGGAGGCGGCCACGGACGAGGACGCCGAAAAGCCCAAGAAGGGCGGCTGGTGGCAGCGCCGCGGCTTCTTCTGAGAGGCTCTGCATCGTCGGATTGAACGAGGCCCGGTTTTCGCCGGGCCTTTTTCGTGCGCGCCGGAATCGGGTGGCTGCGTCCCTGGCCTTCTGCGACACCCGCGGTCGTCAGAAACCAGCAGGGAGCCACCAATGACACGCCTCGACAACAAGGTCGCCATCATCACCGGCGCAAGTTCCGGTATCGGCCGCGCCGCCGCGCTGCTCTTCGCCCGGCAGGGCGCCAGCGTCGTGCTTTCGGCGCGCGGGCGCGACCGGCTGGAGGCGGTCGCCGAGGAGATCCGCGCGGCCGGCGGGGCGGCCCTGGCCGTCCCGGGCGACGTCAGCGAGGAGGCGCATCATGCGGCGCTGGTCGATGCCGCGCAGGCGGAATTCGGCGGCCTCGACATCGCCTTCAACAATGCCGGCACCACCGGGCCGGTCGGCGCCCTCCCCGAGCTTTCCATGGCGGCGTGGCAAAGCGTGCTCGACATCAACCTGACAAGCGGCTTCCTTGCCGCGAAGTACCAGCTCCCCGCCATGGAGGCGCGCGGCGGCGGCAGCATCGTCTTCACATCGACCTTCGTCGGCTACACGGCCGGCTTTCCGGGGCTTGCCGCCTATGCGGCGTCGAAATCCGGCCTCGTCGGGCTCGTGCAGGTGCTGGCCTGCGAATACGGCCCGAAGGGCATTCGCGTGAATGCGCTGCTGCCCGGCGCGACGGATGCGCCGATGGGCCGTCACGTCGCAAATACGCCGGAGGTCTTGCAGTTCGTCGCGGGCCTCAACGCCTTCAAGCGCATCGCCGAGCCCGAGGAGATCGCACAGGCCGCGCTGTTCCTCTGCTCGCCGGCCTCCAGCTTCACGACCGGCACGGCGATGCTCGTCGACGGCGGCGTCTCGATCAACCGGGCCTGAGAAAGTGAATCACATGCCTGAAGAATCGATTCCGCTTCCGGCCGCAAGCCACTGAAGCGGAATCGCTTTCCGGCCTCAGGCGAGCCAGCGCGCGAGGCGGTCGACCGCCTCGCTCATCTCCTCGAAGGAGCCGGCATAGGAAAAGCGCATGGTGTGATGGCCGTCGCGCGGATCGAAATCGATGCCGGGCGTCGCGGCCACATCCGTCTCGGCCAGCATGCGGCGGGCAAACGCCATGCTGTCATTGGTGAAGCGGCCGACGTCGACATAGGCGTAGAAGGCGCCATCCATCGGCGAGGCGATGGAGAAGCCGAGTTCCGGCAGGCGCTTCACCAGGAAATCGCGGTTCACGCGATAGGCGTCGCGATAGACGTTCAGTTCCGCCTCGGCGCCGAGGGCCGCTTCGGCGGCAATCTGCGAGAGTTCCGGCGCGGAGATGTAGAGGCTCTGGGCGATGCGCTCGACCGGGCGCACCAGCGTTTCCGGCAGCACCATCCAGCCGATCCGCCAGCCTGTCATGCAATAGTATTTCGAGAAGGAGTTATGATCACCGCCTCCTCGCCGAATTCCAGCGCGGTCGCCTCCTCGCCGACGAAGGTGAGGCCGTGATAGATCTCGTCCGAGATGAAGGCGATGCCGTTGTCCCGGCAATAGGCCGAGAGCGCCGCAAGGTTCGCCCGGCCCGTCACGGTGCCGGTCGGGTTGGCCGGGCTTGCCAGCAGCACGCCGTCGATGCGTCCCGCCGCCGCCAGCGCCTCGGGCGTCAGCGTGAAGCCGTTTTCCGCATTCACCTCGATCTCCACCGTCTCGATGCCGAGCGCGGCGAGGATGTTGCGGTAGGCAGGATAGCCGGGACGGGCGATGGCGACGCGGTCGCCGGGGTCGAACAGCGCGAGGAAGGCAAGATTGAAGCCGGCGGACGAGCCCGTGGTGATGGCGATGCGGCCGGGATCGACCGAAACGCCGTGGCGGGCCTCGTAGAAATCCGAAATGGCGGTGCGAAGCGAAAGGAGGCCGAGCGCGTCCGTATAGCCGATGCGGCCGATGTCGAGCGCCCGGCGCGCCGCCGCGCGCGCGGCCTCGGGCGCCGGGTGCACCGGCTGGCCGACGGCCATGGAGATCACCGGGCGGCCGCTCGCACGGCGCCTCGTCGCCTCGGCCAGCACGTCCATGGCGTGGAAGGGTTCGACGGCGCCGCGGCGGGAGAGTTTCATGGGCTTGCCTTTCGGTTCCTGGCCGGTTCCTGGGATGCCGCCTTCCTGCCGCAAGATGCCGGCATTCACAATCCCGCGAGGGCCGAAAATCCGCCGCTTTTGCCCTATCGTTTGCACCCGGCGAGCCATAAGGTCGTTGAAAGCGTTTCGCGCGCATTGACGCGCGGGTGCCGCAAATGGCACTTCTCCCACGCATAACGGACGAGGACAGGACAGAACAGACATGACATTCAAGACGAAGCTCGCGACCGCCATTGCCCTTGCCATCACGGTCGCAGCCCCCCTTCCTGCCCTTGCCCTCGACGACGCGCAGAAGAAGGAAATCGGCGCGTATATCAAGGAATACCTCGTCGAGAATCCGGAAATCCTGATCGAGGTGCAGGAAGCCCTGCAGAAGAAGCAGGAAGAACAGCAGCAGGCCAAGGCCCAGTCGGCCATCACCGACAACGAGAAGACGATCTTCACCTCGCCCTACGACATCGCGCTCGGCAATCCCAAGGGCGACGTCACCATCGTCGAGTTCTTCGACTACAATTGCGGCTACTGCAAGCGCGCGCTCTCCGACATGGACGAGATCCTGAAGGACGACAAGAACGTCCGCTTCGTCCTCAAGGAACTGCCGATCCTCGGCCCCGATTCGCTTGCCGCCCACAAGGTGAGCGCCGCGTTCCGTGACCTGGCGCCGGAAAAATACGGCGAGTTCCACCGCGCGCTGCTCGGCGCCGAAGGCCGCGCCACGGAGGAAAGCGCCATCGCCGTCGCCTCCGGCCTTGGCGTTTCCGAGGCGGACATCCGCAAGACCATGACGGAAAAGCCGCATGACGACGCCGTGCGCGAGGCCTATTCGCTGGCCAACGACCTCGGCATCACCGGCACCCCGTCCTACGTGCTCGGCCAGGAAATGGTCTTCGGCGCGGTCGGCGCGGACGACCTTCGCGAGAAGATCGCCAACGTGCGCTCCTGCGGCAAGGCGACCTGCTGAGAACCGCCATCTTCTCGCCATGCTGGCCGTGTTGAGCCTTTGGCTTGTGGACATGCCCCTTTCGACCGGGAAGCCCCTGCCCTTGGGGCTTTCCCTGCGGAAACCGCCGGTCTATAGGTAAATCTCTATCCAGCATGCGGAATTGCGAATGGCTCTACCCCTTTTCGTGCTCAACGGCCCCAACCTGAACGCACTCGGCAAGCGCGAGCCCGGCATCTATGGCGGCCAGACGCTCGCCGACATCGAAGCGCTCTGCAAGGCCGAGGGCGAAACGCTGGGTTTTGCCGTCGATTTCCGCCAATCCAACCACGAAGGCGATCTGGTCGACTGGATCCACGAGGCCGGCGATGTCGCCGCCGGCATCGCCATCAACGCCGGTGCCTATACCCACACCTCGATCGCGCTGCACGACGCCATCCGCGCCGTGAACATCCCGGTCGTCGAACTGCACCTTTCCAACGTGCATGCCCGCGAGGAATTCCGCCACACGTCGATGATCGCGCCCGCCGTGAAGGGCGTCATCTGCGGTTTCGGCGCATATAGCTATGTCCTCGCGCTCCATGCGCTTTCATCCATCACGAAATAAAAAGAACCAGAGGCTCACTTCCATGGCTGAAAAGAAACACGGCATCGATCAGGTTCTGATCCGCGATCTCGCCAACATCCTCAACGAGACGGACCTCACCGAGATCGAAGTGGAGCAGGACGACCTGCGCATCCGCGTCTCGCGCGCCGGCACGCCGCAATATGTCCAGGCACCGATCGCCGCGCCCACAGTCGCCGCCGCCAGCGCCGCGCCCGCCGCTGCCGCTCCCGTCGCCGACGCCCGCAACAACAAGAACGCCGTGACGGCGCCGATGGTGGGCACCGCCTATCTTTCGCCGGCGCCGGGCTCTCGTCCCTTCGTGGAAGTCGGCGCAGCCGTCAAGGAAGGCCAGACCATCCTCATCATCGAAGCCATGAAGACGATGAACCAGATTCCGGCACCGCGTTCGGGCAAGGTCACCGAAATCCTCGTCTCGGATGCAAGCCCGGTCGAATATGGCGAACCGCTGATCGTCATCGAATAAGGCGGATCCCATGATCTCCAAAGTCCTCATCGCCAACCGCGGCGAAATCGCCCTCAGGGTCCTTCGGGCCTGCAAGGAGCTCGGCATCGCCACGGTCGCCGTGCATTCGACGGCCGATGCCGACGCCATGCATGTGCGCCTTGCCGACGAGAGCGTGTGCATCGGCCCGCCGCCGTCGCGCGAAAGCTACCTGAACATCCACCAGATCGTCGCCGCCTGCGAGATCACCGGCGCCGACGCCGTGCATCCGGGCTACGGCTTCCTGTCGGAAAACGCCAAGTTCGCGGAGATCCTCGACGCGCACGGCATCACCTTCATCGGCCCGACGGCGGAACATATCCGCATCATGGGCGACAAGATCACCGCCAAGCAGACGGCGCAGGAACTCGGCATTCCCGTCGTTCCGGGCTCCGAGGGCGAGGTGAAGCCGGAGAACGCGCTGGACGTCGCCCGCAAGATCGGCTTCCCGGTGCTCATCAAGGCCACCGCCGGCGGCGGCGGCCGCGGCATGAAGGTCGCCAAGACCGAGGCCGACCTCGATGAGGCGGTCTCGACCGCCCGTTCCGAGGCGCTCGCCGCCTTCGGCAACGACGCCGTCTACATGGAAAAGTACCTCGGCAAGCCGCGCCACATCGAAATCCAGGTCGTCGGCGACGGCATGGGCAACGCGGTGCATCTCGGCGAGCGCGACTGCTCCCTGCAGCGCCGCCACCAGAAGGTCTGGGAAGAAGCCAATTCCCCCGCCCTCAATGTCGAGCAGCGCATGAAGATCGGCCAGATCTGCGCCGACGCCATGAAGAAGCTGAAATACCGCGGCGCCGGCACGGTGGAGTTTCTCTACGAGAACGGCGAGTTCTATTTCATCGAGATGAACACCCGCCTCCAGGTGGAGCACCCGATCACCGAGGCGATCACCGGGATCGACCTCGTGCACGAGCAGATCCGCGTCGCCTCCGGCGCGGGCCTGTCGGTCCGCCAGGAAGACATCGTCTTTTCCGGCCACGCCATCGAGTGCCGCATCAATGCCGAGGACCCGCGCACCTTCGTTCCCTCGCCGGGCACGATCACGCATTTCCATGCGCCGGGCGGCCTTGGTGTGCGCGTCGATTCGGGCGCCTATCAGGGCTACCGCATCCCGCCCTACTACGACAGCCTGATCGGCAAGCTCATCGTGCACGGGCGCACCCGCGTCGAATGCATGATGCGCCTGCGCCGCGTGCTGGACGAGTTCGTCATCGACGGCATCAAGACGACGCTGCCGCTCTTCCAGGACCTGATCGGCAACCAGGACATCGCCAACGGCGATTACGACATCCACTGGCTGGAAGACTACCTGGCCAGCAAGACCGACGCCTGAGGGGCGTCGGCGCTGATGGCAGGGCGTCGCAGAAAGCACCCGGAGATCACCCCGGAACTGCTCCTGCGCGCCTATTCCATCGGGCTCTTCCCGATGGCCGATTCGGCCGATGACCCGGAGCTCTTCTGGGTCGAGCCGGACCTGCGGGGCGTCATCCCGCTCGATGAATTCCACGTCTCGCGCAGCCTCGCCAAGACGATCCGCAAGGCCCCCTTCGACATCCGTTTCGATACCGCCTTCGACGCGGTGGTCAAATCCTGCGCCGAGGCCGCGCCGGACCGGCCGTCGACATGGATCAACGCGAAGATCAAGTCGCTCTACGGCACCCTGCACCGCATGGGCCACGCCCATTCCGTCGAGGCCTGGGAGGGCGACCAGCTCGTCGGCGGCCTCTACGGCGTCTCGCTCGGCGCCGCCTTCTTCGGCGAAAGCATGTTCTCCCGGCGCGCGGATGCCTCGAAGATCTGCCTGGTCGCCCTGGTGGAACGCCTGCGCGAGCGCGGCTTCCGCCTGCTCGATACGCAGTTCACCACGGAGCACCTGAAGACGTTCGGGGCGATCGACGTGCCGAAGATCGAGTACGAGGACATGCTGGCGAACGCACTGGCCTCGCCGCACCTGCCGTTTTAGGCCGGGGGACGGCGGCGTGGGTGGATCCCCGGGTCAAGCCCGAGGATGACGCAGGAATAAGAGTTCGTATCCAAAGCAACTCTTCGATATGCCGCACCGTCGAAGCAACCGCTCGACATGTCGCGCCGTCAGAGAGGTGGAACCCCTCTCCTGCCCTCCGTCATCCTCTGGCCTGACCGGAGGATCCACGGCGGCAAATGCAATCTTCGAGAAAGAACGCCTTACTGCGCCTTCGCCTCGCCGTCTTCCGGCGGCGGGACGTCCGACTTCGTCTTGCACTCGGTCAGCCAGACGTCATAGACGGGATGCTCCACGGCGTTGAGGCCGGGGCTGTCGGCGAACATCCAGCCGGTGAAGATGCGGCGGATCTTGCGGTCGAGGGTGATCTCGTCGACCTCGACGAAGGAGGTGATCTTCTGCGCTTCCGTATCGTCGCGGCTGTAGCAGACCTTCGGCGTCACCTGGAGCGCGCCGAACTGCACGGTCTCGCCGATATAGACGTCGAAGCTGGTGATGCGGCCGGTGATCTTGTCGATGCCGGAAAAGGTGGCGACGGGGTTCTCGATGCGTGCGGCCTTTGCCGCGACGGGCGCCATGGCGAGACCTGCGGCCGCCGCTGCAAGCGCGACCGAAAGGAACCGCCCTGCGGCGCCTGCCCGTGAAAACCCTGCTGTCATCGATGCCGTCTCCTGCGATCCGAACCGGCCGTCGCCGGTCGCTCCGAGCTACCGGCGAAATGTGGCCAAATCGGTATCAGTTGCCCGGCGTCCAGGCGTCGTAGTCGCCTGTCACGCGCGGACGCTCGCCGGCGGCGGCAATCGAGCCCGGCGGGCGGTAAGCCTGCGAGGTGCCGGTCCGGTTCGGGCGGTGCGGCTGCTCCCATTCGCGCGCCTTGTATTCCTCGTCGGCCGGGGAAACGTCGGTGCGGTGGTGCATCCAGCCGTGCCAGCCGGCCGGGATGGCGGATGCGTCGGCATAGCCGTTATAGATCACCCAGCGGCGCGTGCGGCCCTCGGAATCCTTGCCGCCCTGATAGTAGACGTTGCCGAATTCGTCCTGGCCGACCCGGGTGCCGAAGCGCCAGGTATGGAAACGGGTGCCGATCGTCTGACCGTTCCACCAGGTAAAAATCTGCTTGAGAAGGTTCATGGGCTGGCGTCCTTGGCAGGGCCGTGCCGGAAGCGCGGCCCGAGACTGATTGTTCGCCCGCAAGAGCGGGTGATATTTCTTCCGCTTATGGCGCGGCAGCGCCGGAATGTCCAGCGATTCCCGCGCCTTCGCGCACGGCTTTTCGCCTCGGTCAACCGTGAAGCGGCTTCTCGTAGACGTGAAGCGGCACGCCCGAGACGTCATCCGCCGTATGCTTCGCCTCCCCGACCTTGACGAAACCGTGCGCGAGATAGAAGGCGACCGCCGCATCGTTGCGCGGATCGACCTCCAGCAGCATGGCATCGGCATCGGGAAAACAGGTTTCGAGCTCGGCGAACATGTCGCGGCCGATGCCCTGGCGCTGGTAGCGCGGCAGCACGTAGAGCTGGTGCAGGAGCGCCGTCTTCGGCCGGTCCTTCGACATGGCGACATAGCCCATGCCGGCCAGCTCCCTGCCGTCGTCGGCGACGACGAATTCGCTGTCCTTGCGCTCCAGCCGGGCCTTCAGCGCCGGCACGGAATGCCAGCGCGCGGTGATCTCGCTCACCTTGTCGGCGCCGTAGAGCGCATCGTAGGTCGCGTGCCACGTCTCGGCCAGAAGCGCGCTGACCTTGGCCAGATCGCGTTCGGTGGCCGTGCGGACAAAAAACACCGGGTTACTCCTCGATGCCGAGCTTGGCCTTGACGAGGGCCTGGACGGCCTGCGGGTTGGCCTTGCCGCCCGTCGCCTTCATGACCTGGCCGACGAACCAGCCGGCGAGCGTGGGCTTGGCCTTGACCTTCTCGACCTGGTCGGGGTTGGCGGCGATGATCTCGTCCACGGCCTTCTCGATGGCGCCGGTATCGGTCACCTGCTTGAGGCCGCGCGCCTCGACGATCTCGGCCGGGTTGCCGCCCTCGTTCCAGACGATCTCGAAGAGGTCCTTGGCGATCTTGCCGGAGATGGTGCCGTCCTTGATGAGATCGATGATGCCGCCGAGCTGGGCGGGCGAAACCGGAGTCTCTTCAATGGCTTTGCCGTCCTTGTTCAAGGCGCCCAGCAAGTCGTTGATGACCCAGTTCGCGGCGATCTTGCCGTCGCGGCCGGCGGCCACGACCTCGTAATAGTCGGCGATCGCCTTTTCCGAGACGAGCACCGAGGCATCGTAGACGGAAAGGCCGAGATCCTTGACGAAGCGGATCTTCTTGTCGTCCGGCAGTTCCGGCAGGTCGGCGAGCAGCGCGCCGACGAATTCGTTGTCGAATTCGAGCGGCAGAAGGTCCGGGTCGGGGAAATAGCGGTAGTCGTGCGCGTCTTCCTTCGAGCGCATCGAGCGCGTCTCGCCCTTGCCGGGATCGAAGAGGCGGGTTTCCTGGTCGATGCTGCCGCCGTCCTCCAGGATGCCGATCTGGCGGCGGGCCTCATATTCGATGGCCTGGCCGATGAAGCGGATGGAGTTGACGTTCTTGATCTCGCAGCGCGTGCCGAAGGCCTCGCCCGGACGGCGCACGGAAACGTTGACGTCGGCGCGCATGGAGCCCTCGTCCATGTTGCCGTCGCAGGTGCCGAGATAGCGCACGATGGAGCGCAGCTTCGTCATATAGGCCTTGGCCTCGTCCGAGGAGCGCATGTCCGGCTTGGAGACGATCTCCATCAGCGCGACGCCCGAGCGGTTGAGGTCGACATAGGACATGGTCGGATGCTGGTCGTGCATCGACTTGCCGGCGTCCTGCTCCAGATGCAGGCGCTCGATACCGATCTCGATGTCCTCGAAATTGCCCTGGCGGTCCGGGCCGAGCGAGATGGTGATCTTGCCCTCGCCGACGATCGGATCCTTGAACTGCGAGATCTGGTAGCCCTGCGGCAGGTCGGGGTAGAAGTAGTTCTTGCGGTCGAAGATCGAGCGGTGATTGATCTGCGCCTTGAGGCCGAGGCCCGTGCGCACCGCCTGCCTGACGCACTCGATGTTGATGACCGGCAGCATGCCGGGCATCGCGGCATCGACCAGCGAGACGTTGGCATTCGGCGCCTTGCCGAATTCGGTCGACGCGCCGGAGAAGAGCTTGGAATTGGAAAGGACCTGCGCGTGCACCTCCATGCCGATGATGACTTCCCAGTCGCCGGTGGCGCCGGGGATCAAGCGTTTCGGATCGGGGGTGCGGACGTCGACGAGGGTCATTGCAGGCTCTTTTTGTGGTGTCTTCGGTGCTGTCTCGGTAGAACATATGGGCAGGCGGCGCAAGGTTTTCAGCGGGTGCCGTCCACCCTCGTTAGCCAAGCCGCAAGGATGATCGGCTAAAAGCATGCCATGGGCACGACAACAACGCTTTTCGTCATCTTCCTTCTCTTCAACGTCGTCACGTTCTGCCTCTACTGGTGGGACAAGGAAGCCGCGCGCGATGGCACCTGGCGCGTTTCCGAAGCGCGGCTGCTGCAGTTCGCCTTCCTCGGCGGCAGCCTCGGCGCCGTCGCCGCCCAGCGGCTGCTGCGGCACAAGACGCGCAAGGAGCCGTTCCGCACGCAGCTCATGGCGATCCTCGTGCTGCATGTGGCGCTCGTGCCGGCGGCGCTGATCTTCGGCCCTGCCCTCCTCGATATGCTGCGTGCCGGCTGAGCGGCCTCCTGCCGGCATGTGTTGACATGCGGCAGGATTCGTAACTATTGTTGTTACATGAAAAGAAACAGCCGCCTTTCCGCCGTGCTCCATGCACTCATGCACATGGCCGAGCGCGAGGAGCCGATGACCTCGGACGATCTCGCGCTCTGCCTCGACACCAATGCCGTCGTCGTCCGGCGCACCATGGCCGGGCTGCGCGAGGCCGGCATCGTGCAATCCGGCCGCGGCCATGGCGGCGGCTGGCATTTCGCCCGGCCGCTCGCCGAAATCTCGCTGCTCGACATCTACAATGCGCTCGGCGAGCCGATCCTCTTCCAGATCGGCCCGGCGACGGAAATGCCGGGCTGCGTGGTCGAGCAATCCGTCAACCGGGTGATCGGCGACGCGCTGAAGGATGCCGAGGCGATCCTGATGGCGCGCTTCGCCGGCACGACGCTGGCCGATCTCGCGGCCGATTTCCGGGTGGCGGCGAAACACTGCCGGGCCGATACCGGCTGAAGGCAACCAATTCCCAAGACCTGCATCGAACGGGTGGCACCGGCCGGCCGAACGATGCCGCTCGCTCCATAGAAAGGATGAACCATGACCGAAGATGCCATCATCATCGGCGGGGGCTTTGCCGGCCTTTCCGCCGCCATGCAGCTCGCCCGCGCCCGCCGCCGCATCACCATTGTCGACACCGGCGAGCCGCGCAACCGCTTCGCGGCCCATTCGCACGGCTTCCTCGCGCAGGACGGAAGGCCGGGCGGCGAGATCCTCGCCGATGCCCGCCGCCAGCTTGCCGCCTACGAGACCGTGACCTTCCGCGATGCGCCGGCCGAGCGGCTGGAAGGGGAAAGGGACGCCTTCTCCGTGGTCACCGGCGACGGCGGGCGGATCGCGGCGCGGCGCGTGCTGCTCGCGACGGGTTTCGAGGATCGGCTGCCCGCCATCCCGGGCCTTGCGGAGCGCTGGGGCAAGACGGTGCTGCATTGCCCCTATTGCCATGGCTATGAAGTGGGCGGCGGGCCGGTCGGGGTGCTCGCGCGCACGGCGGAGGCCGCGCGCTTTGCGGCGGTGGTCGCCGACTGGGGCGATGTCACGCTCTTCACCAATCAGGTGCCGGAGCCGGACGAGGAGGCCCTTGCCGTTCTCGCCGCGCGCAATGTGAAGCTGCGGCCGGGCCGCGTCACGGCCATTTCGGATGGGCCTGACGGCATGCTCGCCGTCGAGACCGGCCCCGGCATTCCGACGCTGGTCAAGGCGCTGTTCGTCATGCCGGAGGCGCGGGTGCGCAGCGCCATTCCGGCCGACCGCGGCTTGAAGCTGAAGGAGACGCCCGTCGGCAGCATCCTCGACACCGACGATACCGGCCAGACCTCCCTGCCCGGCCTCTATGCCGCCGGCGACATCGCGCTCGGCGCCGCCAATATCTCGCTCGCCTCCGCCAACGGCGTGAAGGCCGGCGTCTTCCTGCACCATTCGCTGATCTGGCCTGCGCATTGACCTTTATGGATGCCCCGGCTATTTCGGGGCATCCGCAATGGAGTTTTGATGTCTAGCTCTGAGGCCCGCTGAGGACCCTGCCCGCGAAAGCTTGCGCGCAGGGTCGGAAAAACGACAAGCCCTGCCACCCTTCGGTGGCGGAACGTTTTTTCGCGTTCATGCGAACGCCGGACGGATTCTCAGGACAATGGACATTTCACGCGCCGAACAGCGCATCCTCCATCTGCTCGCCCAGGGCGGCAGGATCGATATCGAAAAAGACGACGACAACAGGAAGATCGTGACGGTCGCCTGCATCACGCGGGACGGCTGGCGGGCGGGCGGCCTCGACATTGAACTCTTTCGCAAGCTGAAACGCCGGCGCTGCATCGCCTCCTCCGGCGGCAGGCCCTACCGCATCACGCAGCGGGGCCTGGAACTGGTGCGCGCGCAGCTCGACAACCAGTGATTCGACGGGAGGCGCGGCGAAAGCCCGCCTCCCTCAAAAACCGCCCGGCCCGTAGCCGATCGGCTCGTCCGCGACGAGCTGCCGGCGCAGGCCGATCGATTCGACGTTGCGGTCGAGCCGCGGCGAATAATCCACCGACAGCCAGCTCACCGAATAGCCGTGCTTCTGGAAGAAGCCGACGGCCGCGGTGTTGCGCGCATGCGTCTGGAGGCGCGCGGCCTCCAATCCGGCCGCGACGATCTCGTTTTCCATCGCGGCCAGCAGGGCGGAGCCGAGCCCCTTCCTCTGCTGCTGCGGATCGATCCAGAGATCGGTGATCTCGTCGTCCAGCGCCTCGCGCGAGGCCCAGCCCGCAAGGACGCCGCCGAATTCGGCGACGCTGGCGCGCAGCCAATGGCTTGCGAGGAACTGCTGGAAGGCATTGCGGGCATGATCGCGCCGCACCTGAAGGTCGGCCACGCCGGTGACGGCCTGTTCCCAGGCCCTGACGCCGATGTCGATCAGCGCCGGTACATCTTCCTCGAGGGCATTGCGAACGGTGATCATGCGGCTCTCTCCACCGCCATCAAAGCACCGCGCGGCGCGATTGGCGAGAGACGCCGGCCGCTATCCACGGAGATGATGAAGCGGCAGAAGCCGATAAGGGGCCGGACGCCCCCTTACCACCAGCGCGTCGGCGCGAAGCGGCCGGCGGCCTTCTCGATGACATGGGCCGTCCTGAAGAGGGTTTCCTCCTCGAAGGGCTTGCCGATGAGCTGGAGGCCGAGCGGCAGGCCCTTGTGGTCGAGGCCGGCGGGAACGGAAAGGCCCGGCAGGCCGGCCATGTTCACCGTCACCGTGAAGATGTCGTTGAGATACATCTTCACCGGATCGGAAGCGAGGTCCTCGTCGGCGATGCCGAAGGCCGACGACGGGGTGGCGGGCGTCAGGATGGCGTCGACGCCAGCATTGAAGGCCAGCTCGAAGTCGCGCTTGATCAGCGTGCGCACCTTCTGCGCCTGCAGGTAATAGGCGTCGTAATAGCCGGCCGAGAGCACATAGGTGCCGATCATGATGCGGCGCTTGACCTCGGTGCCGAAGCCGGCCGCGCGGGTCTTCTCGTACATGTCGACGATGTCCTTGCCGTCGACGCGCAGGCCGTAGCGCACGCCGTCGTAGCGGGCAAGGTTCGAGGAGGCTTCCGCCGGGGCGACGATGTAATAGGCCGGCAGGGCGTATTTCGTGTGCGGCAGGGAGATGTCCACGACATCGGCGCCGGCATCCTTCAACCAGGCGATGCCCTGCTGCCAGAGCGCCTCGATCTCCTCCGGCATGCCGTCGACGCGGTATTCGCGCGGAATGCCGATGCGCATGCCCTTCAGCGACTGGCCGAGCGAGGCTTCGTAATCCGGCACCGGCAGATCGACGGAGGTCGTGTCCTTGGCGTCGACGCTGGCCATGGATTTGAGGAGGATCGCCGCGTCGCGGACGTCGCGGGCGATGGGGCCGGCCTGGTCGAGCGAGGAGGCGAAGGCGACGATGCCCCAGCGCGAGCAGCGGCCGTAGGTCGGCTTGATGCCGACCGTGCCGGTGAAGGCGGCGGGCTGGCGGATCGAGCCGCCGGTGTCCGTCGCGGTCGCGCCGGCACACAGGAACGCGGCGACAGCGGCGGCCGAACCGCCCGAGGAGCCGCCCGGCACGAGATCGGCGTTGGAGCCGGCCGCGCGCCACGGGTTCTTCACCGGGCCGTAATAGGAGGACTCGTTGGAGGAGCCCATGGCGAACTCGTCCATGTTCAGCTTGCCGAGCATGACGGCGCCGTCGTTCCACAGGTTCTGCGTGACGGTCGATTCGTATTTCGGCTTGAAGCCGTCGAGGATGTGGCTGCAGGCCTGCGTGTGCACGCCTTCGGTGGCGAAGAGGTCCTTGATGCCGAGCGGGATGCCTTCCAGCGCACCGGCCTTGCCTTCGGCGATGCGGGCGTCGGAGGCCTTCGCCATCTCGCGCGCCTTTTCCGGCGTGACGGTGACATAGGCGTTGAGCGCGCCGTTCGCGGCCTCGATCGCGCCGAGATAGGCGTCCGTCAGCTCGACGGCGGTGATCTCCTTGGCGCCGAGCTTTTCGCGGGCTTCGGCAATGGTGAGGCGGGTGAGTTCGGTCATGGAGGACTACTTTCGGAAGCGGACGGCTCTGGCGGCGAAGGGCGTTATTCGACGACCTTGGGCACCTGGAAGAAGTTGCGGTCGGACGCCGGGGCATTGGCGACGATATCGTCCGCCTTGTTGCCGTCGTTGACGACGTCTTCGCGCTTGCGCATCTCCATGGGCGTGACTGACGTCATCGGCTCGACGCCCTCGACGTCAACCTCGGAAAGCTGCTCGACGAAGCCGAGGATGCCATTCAGCTCGCCCATCATGCGGCTTGCCTCTTCCTCGCTGACGGCGATGCGGGCAAGGCGCGCGACGCGCTTCACGGTGGCTAGATCTACGGACATGGGTGGTCTCCGACAGGGAATTTCCTCCCCGCTATACTGACCAAGCCCAAGGGGCGCAACGGGGAATGCGGTCAATCGCCGACAAGGCCCCCTCCGCCTGCCGGCATCTCCCCCACAAGGGGGGAGAAGAAGGAGGCTTGCTCATCGTTCGAAATGGAATGCAGAGGGCGCGGCCCGTTAAGTCCCTCCCCTTTGTGGGGAGGGGTCTTACCGCGAGACCGAGCCGCCGACCTTCGGCACCTCGATCTTCGCCGACGCGCCGTCCATCGCCTGCACGAAGAGGTCGGCCGTCTGGTCGATGATGCCGAAGGAGCCGTAGTGGCAGGGAAGGACGGTGTCGAACTTGAAGAAGCGCTGGCAGGCGAGCGCCGCCACGGCACCGCCCATGGTGAAGCGGTCGCCGATCGGCACGAGGCCGATTTCCGGCTGGTGCAGTTCATTGACCAGCGCCATGTCGGAGAAGATGTCGGTGTCGCCCATGTGATAGAGCGTCGGTTCGTCCTCGAAATGGAGGACGAGGCCGTTGGCGCTGCCGAGCGAATGGGAAACGCCGTCCTCGGTGATCTGCGCGGAGGAATGGAGCGCATTGACGAAGGTGGTCGAGAAGCCGTCGAAATGCACCGTGCCGCCGGTATTGCCCATGTCGACCTTCTCCACGCCCTTCGCGCCGAGCCAGGCGGCAAGGTCGGCATTGGCGAGAACCGTCGCGCCGGTTTCCCTGGCGATCCCGATCGTATCGCCGACATGGTCGCCGTGGCCGTGGGTCAAGAGGACATGGGTGAGGCCCGCGACGGCATCCTTGCGGGTCGATTCGTCGAAAGCGGGATTGCCGGTGAAGAACGGGTCGATGAGGATTCTGGCCTTCGCCGTCTCAATGCGAAAGGCGGAGTGGCCGAGCCAGGTGATTTTCATGCATGTTCTCCCGATTGATTGCCTGCCCGCAATATAGAAACCGCGAAGGCCGTTTCCATCCGCGGCGCGAACGTTATAAGCGTGGCTTACACCATAATGAAGGAACCCCGCCATGAGCGACGACGACTACATCTATGACGAAGCCACCGGCGAATGGCGTCCGGCCTCCGAGATCGCAGCCGAAAAGGCCGCCGCGAGCGTGGTGCACGATGCCAGCGGCAACGTGCTTGCGGATGGCGATTCGGTCGTGCTGATCAAGGACCTGAAGGTGAAGGGCGCCGGCCAGACGCTGAAACAGGGCACGGTGATCAAGTCGATCCGCCTCACCGACAACCCGGAAGAGATCGACTGCCGGCACGACGCCATCAGGGGACTGGTGCTGCGCACCGAATTCGTCCGCAAGCGCTGAGGGCTTTTCATGGCGACGCTCACCCTCGAAGAGCTGGCGGCGATCCTCGGCCCCGGCCAGCCCATCGCCGGCCTCGACCTCGGCACCAAGACCATCGGCCTTTCCGTCTCGGACCTCGGCCGGCGGCTGGCGACGCCGCGGCCGGTGCTGAAACGGGTGAAGTTCACGCAGGATGCCGAGGTGCTGCTCGCCTTTGCCGGGAAGGAGAAGGTCGCCGCCTTCGTCATCGGCCTGCCTGTCAACATGGACGGCAGCGCCGGTCCGCGCGTGCAGGCGACGCGCGCCTTCGTGCGCTCGATGGCCGACAAGACCGACATCCCCTTCGTCTTCTGGGACGAGCGGCTGTCGACGGTCGCGGCGGAGCGCACGCTGATCGAGATGGACGTGTCGCGCAAGAAGCGGGCCGAGCGGATCGATTCGGCCGCCGCTTCCTTCATCCTTCAGGGGGCGCTGGACAGGCTCTCGTCGCTGGCAAGGGCTGCCGACGCCTGACGGCGCGCGCGCCACCAGGCGGCGATCTGCCGGCGGCGGCGGAAGGCGACGAGGCCGAGCACGAGGAAACTGTCGAAGACGATGGCGCGCAGCACGAGCGGCGGCAGGTTCTCCGGCGGAATGCCGAGGATATGGCCGTAGATGCGGAAGACGAGGTCATGCGCATCGCGCGTCAGCATGAAGATGCCGAAGTTCATGTCGTAATAGGAAAGCCCGTACCAGCTTCCGAGCAGCGCGATGGGACCGGCCCACAGGATCAGGAACCACTTCATGCCGCCCTCCTCTTCACCGCGAGAAGATCGCCGGCCGCGAAGATCATCTCGCTGACCGCCACGCCCGCGACCAGCACGAGCATCGGCACGACGATATCCACCGCCGCACATGAAAACACGGTCGTCATGACCGAAATCCGGGCCGTTCTGGCCATGTTGGTACTCGCTTGCATGGTTAACACCAGGTAAATGCCACTCTTGCCCGTTAACCTTCCCGCCGCAACGCAAACCCTTCGTTAAGGTTAATTTCCACATGGCCGCCCGCGCGCCGGGGCCTTGCAAGGCTTGGCAAGGCATGAAATGAGCTGCAATCCCTTCCCTGCATATCCGGTCTCATGCCTGCCATCTTCGAAAGCATCCTGCCCGTCTTCCTGCTCGTGGTGCTGGGCGCCTTGCTCAAGCGCTGGCGGCTGATCGACCGCGACATGTGGACCGGACTGGAGCAGCTCGGCTTCTTCGTGCTGTTTCCTTCCCTCCTCTTCACCACGCTCGCCAATGCGACGTTCTCGGGCATCGCGGCGGGCGCGATCGCGCTCGGGTCCATCGGCTCGGTAACGTTCATCGCCCTGCTATTGATCCTCTCCTGGCCGCTTTTTCGCGCGGCCGGCGTTTCGGGGGCGTCGTATACATCCGTCTTCCAGACATCGACGCGCTGGAATGCCTTCATCGCGCTGGCGATCGGCGAAAAGCTCTACGGGACGGACAGCCTCGCCCTCGTCGCGCTCGTGGCGACGCTGATCATCATTCCCCTCAATTTCTACAATATCGCGGTTCTCGTCTGGTTCGGCGGCGGCACGCGCAGCCTGAAGACCTTCGCGCAGAAGATCCTGACCAACCCGATGATCATCGGCTCGGTGCTCGGCGTTCTCGTCAACCTCTCGGGAATCCATATCTACGCGCCGCTGATGCAGACGGTGGAGTTCGTCGCCGACACCTCGCTCAGCCTCGGCCTCATCATGGTGGGGGCCGGGCTGAAGCTTGCCGATGCCCTGCGGCCCCGCCCTCTCGCCCTGCTGCCCGTCGTGCTGAAGCTTCTCTTCATGCCGCTGGTCATGACGGGGGCGGCCTATGCACTGGGAATGCGCGGCGAGCAGCTTCTCACCATCGCCATGGGCGCGAGCGTGCCGACCGCGATGAACGGCTACGTGCTGGCCAAGCAGATGGGCGGCGACGCGCCCTTCTACGCCGCCGTCGCGACGCTCCAGACGATCGCCTCCTTCTTCACCATTCCGATGGTGCTAGCGACGACGGCCTATCTGGCCGGCGGATAGAGCAGGTCGACGATATAGGTCGAATCGAAGCGGGAATCGAGCATGCCGTAGGTCGCGCGCCAGCCGGATGCAAGGCGCGTTTCGAGGAACGCATCGGCGATGCGGCCGGCACCGGCGCGGTAGAGTTCGGCGGCGGCGGCGGCAAGCGCCAGCTGCTCGATGAGCATGCGGGCCGCGCCCTCGTCGCGCTCGCAGAGCGACAGGCAGGCGCGCAACACCTCCACCGTCTTGCGGCCGGCCGGGCCGAGATCGCGCGCAAGGCCGGCAAAGAGCATCTCGAAAAGATCCTTGCCGCGGCCGATGACGCGCATCAGGTCGAGCGCCATGACATTGCCGGAGCCTTCCCAGATCGCGTTGACCGGCGCTTCGCGGTAATGCCGGGCGATGGGCCGCTCCTCGACATAGCCGCTGCCGCCGATGCATTCCATCGCCTCGTAGATGAGGGCGGGCGCGATCTTGCAGCACCAGTATTTGGTGACCGGCGTCATGATGCGGGCATAGGCGGCGTCTTCCGCGCTGTCTCGCGCCTTGTCGAAGGCTTCGGCAAGGCGCAGGGAAAGCGCCGTCGCGGCCGCGACGTCGAGCGCCATGTCGGCAAGGACGCGCGTCATGATCGGCTGGGCGACGAGCGGCTTGCCGAAGACATGACGGCCGCGCGTATGGTGCACGGCCTCGGCCAGCGAGGCGCGCATGATGCCGGAGGAGGCCAGCGCGCAGTCGAGCCGCGTCAGCGTCACCATGTCGAGGATGGTGCGGATGCCGGCATCGGGCGCGCCGAGCAGGAAGCCGAAGGTCTCGGAGAACTCGACCTCCGAGGAGGCGTTCGAGCGGTTGCCGAGCTTGTCCTTCAGCCGCTGGAAGCGAAGGCCGTTGCTGGAGCCGTCCTCCAGCAGGCGCGGCACGAGGAAGCAGCCGATGCCCTCGCGGGTCTGCGCCAGCATGACGAAGCCGTCGCTCATCGGCGCCGACATGAACCACTTGTGGCCGGTGAGGCGGTAGATGCCCTCGCCGACGCGCTCGGCGCGCGAGGTATTGGCGCGCACATCCGTGCCGCCCTGCTTTTCCGTCATGCCCATGCCGATGGTGACGGCGCTCTTCTGCATGGCGGGCTTGTTGGTGGAATCGTATTTGCGCGACAGGATCTTGCAGCCCCATTCGCGCTGCACCTGCGGCGAGGCGGAAAGCGCGGCGACCGAAGCGCTCGTCATCGTCAGCGGGCAGAGATGGCCGCATTCGAGCTGCGCCGTCAGGTAGAAGCGCACGGCGCGCGCCTTGTGCGCCCTGCCGTGCTCGTCGGGCACGTTTTCCCAGAGCGAGGAATGCAGGCCGCTCGCCATGGAGCGGCGCATCAGCGCGTGCCAGGCGGGGTGGAAATCCACGACGTCGAGCCGTTCGCCGCGCGGACCGTGGGTGCGAAGCTGCGGCACGCCTTCGTTCGCCATGCGGGCGAGCTCCTGCGCCTCCGGCGCGGTCACGTAGCGGCCGATCGCGTCGAACTCGTCGCGCAAAGGCTTCGGCATGGCATCGGTGGCGTCGACCAGCAGCGGATCGGAGCGATAGGCGTTGATGCCCGACCAGAGCGGCGGCTGGTTGAGATCGGCAAGTTTCTGTTCGGTGTCGCGAGTCATGAGCGGGTTCTATCCCAAGTCGGGGCGGTGCGAAACGGGGCCTTGCGGCCGCAGGCGCGGTTGCGCGCACAAAAGCGTGGGAATGCGCAAAGCCTTGGCCGCTCCGCCTTGCCGGGGCCGGATCGAGGCTCTATAGACCCCGCGTATCCACGACAGTTGAGGCGGAGCCCCCATGGACTTCTTTCCGCATCGCCACCTTCTCGGCATCAAGGGTTTGACCGAGCAGGAAATCACCCTCCTGCTCGACCGCGCCGACGAGGCCGTGAAGATCTCCCGCCAGCGGGAGAAGAAGACGTCGACCCTTCGGGGCCTGACGCAGATCAATCTCTTCTTCGAGGCCTCCACCCGCACGCAATCCTCCTTCGAGCTTGCCGGCAAGCGCCTCGGCGCCGACGTGATGAACATGTCGGTCGGCAATTCCTCGGTGAAGAAGGGCGAAACGCTCATCGACACGGCGATGACGCTGAACGCCATGCATCCCGACGTGCTGGTGGTGCGCCACTCCTCGGCCGGCGCCGCCGCGCTGCTGGCGCAGAAGGTCTCCTGCTCGGTGGTGAATGCCGGTGACGGCCAGCACGAGCATCCGACGCAGGCCCTCCTCGACGCGCTGACCATCCGCCGCGCCAAGGGCAAGCTCTCGCGCATCATCGTCGCCATCTGCGGCGACGTGCTGCATTCGCGGGTCGCGCGCTCGAACATCCTGCTCCTCAACGCCATGGGCGCGCGCGTGCGGGTCGTCGCGCCGGCGACGCTGCTGCCCTCCGGCATCGCGGAGATGGGCGCGGAGGTCTACCACTCCATGGAAGAAGGCCTGAAGGACGCCGACGTCGTGATGATGCTGCGCCTTCAGCGCGAGCGCATGTCCGGCGCCTTCGTGCCTTCGGTGCGCGAATACTTCCACTATTACGGCCTCGATGCCGAGAAGCTGAAGGCGGCGAAGGAGGATGCGCTCGTCATGCATCCCGGCCCGATGAACCGCGGCGTCGAGATCGCCTCGGAGATCGCCGATGGGCCGCAGAGTGTGATCGAGCAGCAGGTCGAGATGGGCGTCGCCGTCCGCATGGCCGTGATGGAAACGCTTCTTCTTTCGCAGAACCAGGGACCCCGCGCATGACCCGCACGACCGTCCTCAAGAATCTCCGCATCGTCGACCCCTCCCGCGACCTGGATGAGACGGGCTCCATCGTCATCGAGAACGGCAGGATCGCCGCCATCGGCAGCGGCGCGCAGAACCAGGGCGCCCCCGAGGGCGCCGGGATCGTCGACGGGCGCGGCATGATCGCCGCTCCCGGCCTCGTCGATGCCCGGGTCTTCGTCGGCGAGCCCGGCGCGGAGCACCGCGAGACCATCGAATCGGCCTCCCGCGCGGCGGCGGCCGGCGGCGTCACCACCTTCATCATGATGCCGGACACCGATCCCGTCATCGACGACATCGCGCTCGTCGAATTCGTGCTGAAGACGGCGCGCGACAAGGCCGTGGTGAACATCCACGCGGCGGCCGCGCTTACCAAGCATCTCGCCGGCGAGGAGATGACGGAATTCGGCCTGCTCAAGGCGGCCGGCGCCGTCGCCTTCACCAATGGCCGCAACCCGATGCACAATGCGCAGGTGCTGCGCCGCGCGATGACCTATGCCCGCGAATTCGGCAGCGTCATCTCGCTGGAGACGCGCGACAGGCATCTCGGCGCCGGCGGCGTCATGAACGAGGGGCTTCTGGCAAGCTGGCTCGGCCTTTCCGGCACGCCGCGCGAGGCCGAACTCATCCCGCTCGAACGGGACCTGCGCATCGCCGGCCTTACCCGCGCGAAATACCATGCCGCGCAGATCTCCGTGCCGGAATCGGCGGAGGCCGTGAAGATCGCCCGCGAGCGCGGCGCGAACGTCACCTGCGCCGCCTCGATCAACCACCTGACGCTGAACGAGAACGACATCGGCGAATACCGCACCTTCTTCAAGCTCTCCCCGCCGCTGCGCGGCGAGGACGACCGCAAGGCGATGGTGGATGCGCTGGCCCGGGGCGAGATCGACATCATCGTCTCCTCGCACGACCCGCAGGACGTCGACACCAAGCGCCTGCCCTTCGCGGATGCCGCGGACGGCGCCATCGGCCTCGAAACCATGCTGGCGGCGGCGCTGCGGCTCCACCATAGCGGCGAGGTTCCGCTGATGCGCCTCATCGACGCGCTCTCGACGCGCCCGGCAAAGATCTTCGGCCTCGATGCCGGCACGCTGGCGCCGGGCGCGCGCGCCGACATCGTGCTGATCGATCCGGACGAGCCGTGGCTCGCCGTCAAGGACGGCTTCGTTTCGCGCTCGAAGAACACGCCGTTCGAAGATGCCCGCTTTACGGGGCGCGCCGTTAGCACCTATGTTGCCGGCGAACGGGTGCATTCGCTCGGCTGACGGGACGCAGCCGGGGGGATGGTGGATCCTCGGGCGAGGCCCGAGGATGACGGAGGACAGGGTGTGCTTTTCACCTTCCCTTCGCGCCTTGCACCCCGTTTCTGTCGTCATCCTCGGGCTTGACCCGAGGATCCACGGCCGCGAACGCGACTATATGAACGGGGGAAAACCGACGTGTCCGACATCTTCACCTGGCAGCTCGGCGCCCTGCCGACGCTGGCCGCCCTCGCCTTCGGCTATCTTCTCGGCTCCATTCCCTTCGGCCTGATCCTCACCCGCATGGCGGGGCTCGGCGACGTGCGCGCCATCGGCTCCGGCAATATCGGCGCGACGAACGTGCTTCGCACCGGCAACAAGAAGCTCGCGGCCGCAACGCTGCTGCTCGATGCCCTGAAGGGCACGGCGGCGGCGGCCATCGCCTCGCGCTGGGGGCTCGATGCCGGCATCGCGGCAGGCCTTGCCGCCTTTCTCGGCCATCTCTTTCCCGTCTGGCTCGGCTTCAAGGGCGGCAAGGGCGTCGCGACCTATGTCGGCGTGCTGCTCGGCCTCGTGCCGGTCATGGTCGCGGTCTTTGCCGCCGTCTGGATCGGCATGGCCTATCTTACGCGCTATTCGTCGCTCTCGGCCCTGGTTGCAACAGTCGTATCTCCGGTTGTATTGTGGTTCCTCGGTCACGAGAAGGTGGCGCTGCTCTTCGCCGTCCTCACCGTGATCACCTGGTGGAAGCATCGGGCCAATATCGGCCGCCTGATGAACGGCACCGAAAGCAGGATCGGCAGCAAGGGATAGCCATGGACGACGGCAGCGCAGGGACACGGGGAATTGCGCTGACGGAACGACAGAGGATCGCCTGGCTGCGGCTGATCCGCAGCGACAATGTCGGTCCGGTCACCTTCCGCGAACTCATCAATCATTTCGGCAGCGCCGAGACGGCGCTGGAGATGCTGCCGGAACTCTCCCGGCGCGGCGGCGCCTCGCGCAGCATCCGCGTCGCCAGCCGGGCGGATGCGGAACGGGAGCTGGAGATCGCCGAGCGGCACGGCGCCGGCTTCGTCGGCATCGGCGAGCCGGACTATCCGCCGCTCCTGCGCCAGATCGACGGCGCGCCGCCGCTCCTTGCCGTCAAGGGCAACCGCAAGGTCACCGCGGCACCGGCGGTCGGCATCGTCGGCGCGCGCAACGCCTCGATCTCCGGCATGAAGTTCGCGGGGCTGCTCGCGCGGGATATCGGCCGCACCGGCTATTCCATCGTCTCCGGCCTTGCGCGCGGCATCGACACGGCCGCCCATCGCGCCAGCCTCGATACCGGCACCATCGCCGCCATGGCGGGCGGGCTCGACAAGCCCTACCCGCCGGAAAACATCGGCCTGCTCGCCGAACTCACCGAAGGAGAGGGCCTTGCCGTCAGCGAAATGCCCTTCGGCTGGGAGCCCCGCGCGCGGGACTTTCCCCGCCGCAACCGGCTGATCGCGGGCATGTCGCTGGGCCTTGTGGTGGTGGAGGCCGCCGTGCGTTCCGGCTCGCTGATCACGGCGCGCAACGCGGCCGATTTCGGCCGGCTGGTCTTTGCGGTACCGGGCTCGCCGCTCGATCCGCGCTGCGAGGGCACCAACGGCCTGCTCAAGGACGGGGCCACGATCACCACGACGGCGGAGGACGTGCTGGAGGCGCTGCGGCCGCTTTCGGAGCCGGACCTCTTCACGCCCCGCCCGGGCGCGGGAGAGCCGCCGGAAGACGTGCCACCCGGCCTGCGGCTGCCACCGAGCGATGGCGAGCGCGAGCGGATCGCGGACGCGCTGAGCCAGGTGCCGGCCGAAATCGACGAGATCATCCGCCACACCGGCATCGCGGCGGCGACGGTCTATCTCGTGCTCCTAGAACTTGACCTTGCCGGCCGGCTTCAGCGGCATGCCGGTGGCGGGGTCTCGGCGACCCCGGAGTGAGAGCGGGCGCAACCCGGCAAGGATATCCCCTGCCTCGACATAGGCCATCTCGATGAAGTAGCGCAGCATCTCGGCGCCTTCATTATCCGCGACCGCGCGCAGCTCTCCCAGCATCTGCCGGGTGTAGGCGATATTCTCCTCTGCCGTATGGGGCGGGAGCGGGGGCTTGGTCGGTTTGGAGTGCATGGCTTTTCCGTTGCATCGATTTTTCAGAATCACCAATAGGTTGCAATTCCTATACCCAGAAAACGATACAACGATTATTTATAATTGCAACAGTTGAATAATCTCGTATTGGTTGTATCGCGTTGCATTCGACTAATTTCAACCCTACCTCTTGACCCGAACGCTTTCCCTGTTCATGTCGAGACACGACTTTTCCGGCGGATATACGCCCTTTCGCCGCGCATCCAACCCTGCGGCGCCCGGTATCAGAGAAATGACGATGAATGTTGTAGTTGTGGAATCGCCCGCCAAGGCCAAGACGATCAACAAGTATCTCGGGCCCGGCTACAAGGTGCTCGCCTCCTTCGGCCATGTGCGCGACCTGCCGGCCAAGGACGGCTCCGTGCGCCCGGACGAGGACTTCGAAATGTCCTGGGAAGTCGACAGTGCATCGGCCAAACGCATGAAGGACATCGCCGACGCGGTGAAGTCCTCCGACGGCCTCATCCTCGCGACCGACCCGGATCGCGAAGGGGAAGCCATTTCCTGGCACGTGCTGGACGTGCTCAAGAAGAAGCGGGTGATCGGCGACAAGCCGGTCCAGCGCGTCGTCTTCAACGCCATCACCAAGTCGGCCGTGCTCGATGCGATGCGCAACCCGCGCGACATCGACATCGCGCTCGTCGATGCCTATCTCGCCCGCCGCGCGCTCGATTATCTCGTCGGCTTCAACCTTTCGCCGGTGCTGTGGCGCAAGCTGCCGGGCGCCCGCTCGGCCGGCCGCGTGCAGTCGGTCGCGCTCCGCCTCGTCTGCGACCGCGAATCCGAGATCGAGCGCTTCGTCTCGGAAGAATACTGGAACCTCTCCGCGCTCCTGAAGACGCCGCGCGGCGACGAGTTCGAGGCACGCCTCGTCTCGGCCGAAGGCAAGCGCCTGCAGGCGCGGTCGATCGGCAACGGCGAGGAGGCGAACGGCCTCAAGGCCCTGCTCGAGGGCGCGGCCTACCGCGTCGAGAGCGTCGAGGCCAAGCCGACGAAGCGCAACCCGGCCCCGCCCTTCACCACCTCCACGCTCCAGCAGGCCGCCTCCTCCAAGCTCGGCTTCTCCGCCTCGCGCACCATGCAGGTGGCGCAGCGGCTCTATGAGGGCATCGATATCGGCGGCGAAACGGTCGGTCTCATTACCTATATGCGTACCGATGGCGTGCAGATGGCGCCCGAGGCGATCGACGCGGCCCGCAAGGCCGTGGGCGAGCAGTTCGGCGCGCGTTACGTGCCGGAAAAGCCCCGTCTCTATTCCACCAAGGCCAAGAACGCGCAGGAGGCCCACGAGGCGATCCGCCCGACCTCCTTCGACCGCACGCCCGACCAGGTGAAGCGCTATCTCGATCCCGACCAGCTCCGGCTCTACGACCTCGTCTGGAAGCGCGGCATCGCGAGCCAGATGGCGTCCGCCGAGATCGAGCGCACGACGGTGGAGATCGAGGCCGACAACGGCGGCCGCAAGGCGGGCCTTCGCGCCACCGGCTCGGTCATCCGCTTCGACGGCTTCATCGCCGCCTATACGGACCAGAAGGAAGACGGCGAGCAGCCGGACGAGGGTGAAGACGACGGTCGCCTGCCGGAGATCAATGCTCAGGAAAAGCTCGACAAGCAGAAGGTGAACGCCACGCAGCACTTCACCGAGCCGCCGCCGCGTTATTCCGAAGCCTCGCTCATCAAGAAGATGGAAGAGCTCGGCATCGGCCGCCCGTCGACCTATGCCGCGACGCTCGCCACGCTGCGCGACCGCGAATATATCGTCATCGACAAGCGCAAGCTGATCCCGGAGGCCAAGGGCCGGCTCGTCACCGCCTTCCTCGAAAGCTTCTTCACCCGCTATGTCGAATACGACTTCACGGCGGACCTCGAAGAGAAGCTCGACAAGATCTCGGCCGGCGAACTCGACTGGAAGCAGGTCCTTCGCGACTTCTGGAAGGACTTCTTCGCCCAGATCGAGGACACCAAGGAACTGCGCGTCACCAATGTGCTCGACGCGCTGAACGAGGAACTCGCCCCGCTCGTCTTCCCCAAGCGCGAGGACGGCAGCGATCCGCGCATCTGCCAGGTCTGCGGCACCGGCAAGCTCTCGCTGAAGCTCGGCAAGTTCGGCGCCTTCGTCGGCTGCTCGAACTATCCGGAATGCAACTACACGCGCCAGCTTTCCGCCGATGGCGGCTCGGACGCGGAAGCCTCGGCCTCCAACGAGCCGCAGAGCCTCGGCAAGGATCCGCATACCGGCGAGGAGATCACCCTTCGTTCCGGCCGCTTCGGGCCCTATGTCCAGCGCGGCGACGGCAAGGAGGCCAAGCGCGCCAGCCTGCCCAAGGGCTGGACGCCGGCGAGCATCGACCACGAGAAGGCGCTCGCCCTGCTCTCGCTGCCGCGCGACATCGGCCAGCATCCCGAGACCGGCAAGATGATCTCGGCCGGCATCGGCCGCTACGGGCCGTTCCTGCTGCATGACGGCAGCTATGCAAACCTTGAAACCGTCGAGGACGTGTTCTCCATCGGCCTCAACCGTGCCGTGACCGTGATCGCCGAAAGGCAGTCCAAGGGTCCGGGCCGCGGACGTTCCGCGCCGGCGGCGCTGAAGACGCTCGGCGACCATCCCGACGGCGGCGCCATCACGGTGCGCGACGGGAAATACGGTCCCTATGTCAACTGGGGCAAGGTCAACGCCACCCTGCCGAAGGCCAAGGCCGCCGACAGCGTGACGCTGGAGGAAGCGCTGGTGCTGATCGCCGAGAAGGCCGGCAAGACGCCCGCCAAGGGCAAGGCGAAGACGGCGAAGGCCACGAAGGCCAAGTCCGACGAAACCAAGGCGGCAAAGCCGAAAGCCAAGGCCGCAGCCAAGCCCAAGGCTGCCGCGAAGGCGAAGAAGGCCTGACGCCATGGCTCGCCAAGGGTTCGCGTGGACGGCCAAGACGGCGCCGCTCTCCTTCTCCCCTCGGGGAGAAGGTGGCCCGAAGGGTCGGATGAGGGGGAAAGCCGCGGCGCTCTCCGACCAAACCCAACCCTCACGCCCCCTCATCCGCCTGCCGGCACCTTCTCCCCGAGGGGAGAAGGGAGCATGCGGCTCACGTCTCATTTCCCATCGGATCGCTTTGCCATGACGAAGGAACCACGCAGCCGGGCAGGACACACGAGGCGGTCCGGCCGCGCGGGCCGTGACCTGCCGCCCGCCGACGACACCCCGATCATCCACGGCGTCATCCCGCCGCGCGACGTTCTCCTGCGCTTCATCGCCGATAATCCGGAACAGGCCTCCAAGCGCGAGATCGCCAAGGCCTTCGGCCTCAAGGGCGAGGCGCGCGTCGAACTGAAGGCGCTCCTGAAATCCTTCGAGGAAGACGGGCTGCTGGAAAAGCGCCGCAAGTCGCTGGTGCGGCCGGGCGCCCTGCCCCCCGTCACCGTTCTCGACATCACCACCCGCGACGTCGACGGCGAGCTGATCGGCCGTCCCGCCGAATGGCTCGACGATGCCGGCGTCGCCCCCGCCGTGCTCATCCGCCAGTCGGGCGGCGTGCGCAAGGACAAGGCGCCGGTGGCCGGGCTCGGCGACCGGATCCTGGCGAAGATCTTCCCGGCGAAGGAACGCGGCGGCCCGGCCTATACGGGCCGCGTCATCAAGGTTCTCGACAAGAAGAAGAATTCCGGCATGGGCGTCTTCCGCTCCACGACCGGCGGCGGCGGACGCATCATGCCCATCGACCGGCGCGGCGAGGAGATGGAGGTCGACCCGGAATTCACGGCGGGCGCCAAGGACGGCGACCTCGTGGAGATCGACGTTGTGCGCATGGGCCGCTACGGCCTGCCGCGCGCGCAGATCAAGGGCGTGGTCGGCTCGGTCGCCTCGGAAAAGGCGATCTCGATGATCGCCATCCACGCCCACGGGATTCCCCATGTCTTCCCCGACGCCGTCATCCGCGAGGCGGAGGCTGCCGGCCCGGCCACCATGTCGCATCGCGAGGACTGGCGCAGCCTGCCGCTCATCACCATCGACCCGGCCGACGCCAAGGACCACGACGACGCGGTCTATGCCGAGCTGGACCCCTCGCCCGACAATCCGGGCGGCGTGATCGTCACCGTCGCCATCGCCGATGTCAGCTACTATGTCCGCCCGAAATCGGCGCTCGACCGCGAGGCGCTGAAGCGCGGCAACTCGGTCTATTTCCCCGACCGCGTGGTGCCCATGCTGCCGGAGCGCATCTCCAACGACCTCTGCTCGCTGAAGGAAGGCGTCGACCGCCCGGCGCTCGCCGTGCGCATGGTCTTCTCGCATGAGGGCCGCAAAGCGGGCCACACCTTCCACCGCATCATGATGAAGAGCGCGGCCAAGCTCTCCTACCAGCAGGCGCAAGCCGCCATCGACGGCGCGCCTGATGACAAGACCGGCCCGATCATCGAGACGATCCTGAAGCCGCTCTGGCAGGCCTACCGCATCCTGACGGCCGGCCGGAACCGCCGCCAGCCGCTCGAACTCGACATGCCGGAGCGCAAGATCCTCCTGAAGGAGGACGGCACCGTCGACCGGGTCTTCGTGCCGCCGCGGCTCGATGCGCACAAGCTCATCGAGGAGATGATGATCCAGGCGAACGTTTCGGCCGCCGAGACGCTGGAGAAGAGGAAGCAGGTCCTCGTCTACCGCGTGCACGACGCGCCCTCGCTTGCCAAGCAGGAGGTGCTGCGCGAATTCCTCCAGACGCTCGACATCTCGCTCGTCAAGGGCGGCAACATGCGCTCCAACCATTTCAACGGCATCCTCGCCAAGGCCAAGGACAAGCCGTTCGAGCAGATGGTCAGCGAGATGGTGCTGCGCTCGCAGAGCCAGGCGATCTACAGCCCGGAGAATATCGGCCATTTCGGCCTGAACCTGATGAAATACGCCCACTTCACCTCGCCGATCCGCCGCTATGCCGACCTGATCGTGCACCGGGCGCTGGTGGGTTCGCTCGGCCTCGGCGAGGGCGGTATCACGCCGGACGAGGAAGCGGCGCTCGACGACATCGCCGCGGAAATCTCGACCTTCGAGCGCCGCGCCATGGCGGCCGAACGCGACACGGTGGACCGGCTGATCGCCCATCACCTCGCCGGCCGTGTCGGCGAGGAATTCGACGGCCGCGTCTCGGGCGTCACCAAGGCGGGACTTTTTGTCACCCTGCCGGAGTATGGTGCGGACGGTTTCGTGCCTATATCGATGCTCGGGCGCGACTACTATATCTATGACGAGGCCCACCAGGCGCTTTCCGGTGAAAAGACCGGTCTCGGCTACCGTCTCGGGGACGAAGTGCGCGTGCGGCTCGCCGAAGCGGTGCCGCTCGCCGGCTCGCTCCGGTTCGACATGATCAGCGAGGGACGCAAGATGCCGACGGCGGTCCGCTCCTTCCACAAGTCGGGCCGGCGCAAGGGCGGCGCGCCGCGACACCAGCCGGGCACGCGCCCACCGCGTGGAAGACGCTAGAGCAATTCCAGCAAAAGTGCGCAGCGGTTTTGCGTCCGGAATTGCGTAGAAACAAAAGGATAGAGCGTTTTCGCGATTCGAAGAAAAGCGGAAATGCTCTAGGTCGATACCGCAGGAAGGAAACAGGATGCAGGCGAACGAGAACGAGGGCAGCACGGTGCATTTCGGAGACGCCGCGGCCGCGACGCCGGCGGAACGCCCGGTCGGCCGCTCCATCAAGCGGGGCATGCTGAGCCGCTGCCCGGCCTGCGGCTCCGGCCGCCTCTTCCGCGCCTATGTCAAGCCGGTCGATCACTGCGCCGCCTGCGGCGAAGACTACACGCCCCAGCGGGCCGACGACCTGCCGCCCTATCTCGTCATCACCATCGTGGGACATATCGTGCTTGGCGGCTACATGGCGACGGACCTCGTCTGGCCGCTTGCCAACTGGCAGCATCTCGCCATATGGACGCCGATCACCCTCATCCTGTCGCTCCTGCTGCTGCAGCCCGTCAAGGGCGGCACGATCGGCCTGCAATGGGCCCTGAAGATGCACGGCTTCGGCGACAAGCCCGACGAGCCGGAAGAAGAAGCCGCCTACGGCGACAGAAGCGCATGACCGCAATCCGGCCCGTCGACGCAGCCTCGATCCTGCTTCTCGATCGGTCGGGAGGCAGCATTCGCGTTCTGGTCGGACGGCGCAGCAGCAAACATGTCTTCATGCCGGATCTCTACGTCTTCCCCGGCGGACGGCGGGATGCGGGCGATCGCCTGGTGCCTGTCGCCGGATCCCTGAACCCGCTCGCCCGCGAACGGCTTGCGATGCGCGCGGGCACGCGATGTTCCGATTCGCGCCTGCGCGCCCTTGGCGTTGCGGCGCTGCGCGAGCTCCACGAGGAGGCGGGCATCACGGTGGGAGCGCCGCTTGCCGAGCCCGGCGAGGGCGCGCTGTCTTTCCGGCCCGACCTCTCCAGCCTGCGCTTCCTTGCGCGGGCCATCACGCCCGCCGGCATGGTGCGGCGCTTCGATACGCGCTTCTTCACGCTTTTTGCCGACGAGGCGGGCGTCGATCCCTCGGGCGCCACCGCCAGCCACGAGCTGGAGGACCTGCGCTGGGTGGATATTTTCGACCATAAGGGCATCCAGATGCCCGACATAACCGTGTTGATCCTTGAAGAGCTTCAAAAAAGCATTCAGGAAGACGAATCTCTGCCCTTCGGAAGAACCGCGCCGCTCTACTACGCCCGGCGCGGGCGCTTCCACCGGGATCTGCTTTGAGGATCGATCGCATATGACGCAGCCGCAATCCGGTACCGCCGGCCCGGGGGAACACATTCGCCGGCGGTCTCTCGTTGCAGCCATCGCCGCCATTTCCGCCGTCGGCATCGCCATGGGGCTGGGCCTGCCGCTGCTCTCCATCATCATGGAAAAGCGCGGCATTTCCTCCACGATGATCGGCATCAACTCGGCGATGGCCGGCGTCGCCGCCATGGTCGCCGCGCCCTTCACGACGCGCCTCGCCCATGCCTGGGGCACCTCGACGACGATGCTGGCCGCGATCCTGCTCGCCGCCATCTCCGGCCTCGGCTTCTACTACATCGAGAATTTCTGGCTGTGGTTTCCCCTGCGCCTCGTCTTCCACGGCGCGACCACCATGCTCTTCATCCTCTCGGAGTTCTGGATCAACGCGGCAGCGCCGCCGAGCCGGCGCGGGCTGGTGCTCGGCATCTACGCGACGGTGCTCTCGCTCGGCTTCGCCACCGGCCCCCTCCTCTTCTCGCTGATCGGCAGCGAGGGCGTGCTGCCCTTCGCGCTCGGCGCGATGATCATCCTGCTTGCCGCCGTGCCCATCTTCCTCGCCCGCGGCGAGAGCCCCGTCATCGACGAGAAGCCGGAGTTGCATTTCATGCGCTACATCCTTCTCGTGCCGACGGCGACCGCGGCCGTCTTCATCTTCGGTGCGGTGCAGGTGGGCGGTCTCTCGCTCCTGCCGATCTACGCCACACGCGCCGGCTTCTCCGAGGCGCAGGCCGCGCTGCTGCTCACCGTCATGGGTGTCGGCAACATGGCCTTCCAGATTCCGCTCGGCCTCCTGTCCGACCGCATGCGCGACCGCCGGAGCCTGCTGACGATCATGGCCGCCATCGGCCTTGCCGGCTCGCTCTCCCTGCCGGTCATCTCGCACACCTGGCTGCTGATGGCCGGGGTGCTGCTCGTGTGGGGCGGCTGCGTGGCGGGCCTTTATACGATCGGCCTCAGCCACCTCGGCTCGCGACTCGTCGGGGCGGACCTTGCCGCCGCCAATGCCGCCTTCATCTTCTGCTATGCGGTCGGCACGGTGATCGGCCCGCAGGCGATCGGCGCGGCGATGGACGTCTCCGGCAATGACGGTTTTGCCTGGGCGATCGTCGCCTTCTTCGGCTTTTACCTCGTACTTTCTCTGCTCCGGATGGTTTTCCGGCCGAAACAGGCTTGACTTTTCGGGCGCGATTTGTAGTTTCCGCCCAGATTTAAAGCCGTGGAGCAGACTGGCTGTCCGCGGCTTCGTTTTTCATAAAGGCAGGACGACCATGGCCAAGGCTACCACCATCAAGATCAAGCTGCTGTCGACGGCCGACACCGGTTTCTTCTACGTGACCACGAAGAACAGCCGTACGATGACGGACAAGATGACCAAGACCAAGTATGACCCGGTCGCCAAGAAGCACGTCGAATTCAAGGAAACCAAGATCAAGTGATCCTGGGAGCCCTTTGAGGTTCGCAAAGGCGCTGGACGGAAACGTCCGGCGCCTTTTCTTTTGCGCCAGGCCCTGCAACCTTCTGCAACCGGGCGAATCGAAACGCCGCCCCCGTTTCCGGGAGCGGCGTTGAACTGGGGTCGGCCAGATACGACGACGGCACGAGGATTCCGTATTTGTCGTAGCTGACCGACCGACCCCACGACCCAGGAGATGCGGCGGACCTAGCATCATGGGGTAACCGGTTGTGCGGGAACGTTTCCCGCCCATGAGTTGAGCATCGCGCTAAAAAGAAAAAAAATCAACGAATTCTTAACGCTCCCGCGCCGGCTCGTTGTCTCATAGTTAACCGCCGGGTCCCGCTTTGTTCCATCGGACGGCGCTTGCGCCCTGCAAGGCAACGGCGCGGCCACGCTCTTCCCCAACCCAGACGCGATCTCATTGCAACCCAGGAAATTCCCCGACAAGCACACGGAATAATTGCGCGCCGGGCAAGCCGTTGATTAGTAACATCAAAAATGAAAAGTACGATTCGACGCCGAATCCGGTCCCGCGCCCCATGGAATGACGGGACACCTTCAACGGAAGGCAAGCGGCTGGAATCAAAAGCAAATGTCCGAAATATGAAAAAGCCTGTGGACAATGCCTTTTCGTGCGCCGGTCAGGCGGCCGCGGCGACGACCCGGTTGCGCCCGGAGCGCTTGGCCTCGTAGAGCGCGGCGTCGGCGCGCTTCAGCAACGCCTCGGGGCTGTCGCCTTCGGGCAGGATGGAGGCGAGGCCGAGAGAGGCCGTGATCGGCAGCACGACATCCGTGCCGGGGATGCGGAACGGTTCGCGCTCGACGATGGTGCGCAGGCGCTCGGCGACGCCGGCCGCCATGTCGCGGGACGTGTCCGGCATGACCAGCACGAACTCCTCCCCGCCATAGCGGCAGGCAAGGTCGGCGCCGCGCACGGCGGAGCGGACGCGGTTGGCGAACTGGCGCAGCACGGCATCGCCCGCATCGTGGCCATAGGTGTCGTTGACCAGCTTGAAGCGGTCTATGTCCGTCATGCAGATCGAGAGCGGGCGGCCCCGGGCCGTCGCGCGGTCGATCAAGAGCTTCATGTGGTTGTCGAGGTAGCGGCGGTTGTGCAGGCCCGTCAGGCCATCGGTGACGGCGAGCTCGATCGTCTGGCGCACGCTGGCGCGCAGGCGGTCGTTGCAGCGCTTGCGGCGGATCTGCGTGAGGCTGCGGGCGATCAGCTCGTTCGGGTCGATCGGGCGTATCAGGTAATCGGTCACGCCGAGGTCCAGGGCGCGCACGACGATGTCGTCATCCCCCTGCTCCGTGATGAGCAGGATCGGCAGGAATCGGGTGCGCTCCAGCGAGCGGAGCTGCGAGCATAGGCGCAGCGGATCGTAGTCGTTGAAATTGGCGTTGACGATCACGAGCTCGAAATTGCTTTCGGCCGCCTGGAAGAGCGCGGCCTGCGGATCGGACATGCAGGTAACGTCCGCGACCGGCTTCAATGCACGCGCGATGCGCTCCTGCGAGGACGCGCGGGCATCGACGAGCAGCACGTCGCCCGGCTCGTCGCCGAGATTGCTGTCGAGCCCTTCTTCCATGGAGATGGCATGGGCGGTCGCCGCGCGCAGGCGCAATTCGTCCGTCAGCGTCTTCAGGCGCACGAGGCTCTTCACCCGCGCCATGAGCTGCAGGTCGTTGACGGGCTTGGTGAGGAAATCGTCGGCACCGGCTTTCAGGCCGCGCACGCGGTCGGACGGCTGGTCGAGGGCCGTGACCATGACGACGGGAATGTGGGCGGTGCGCGGATTGGCCTTCAGCCGCTCGCAGACCTCGAACCCGTCGATGCCCGGCATCATGACGTCGAGCAGGATGAGGTCGACCTGGGTGCGTTCGCAGATGGACAGGGCATCGTAGCCGTTCTCGGCCGTCAGCACGTCGAAATACTCGGCCAGAAGCCGCGCCTCGAGCAGCTTCACATTGGCCGGGATGTCGTCGACGACGAGGATTCGTGCCGTCATGCTGCTGCCCTCCGCCTCACGCGTCGCCCAGATAGGTCTTGATGGTCTCGATGAACTTCGGGACGGAGATCGGCTTGGAGACATAGGCCTCGCAGCCGCCCTGGCGGATGCGCTCCTCGTCGCCCTTCATCGCAAAGGCAGTGACGGCGATCACGGGGATGACGTGAAGCTCGTCGTCCTCCTTGAGCCACTTGGTGACCTCCAGGCCGGAAACCTCGGGAAGCTGGATGTCCATCAGGATCAGGTCCGGGCGGTGCTTGCGCGCAAGATCAAGGGCCTCCATCCCGTTCCGGGTCTGGATGGTCGTATAGCCGGACGCCTCGATGAGGTCCCGGAAGAGCTTCATGTTCAGCTCGTTGTCCTCGACAATCATGACCTGCTTGGGCATCGTGCGTCCCTGTTCCTCTCACCGGCCTTGCAAGCTTCCGGGAGATAGATAAGTTGCGGCAAAGCCGTTATCACCCAGCCCGACCGCAGCCACATTAGCGTCAGTTGGTTGATTAAAAGGTAAATTTCCCGAGGGAAGACGATGAAAAGCCAAAAAGATACAGCCGCGGGACAGGACGCGGATGCGACCGCCGTCGCCATCCTCGGCTGGCTCGCCGGCGAGCCGGAGCTGCTCTCGCGCTTCCTTGCGCTCACCGGCGTTTCGCCGGCCGAGGTTCGCAGCGCCGTGAACGATCCCGGCTTTCTTGCCGGCCTCCTCGACTTCCTGATGAGCCACGAGCCGACGCTCATCGCCTTCAGCGAGGCGACGGGCATTGCGCCGGAGGCCGTCGTCAACGCCCATTCGATCCTTTCCGGACCGTTTGGCGGCGGCGACGTCTGAGCGTCCTTCCCGGGCGGACCGCCACTCGCATGGCTGTTCACGGTCATGCGTCGAGCCCCTCGCAACTATTGAGACTCGCGAGTTTAAGCGGTAATGTCGCGATGTTCAACATTTGTTCCAGACCATGAGCATCGCCGTGAATTTTCCGGGCTTCTGTCGCGACTGCCTTGCCGGGCAGCCTGCGGGCCTGCGCCGTTGCCGGGCCTGCGGCAGCCCCCGTCTCGTCTATCATGACGAACTCTACGGCCTGACGCTCGCCCATATCGACTGCGACGCCTTCTATGCGGCCATCGAGAAGCGCGACAATCCGGAGCTTGCCGACAAGCCGGTGATCATCGGCGGCGGCAAGCGCGGCGTGGTCTCCACCGCCTGCTACATCGCGCGGATCAACGGCGTGCGCTCCGCCATGCCGATGTTCAAGGCCTTGGAAGCCTGCCCGAACGCCGTCGTGATCAAGCCCGACATGGAGAAATACGTGCGCGTCGGCCGCCAGGTGCGCACGATGATGCAAGAGCTCACGCCGCTCGTGCAGCCGATCTCCATCGACGAGGCATTCCTGGAACTGAAGGGCACCGAGCGGCTGCATCACGATCCTCCCGCCCGCGTGCTGGCGCGCTTCGCCCAGCGCGTGGAGAAGGAGGTCGGGATCACCATCTCCATCGGCCTTTCCTACTGCAAGTTCCTCGCCAAGGTCGCCTCGGACCTCAACAAGCCGCGCGGCTTTTCCATCATCGGCGAGGCCGAGGCGCTGGATTTCCTGCGTGACAAGCCGGTGCGGCTGATCTGGGGCGTCGGCAAGGCCTTTGCGCAGACGCTGGAGCGCGACGGCATCCGCAGCGTCGGCCAGCTCCAGACCATGGAGGAAACCGACCTGATGCGGCGCTACGGCATCATGGGCAAGCGGCTCTTCCACCTGTCGCGCGGGCAGGACGACCGCGAGGTGCATCCCAACGACCCGGCAAAAAGCGTTTCGGCCGAAACCACCTTCTTCGACGATATCGCGCGCTATGACGAGCTCGTCTCGCATCTGCGCCGGCTGAGCGAGAAGGTCGCCACGCGGCTGCGCAAATCCGGCATCGCCGGCCAGACGGTCGTCCTCAAGCTGAAGACGGCGGACTTCAGGAGCCGCACGCGCAACCGCAAGCTCGAAGACCCGACCATGCTCGCCGACCGGATCTTCCGCACGGGCATGGAGCTTCTGCGCAAGGAGGCGGACGGCACGAAGTACCGGCTGATCGGCATCGGCGTCAGCGACCTTGCCGATCCCGAACGGGCCGATCCGCCCGACCTCGTCGACCCGGCCGCCGCACGCCGCGCCGCCGCGGAAGCAGCGATGAACGCGCTGCGCGACAAGTTCGGCAAGGAGAGCGTGGAGACCGGCTATACGTTCGGCAGATCCGGCCCCGAGCGTTTTCACGGAAAATTGACCGTCAAGACAGCGGGAAAAATCGGCGAGCCCGGCGACTGAACGCCCGGCCGGCCGGCCTTTCCCGATGCATCTGGACGGCGCGGATCGGAGGCCGCTTCCCGGCGCATCAAGCCTTCCTTAAACCCGATGCCGTACGCTTTCCGCCGGTTTGTATTGCGTATGGATGGGTTACATGAAGTTTCGCCTCGCCACCGGCATGAGCGTTCTGGGCCTGATGCTGAGCTGCACCACGGTGCTCGGCGGAACGCTGGAGGGTCCGCTCCAGATCATGGTTTCGAAGGACCTGCAGGAGTTGAAGATTTACGACGGCGGTGTCGTCGTGGCCACCTCGCGGGTTTCCACCGGCAAGGCCGGCCATTCGACGCCGACAGGCATCTTCTCCATCCTCGAAAAGAAACGCACGCATTTCTCCAACATCTACGACAGCGCGCCGATGCCCTTCATGCAGCGGCTCACCTGGTCGGGCATCGCCCTGCACGCCTCCAACAGCGTGCCGTCCTATCCCGCCTCGCATGGCTGCGTGCGCCTGCCGAACGATTTTGCCAAGACGCTGTTCTCCCTTACCCGGCGCGGCGGCCATGTGCTGATCACCGACCGCGAGACCGCGCCGCAGCCCATCGCGCATGCCGCGCTGTTCAGGCCCTCGGTCGTGGTGCCCGATACGCCGCTCCTTTCCGACGCCGACCTTCGCCCTGCCCTCATCGAGGCCGGCGGCAGGAGCGTCGAGGTCGCGATGACCGATCCGAAGCCGTCGATCGTCGAGCCCATCATCCAGAAGACCGAGCAGGACCCGATCCGCATCCTCGTCACCCGCCGCGGCGAGCGCGAATTGCTGATGGACCTTCAGGCGGCGCTGACCGCCCTCGGCTACGACGCCGGCACACCGGACGGGCGCCACGGCAGGCAGACCGTCTCGGCCATCCGCGCCTTCCAGCTTGCCGAAGGCCTCAAGGAGGATGGCATGGCGACACCCGATCTGCTTGCCGCCGTCTATGCGAAGGCCGGAAAGGGAACGCCGCCGAACGGCCGGATCCTCGTGCGCCAGAAGTTCAAGCCGCTCATCGAGGAGCCGATCACCATCCGCGACGCGGAGATCGCGCTCGGCACGCATTTCCTCATCGCCCGCGACGTCGATGCCGACAAGGGCACGGCCGAATGGTACGGCGTGAGCATGGACAACCAGCTCCCGAAGGCCACCATGAAGCGCCTCGGCATCACCACGGAGGCCGATGCGTCGGCGCCCGACGCCACCGCGAAGACCCTCGACCGCCTCGACATTCCCGAGGAGATGCGCATGCGCATTTCCGGCCTGATGAGCGAAGGCGCGTCCCTCTCCATCTCCGACACCGGCCTCGGCCCGGAAACCGGCGACGGCACGGACTTCATCACCGTGACCCGCAAGGTGCAGAAGGCGGATGCCTCGGTCGTGCAGGGCAAGAAGAAGAAAAAGAGATCGTCGATCACGCTCGTCAATTGACGACCGGCCCGGGCGGCGATGCCGACGCATCGCCGAGATAGAGGCTGACGAGCCGCACCAATCCGCTCGCGACGGCGGGATCGCCCAACGTGCCCCGCCGGGCCGCGTTGTGGATGACCCCGTCGATGGCATCCGACAGGATGCGCGCGGCCTCGCAATCTTCCGTCGTGACCGCGCCCTTGCGGCATGAGGCAATAGCCTTCGCGTAGAGGCCGAGGAATGCGACTTCGAATTCGCTGTCCGGATCGCGATAATCGTCCGTCGCGGGCGCTTCGTCGAGAAGCACCCGATGGAGGCCAGGATAGCGGCTGTGCGCGGCGATCATCCCGCGCACGACGGAAACCGCGAAGGCGGACGGCGAAAGGGCATCCGCCTGCGCCCCGCGCAGGACCGCCATGCTATCCTCCAGGTGGCGGCTGCGGATCGCATCGACCAGGGAAAGCTTGTCGGGAAAATACTGGTAGAGCGAGCCGATGCTCACGCCCGCGACCTCGGCGACCCTGTTCGTCGTGAAGGCGGCCCAGCCTTCGTCGCTCAAAATGCGAGCGCCCGCATCGAGGATCGCCTCGACCGTCACCCGCGAGCGCGACTGGCGCGGCTCCTTGCGCATCGCCAGGCTCCTTTTCGCAATGCGAGTAGACATCGACTTCCTCCCTGCCAGAATGTGAGCAGTTTACTCGCATTCGCAATGCCCTGGAAGGAGATGCACGATGACGGCAATGCTAAGGGAACTCTTCGGCTATCACGCCTGGGCGAACGGCGATCTTTTCGACAAGCTGGAAACGCTCGATACGGAGCGGCAGGCCGCCACGCTTCACGACGCCCTCCGGCTGATCAACCATTCCCATGTCGTCGCCCGGATATTCGCAGGCCACCTTTCCGGCAGGCCGCACGGTTATCTCTCCGACAACACGGCCGAGACGCCGACGCTCGATGCCCTGCGCGCCGCGGTCTCGGCCTCCGACCGGTGGTATCTCGACTATCTTCACGGCATGCCGGCGCCGGACCTCTCCGAGACCATCGCCTTCACCTTTACCGATGGCGACGACGGCGCGATGACGCGGGCGGAAATGCTGCTCCATGTGGCGCTTCATGCAGGCTACCACCGCGGGGAAGCCGGCCGCCTGCTGTCGCAGGCTTCCGACACCCCGCCCTGGGACACCTTCGCCGTCTACCTTCATCGGCGCGAGCCGTCACGGCGCACTCTCGGAGCAAAGCCGGCGGCCTAGGCTTGAGCGGGATGCCCCGCTATACCAGTTCCACGTCCAGCACCCCCGGGGTCGAACGCATGGCGGCGGCGATTTCGGGGGAGATGCGGAAGCGGTCGTTGAGCTCCACCTCGATCTCGCGCTGGCCGTTGTCCTTGATGACGATGAAGGAGACGAGGCCGTCGCCCTTCGTGTTGAGATGGGCGGCGATGGAGCGGAGCGGGCCGGAATCACGCACATAGACGCGCATCGCCTTCTGGGTGTGGAGCGATTCCTCCTCCAGCGAGCGCAGGGTCTGGATGCGAAGGCCGATGCCCTCCGGGCGTTCCTCCGCCTGCACCGTCATGACCAGAGACTTGCCGGGCTCCAGAAGATCGCGGTACTGGTTCAGCATTTCCGAGAACAGCACCGCCTCGAACTGGCCGGAGGAATCCGAGAAGGCGACGATGCCCATCTTGTTGCCGGTGCGGGTCTTGCGCTCCTGCCTGGAGGTCACCGTGCCGGCAAGACGGCCGGCAGTGGCGCCGCGCTTCACCGCGGCGGAGAAATCGCCGAAGGTCTGCACGCGCATCTTCGCCAGGATGGGGGCATAGGTATCGAGCGGGTGCGCCGACAGGAAGAAGCCGAGCACCTGGAACTCGCGGTGCAGCTTCTCCGAGGCGAGCCAGGGCGTATAGGGCGGCAGCGTGATGACCTCCGGCCCGGTCGCCGCCCCCATGCCGAAGATGTCGCCCTGCCCGCTCGTCTTGTTCTCCTGGGCGCGCTGGGCCGCGCCGAGCAGGCGGTCGAGGCCGGCGATCATGGCAGCCCGGTCATGGCCGAAGCAATCGAAGGCGCCGGCGACGATCAGGCTTTCGAAGACGCGGCGGTTGACGAATTTCGGATCGATGCGCGCGCAGAAATCCTCCAGGTTCCTGAACGGCGCATCGCCGCGGACCTCGACGATGTGCTGCACGGCCGCCTCGCCGACGCCCTTGATGGCGGCAAGCGCGTAATAGATGCGGTTCTCGCCCGTCTCGAAATGGGCGAACGACGTCTGCACCGAGGGCGGGACGACCTCGATGCCGAGCCGCGCGGCATCCTGCCGGAAATCGTTCAGCTTGTCCGTGTTGGACATGTCGTAGGTCATCGACGCGGCGAGGAACTCGACCGGGTAATGCGCCTTCAGATAGGCCGTCTGGTAGGAGACGATGGCGTAGGCGGCGGCGTGCGACTTGTTGAAGCCGTAGTTGGCGAACTTGGCGAGCAGGTCGAAGATCAGGTCGGCCTGGGGCTTGGAGACGCCGTTCTTCACCGCGCCGTCGACGAATCGGGCGCGCTGCTTGTCCATCTCCTCCTTGATCTTCTTGCCCATGGCGCGGCGCAGAAGGTCGGCCTCGCCGAGGGAGTAGCCGGACAGGACCTGGGCGATCTGCATCACCTGCTCCTGGTAGACGATGACGCCCTGCGTCTCCTTGAGCAGATGGTCGATCTTCGGGTGGATCGACTCGATCTCCTCCTCGCCGTGCTTGCGGGCGTTGTAGACCGGAATGTTCTCCATCGGGCCGGGGCGGTAGAGCGCCACGAGCGCGATGATGTCCTCGATGCAGTCTGGCCGCATGCCGATCAGCGCCTTGCGCATGCCCGCGCTTTCCACCTGGAACACGCCGACCGTCTCGCCGCGCGAGAGCATCTCGTAGGTCAGCCCGTCGTCGAGCGGCAGGCTTTCGAGCTTCACCTCGATATTGCGCTTGCGGATGAAGTCGACGGCGGTCTTGAGGACGGTCAGCGTCTTGAGGCCGAGGAAGTCGAACTTCACGAGGCCGGCCTGCTCCACCCATTTCATGTTGAACTGGGTGACCGGCATGTCGGAGCGCGGATCGCGGTACATCGGCACGAGCTGGGAGAGCGGCCGGTCGCCGATCACGATGCCGGCGGCGTGGGTCGAGGCGTGGCGGTAGAGGCCCTCGATCTTCTGGGCGATGTCGAGCAGGCGGGCGACGACCGGCTCCTTCTCCGCCTCCTCCTGCAGCTTCGGCTCCTCCTCGATCGCCTTGTAAAGCGGCGTCGGGTTGGCCGGGTTGTTCGGCACGAGCTTGCAGATCTTGTCGACCTGGCCATAGGGCATCTCAAGCACGCGCCCGACGTCGCGCAGCGCCGCGCGGGCCTGCAGCGAACCGAAGGTGATGATCTGCGCCACCTGCTCGCGGCCGTACTTCTGCTGGACGTAGCGGATCACCTCTTCGCGGCGGTCCTGGCAGAAGTCGATGTCGAAGTCGGGCATCGAGACGCGTTCCGGGTTGAGGAAGCGCTCGAAGAGCAGCGAGAAGCGCAAGGGATCGACGTCGGTGATGGTGAGCGCATAGGCGACGAGCGAGCCCGCGCCGGAACCACGGCCGGGACCGACGGGAATGTTGTGCTGCTTGGCCCACTTGATGAAGTCGGAAACGATGAGGAAGTAGCCGGGGAACTTCATGCGCTCGATGACGCCGAGCTCGAAGTCCAGCCGCTCCCGGTAATCCTGTTCGGTATAGCCAGGCGTCAGGCCGAGCAAGGCCATGCGGCTCTCGAGGCCCTCGACGGCCTGGCGGCGCAGCTCGGCCGTTTCGGCGCGCTCCGCCTCTTCCGGATCGTCCGTCGCGCCGGTGAAGCGCGGCAGGATCGGCCCGCGGGTCTTCAGCACGAAGGAGCAGCGCCGGGCGATCTCCACCGTGTTCTCCAGGGCTTCCGGCAGGTCGGCGAAGAGCTTCGCCATGTCCTTGCGGCTCTTGAGATAGTGGTCCGGCGACAGGCGGAAGCGGTTGTCGTCCGAGACCATCGCATTGTGCGCCACCGCCATCAGAGCGTCGTGCGCGTCGTAGTCGTCCGGCGCGGGGAAGAAGGGCTCGTTGGTGGCGACCAGCGGCACGTCCTCGGCATAGGCAAGCTCGACCATACGCCGCTCGTGCTGCCGGTCGTAGCGCCCGTGGCGCTGCAGCTCGATATAGAGCCGGTCGCCGAAGACGCGCTTCAATGCATCGAGCCGCGCCTTGGCGACAGCCGGCTGGCCGGCGAGGAAGGCCATGTCGACCGGCCCGCCGCGCGCGCCGGTAAGCGCGATCAGCCCTTCGGTGCCCTCCTCCAGCCAGTTGAAGGCGATGCGGGTCGACTGGTTGCCCTCACCGCCGAGATAGGCGCGGCTGACGAGATCGACGAGCCGCACATAGCCGGCGTCGCTCGCCGCGAGCAGGACGATCGAGGGCAGCTTCTGGAGCTGCGCCTGCGGGCCGCGCCGCTCCCCCTCGCCTTCGTCCTCCATGTCGATCGACAGCTGGCAGCCGATCAGCGGCTGGATGCCGTCGCCGATCGCCTTCTGCGAGAATTCGAGGGCCGCGAAGAGATTGTTGGTGTCGGTGATGGCGATCGCCGGCTGCCGGTCCGATATGGCCTTGCCGATGATCTTCTTGATCGGCAGGGCGCCTTCCAGCAGCGAGAAGGCCGAATGCACGCGCAGATGCACGAATTCCGGCGTCTGCGCGATCTTCTCGTCATCCGTCCCTGGTGCTTCGCCGGCCATCCGCATCTTCCTTCCGATCAGATGGAGAGCTTAAGCGGATTCGACCCCGTCCCGTCCAGAAGGTTCTTGGCTTTGCACCCGGTTTCCACGCATGGTTCATATCGACGCCATGGCGGCGGACGACATTCCGCCGTCAGATGCCGAAGAGGATGACGGAGAAGCTGGCGACGAACATGGCGACGGAGGTGAATGCAGCAAGATCGCGAAGAAAATCGGTCATGTGGCTCCCTTTCCTGTTATGTTTTTAATTTGTTCGATTTTTGTTCTCATGTCAACAGCTTTTCGCAGCCAATCTGGAGCGATGCCGGAGGATTTCTCACGGGACGCGGAAGGATGCTGGGGAAACAGGATGGTGTTCCGCGACCTCGGCGCACCGGCCGGCAAGCGCAAGGGCGAAGGCCGCCTTGTCGCCGGCAAGGCGCGGTTCCTACGGCTCATGGACTGGAAGGGAGAGAGCGGCCGCGCGATGCGCGGAGCCGGCCGCTAATCAGGCAAGCTCGCGCACGAGGCCGTCCTCGATCGTCACGCGGCGATCCATGAGGCCGGCGAGTTCGTGGTTGTGGGTCGCGATCAGCGAGGCAAGGCCGGACTGGCGGGCGAGCGCTTCCAGCGCCTCGAAGACGTAGCCGGCGGTCTCCGGATCGAGGTTGCCGGTCGGCTCGTCGGCGAGCAGGACGAGCGGCGCATTGGCGACGGCCCTTGCAATGGCGACGCGCTGCTGCTCGCCGCCGGAGAGCTCGGACGGGCGGTGGTCGGCGCGGTGGCCGATGCGCATGTAGTCGAGAAGCTGGGCGGCGCGCTCGCGCGCCTCCGCCTTGGAGAGGCCGCCGATGAGCTGCGGCATCATGATATTTTCGAGCGCCGTGAATTCCGGCAGCAGATGGTGGAACTGGTAGACGAAACCGATCTCGCCGCGGCGGATCGCCGTGCGCTGGTCGTCGGAAAGCTCGGCGCAGGAATGGCCGTTGACGATGACCTCGCCGGCATCGGGCTTTTCGAGCAGGCCGGCGATGTGCAGCAGCGTCGACTTGCCGGTGCCGGACGGGGCGACCAGCGCGACCGTCTCGCCGCTTTTCAGCGTGAAGTCCGCCCCCTTGAGGATAGCCAGCACCGTCTCGCCCTGGCCGTAGTGCCGTTCGATGCCCTTGAGTTCCAAAGCCGCGCGCGCAGTCATGCGTTCTGTTCCTATTCGTACCGGAGGGCCTGGACGGGATCGAGCCTGGAGGCACGCCAGGCGGGGAAGATCGTCGCGAGGAACGAGAGCGCCAGCGCCATGAGGATGACCGAGACCGTCTCGCCGGCATTCATGTCGGCCGGAAGCTGGCTGAGGAAGTAGAGCTCGGGGTTGAACAGCGTCGTGCCCGAGATCCAGGAGAAGAACTGGCGGATCGATTCGACATTGAGGCAGACGACGACGCCGAGCAGCACGCCGGCAAAGGTGCCGACCGTGCCGATCGCCGCCCCCGTCATGAAGAAGATGCGCATGATGGCGCCCGATGTCGCGCCCATGGTGCGCAGGATCGCGATGTCGCTGCCCTTGTCCTTCACCAGCATGATGAGGCCGGAGATGATGTTGAGCGCGGCGACGAGCACGATCAGCGTCAGGATCATGAACATGACGTTTCGCTCGACTTCCAGCGCCGAGAAGAAGGTGCGGTTGCGCTGGCGCCAGTCGGTGATGAAGATCTGCCGCTCGGCGGCGGCCTCCAGCGGCTGGCGAAGCTGGTCGACGGCGTCCGGATTGGAGACGTACAGCTCGATCGACTGCACGACACCCTCGGAATTGAAGTAGAGCTGGGCTTCCTCCAGCGGCATGTAAATGATCGAGGCGTCGTATTCCGACATGCCGATCTCGAAGACGGCGGAGACCGTGTAGGTCTTCACGCGCGGGTTCACGCCGAGCGGCGTGACGTCGCCCTCGGGCGCGACGAGCGTGATCTGGCCGCCGGCACTGAGGCCGAGGGATTCGGCCATGCGCGCGCCGATGGCGACGCCGCCGCCGGTGGCAAAGCCGACGAGGTCGCCCTCCTTGATATGGTCGGAGACGGCCTTCATCTTCGCAAGGTCGTCGGCGCGCACGCCGCGCACCAGCGCGCCCGTCCCGCCGCCCGCCGTTCCCTGCGCAAGCGTCTGGCCCTCGACGAGCGGGATCGCCATCGTCACGCCCGGCACCGCGGCAAGGCGTTCGGCCAGCTTGGAATAGTCGTTCAGCGGGCTGTCGATCGGCTGGACGATCATGTGGCCGTTGACGCCGAGGATTCGGGAAATGAGCTCGGTGCGGAAGCCGTTCATGACCGCCATGACGATGATGAGGGTGGCCACGCCGAGCATGATGCCGATGAAGGAAAAGCCGGCGATGACGGAGATGAAGGCTTCCTTGCGCCGCGAGCGCAGGTAGCGCCAGGCGACCATCCGCTCGAAAGCGGAGAACGGGCGGCTTTTCTTGAAGGCCTGAGCCTCGGTTGCGGATGCACCGCTCGCTGCGTCAGCCATGTTTCCTCCCGTTACCGCCGGCCATGCGTCAGTTGCCGGACGTCAGGCGGTTGATGGCCGCCTCGATGGTCAGCGTCTCTCGCTCGCCGGTCTTGCGATCCTTGATCTCGACCTCGCCGTTCGCCACGCCGCGCGGGCCGGCGATGACCTGCACCGGCGCGCCGATGAGGTCGGCGGTGGCGAACTTGGCGCCCGCACGCTCGTCCTTGTCGTCGTAGAGCACGTCGACGCCGGCCTTCAGCAGCGCACCGTAGATCGTCTCGCAGGCCGCGTCGCAGGCCGCATCGCCCGACTTCATGTTGATGACGATGGCCTCGAAGGGCGCGACGGCCTTCGGCCAGATGATGCCGTTCTCGTCGTGCGAGGCTTCGATGATCGCGGGCACGAGGCGCGTCGGGCCGATGCCGTAGGAGCCCATGTGCACGGTATGCTCCTTGCCGTCGGGGCCCTGCACCTTGGCGCCCATGGCTTCGGAATATTTCGTGCCGAAATAGAAGATATGACCGACCTCGATGCCGCGGGCGGACAGGCGCTCGCCTTCCGGGATCGCCTCGAAGGCGGGCGCGTCGTGCATTTCCGAGGTCGCGGCATAGCGCGAGGTCCACTTCTCGAAGATGGCGCGCAGGCCCGCGACGTCCTCGAAGTTGGTGTCTTCGGCGGGCACGTCGAGGTTCAGGAAGTCCTTGTGGCAGAAGACTTCGGATTCGCCCGTATCGGCCAGGATGATGAACTCGTGGCTGAGATCGCCGCCGATCGGGCCGGTATCGGCGCGCATCGGGATGGCGCGCAGGCCCATGCGCGAGAAGGTGCGCAGATAGGCCGCGAACATGCGGTTATAGGCATGCACGGCGCCCTCGCGGTTGAGGTCGAAGGAATAGGCGTCCTTCATCAGGAACTCGCGCGAGCGCATGGTGCCGAAGCGCGGACGGATTTCGTCGCGGAACTTGAGCTGGATATGATAGAGGTTGAGCGGCAGGTCCTTGTAGGACTTCACGAACGAGCGGAAGACGTCCGTGATCATCTCCTCGTTGGTCGGACCGTAGAGCATCGGGCGCTCCTGGCGGTCCTTGATGCGCAGCATCTCCTTGCCATAGGCGTCGTAGCGGCCGCTTTCCTGCCAGAGATCGGCCGACTGCAGCGTCGGCATCAAAAGCTCGACGGCGCCGGAGCGGTTCTGCTCCTCGCGGATGATGGCGTTCACCTTGTCGAGGACGCGCTTGCCGAGCGGCAGCCAGGTATAGATGCCCTGGGACTGCTGCTTGATCATGCCCGCACGCAGCATGAGCCGGTGGGAGACGATCTCGGCCTCCTTGGGGTTTTCCTTGAGGATGGGCAGGAAGAAGCGGGAAAGGCGCATATCGGGTTCCGGAGTGACTGATCCGCCCTATTTCGGGAATCGGGCAAAATGACGTTGATTTTCACGCGTTCATAAACGCTTCGCGGGAGGAAGGGAACCCGGCAGGGCCGAACGGGGGCGTCGGCGCGAAGCACTGTCCACCGGACTCGGCAGCCCGCACAAATGTGGCAGAAAAATGGGGGCGCCAATAACGGAAATTGCGCGTAGCTTGTCAACGGAAAAATTTTATTCCAGTGTAGCAAAAATGCAAAAAAAGCGGATGACAACGCCCAAGCTTTGGGCTAGTTTCGGCTCACAAAACAGGCAGGAAGTACAAATTCCAGCCAATTTCGCGGTCAAGTCTTGGGAGGATCAGATCTTTGGCGCGCGCAGACGCTGCCACCGCACAACGGATAAAGATCACGCGATACCTGTAAAACAAGGCTTTCGGCCTTGTTTTTTTTTGCCTTTTTTACTTGCCCTCCTCCCTTCGCAAAATTCGGCCGCGGATTCCATGCGTCAAAGCCGCACACCGCATGAGGCATTGCGGCACCACGCTTACGCACGGTCGGACAGGCGATGGCTGACGCTACGTCACCGGCGCCCGGCGGGGCCGCATAACCGTTTTTCCGACGCAGAATCTGACAAGAGGCAAATGGAAGACTTTTTCGCCGCGTCCCGGCGGGAATGAAATGCCTTGCTTCCTGCCTGCTAACGCTCGTTAACCTTTGTGGCGGCCGTCTATTCGTGGATCGGGACGAGCTGGGGGATGGCGTCGATGCCGTAGCCGAGCTGCATGGCGAAAATATAGGCGCCATAGATGAAGGCGGAGACGAGCGTCGTCATCAACACGACGCGGCCGCCGCGAAAGCGCGCAGGTGCGCTTTCCACCGTGCCGGGCACCACGTCGTTCGCCTCCGCCTGCGTCTTCAGCCCGACGGGCAGGACGGCGAAGAGCGTGATCCACCAGACGATGAAATAGACGGCGAAATAGGAAAAGAACTGCATGGACGGTCCCTCGTGCGGCAGCGGCCCTTTTACGCCCGTCGGCGCGGAAGTTCAAACAGACAATGGGCGGCGTGCTGTCACACCTCTTCCAGCTCCACCAGCGTGCCGAGGAAATCCTTGGGATGGAGGAAGAGCACCGGCTTGCCATGGGCGCCGGTCTTCGGGTTTCCGTCGCCAAGGACGCGCGCGCCGCTCGCCACCAGCTTGTCGCGGGCGGCGAGGATATCGTCCACCTCGTAGCAGATATGATGCATGCCGCCGGCGGGCGACTTTTCCAGGAAGGCGGCAATCGGCGAGGCTTCGCCCAGGGGTTCCAGCAGTTCCACCTTGGTGTTCGGCAGCTCGACGAAGGCCACCGTCACGCCATGCTCCGGCAGCGCCTCGGCGGCGGAGACCGTCGCGCCGAGCGTGTCGCGGTAGGTCGCGATGGCAGCGGCAAGGTCCGGCACGGCGATGGCGATATGGTTGACCTTTCCGAGCATGCATTCTCTCCTTTGGCCGCCCCGGATGGGAGAAGGTGGCCCGGACGGGCCGGATGAAGGGGACGCCATCCCCATATCACCCGAGCCCCGGAACGCAAATCAGACCTTCGTCAGGAACACCGTGACGACGGGCTTCTTGCCCCAGATCTCGTTCGCGGTGGAGCGCACGGCGCGGCGCACCGCCTCGCGCACCATTTCGAGATCCTTGCGGCGGGCGCGCGGGATGCTTTCGACGGCGCCGAGCACGGCGTCATAGAGCGTGTCGCCCATGTCCTCGCCCTCGTCGTCGAACTGCGGCAGGCCGAAGGGCTCGACCTCCGGGTCGCCCATGAAGTCGTAGCGGCTGTCGAGCAGGACGCTGACGGCGACGTGGCCGACGAAGGCGAGCTTGCGGCGGTCGCCGATGCCCATCTCCTCGTAATCGCCGATGAGATTGCCGTCCTTGAAGATGCGGCCGTAGGGGGCGTGGTCGACGACCTCGGGCATGCCGGGGGCGAGCTTCAGCACGTCGCCGTTGCGCACGCGCGGCACCTCGGCGATGCCGGACTGTGCGGCAAGCTCGGCATGGGCGGTCAGATGCACCGCCTCGCCATGCACGGGCACGACCATCTTCGGGCGCACCCAGCCGTACATCTGCTGGAGCTCGTTGCGGCGCGGATGGCCGGAAACGTGCACCAGCGCCTCGGCGTCGGTAATGATATGGATGCCCTGCTCGACCAGGCCGTTCTTGATGTCGTTGATCGCCTTCTCGTTGCCGGGAATGGCGCGCGAGGAGAAGATGATCGTGTCGCCGGCGGTGAAGGCGACGTTGCGCATCTCGTCGCGGGCGATCTTGGCGAGCGCCGCGCGCGGCTCGCCCTGGCTGCCCGTCAGGATGACGACCACCTTGTCGCGCGGGATATAGCCGAATTCGTCCTCGGCGATGAAGGGCTTCAGGCCCTCCATCAGGCCGATGTCGCGCGCCACGTCCGCCACGCGCTTCATGGAGCTGCCGAGCAGCAGCACCTCGCGGCCGGCGGCTTCCGCGGCCTGGGCGATGGAGCGGATACGTCCCACATTCGAGGAGAAGGTGGTGATGCCCACCCTGCCCTCGGCGCTCTCGATGATCTTCGTCAGGCTTTCCGAGACCTCGTGCTCGGACGGGGAAATGCCGTCGCGCACGGCATTGGTGCTGTCGCAGATCAGCGCGAGGACGCCCTCGTCGCCGAGCTTGCGGAAGCGTGCCTCGTCCGTCAGCGGCCCGAGCGAGGGATCGAGGTCGATCTTCCAGTCGCCCGTGTGGATGACGGTGCCGAGCGGGGTCTTGATCGCCAGCGACATCGGCTCGGGAATGGAGTGGTTGACGCCGATGGCCTCGATCTCGAACGGGCCGAGATTGATCCTGTCGCCCTGCTTGAAGATCGTCACCGGGATCTCGACGCGGCTGCGCTCGTAGTCGCGCTTGGCTTCCAGCATGCCGGCCGTAAACGGCGAGGCGTAGACCGGCACGTTGAGGCCCGGCCACAGCTCGTTCAGCGCGCCGTAATGGTCCTCGTGGGCGTGGGTGATGACGATGCCCTTGAGGTTCTTGCGCTCGCCGGCGAGAAAGCGGATGTCGGGCAGCACGAGGTCGACGCCCGGCAGGTCCGGCCCCGGGAAGGTGACGCCGCAATCGACCATGATCCACTGGCGGTTCGTCTTCGGGCCGTAGCCGTAGAGCGCGAGGTTCATGCCGATCTCGCCGACGCCGCCAAGCGGCAGGAACACCAGTTCGTCTTCTTTTGCCATCGGGTTCAAATAATCCTATCCAAAAAACACGTCGCCGGCCGCGATCAGTCGCGTGCCGCCGTCATCCGTCTCCAGTTTCAGGAGACCTGTATCATCAATTCCGGCAAAGCGCCCGGAAATCGAACGGTCGGGCAGATTGACCGTTATGGTCTCGCCGATGCCGCCGGCGACCTGCTTCCAGCGCTCCATGATCGCCGCGATGCCGCGGCCGCGGTTCCAGAGCGAGAGCGTCTGCGCCATGGACTGGAAGAGCAAGGCGAAGAGTTCCTCGGGTGCGGCCGTGGCACCGAAGTCGCGCAGCGTCGCGACGGGATAGAGCCCGGCGTCAGGCGCCACGGCGACGTTGATGCCGATGCCGATCACCAGGCCGTGCCGGCCGTCGGGCAGGCTTTCGCCCTCGACAAGGATGCCGCAGACCTTGCGCCGGTCGACCAGGATGTCGTTCGGCCATTTGATCAGGACGTCGGGCGCATCGAGCGGCATGATGCGGCGGATGGCGTCCTGCACGGCGACGGCGACGGCGAGCGGCAGCGAGCCGAGCCGGTCCATCGGTGCCGCGTCGATCAGCAGCAGCGAGGCATAGAGATTGCCCGGCTCGGAGAACCAGGCGCGCCCGCGCCGGCCGCGCCCGCCGGTCTGCCGGCCGGCGGTGATCCAGAGACCGGAAAGCGCGCCCTTTCGGGCGCGCTCCAGGCATTCCGTATTGGTGGAGCCCACCTCGGCGAGCGCCTCGTGCCGGAAGTCGTCGAGCGACATCCGGCAGGAACTGGCGGACCCGCTCAAAAGAACGTCCGCGCCGCAGCTTCGGCCGCATTGCCGATCGGCCCGCCGATCAGCACGTAGCCGAGCATGAAGAGGCCGGAAAGGCCGAAGACCAGCTTCAGTTCGCCCGAGGTCCGGGCGAACTCGCCGGTCGGCTCGTCGAACCACATCACCTTGATGACGCGCAGGTAATAGTAGGCGCCGACGACCGAGGAGAGCACGCCGATGATGGCGAGCGCATAAAGCTGGGCCTCGATGGCCGCCATGAAGACGAAGTACTTGGCGAAGAAGCCTGCCAGCGGCGGAATGCCGGCCAGCGAGAACATCAGCACCGTCATCGCCGTCGCCATGAACGGGTTGGTCGAGGAAAGGCCGGCGAGATCGTCGATGTTCTCGACATTGCCGCCTTCCTTGCGGCGCATGGCGAGGATGCAGGCGAAGGTGCCGAGCGTCATGACCATGTAGATGAGCATGTAGAGCGCCACGCCGCGCACGCCGGCCATGGAGCCGGAGGCAAGGCCGACGAGCGCATAGCCCATGTGGCCGATCGACGAATAGGCCATCAGGCGCTTGATGTTGCGCTGGCCGATGGCGGCGAAGGAACCGAGCAGCATAGAGGCGATGGAGATGAAGACCACGACCTGCTGCCAGTCGGCGACGACGGGCTGGAAGGCATCGATGACGATGCGCACCAGCATGGCCATGGCGGCGACCTTCGGGGCGGCGGCGAAGAAGGCCGTGACCGGGGTCGGCGCGCCTTCATAGACATCCGGCGTCCACATGTGGAACGGCACGGCCGAGATCTTGAAGGCAAGGCCGGCGAGGATGAACACCAGGCCGAAGACGAGGCCGAGCGAACGGCCTTCGGCGGTCAGGGCCGCGGCGATCTCCTGGAAGCCGATATGGCCGGTGAAGCCGTAGACCAGCGACATGCCGTAGAGCAGCATGCCCGACGACAGCGCGCCGAGAACGAAATATTTCAGGCCGGCTTCCGTCGAGCGCAGGCTCTCGCGGTTGATTGCGGCGAGCACGTAGAGGGCGAGCGACTGGAGTTCGAGTGCGAGATAGAGCGACAGCAGGCTGTTGGCCGAGATCATCAGCAGCATGCCGAGCGTAGACAGCACGACGAGTACCGGGAACTCGAAGCGGTCGAGTTGCTCCGAGCGGGCATGGCCGACCGTCATCACCATGGCGGTGATGGAGCCGATCAGCGCCAGCACCTTCATGAACTTGGCGAAGGCGTCCGAGACGAAGGCGCCGCCATAGGCCTGGCCCTCGCCGGTTGCCAGCACCAGCCAGAGGCCGGCGATGATGAGCACGGCGACGGCGAGCCCGGTCACGGTCGTGCCCGACCGTTCGCCCGAGAAGACACCGATCATCAGCAGGACCAGACCGCCGACGGCGAGGATGATCTCCGGCGTCGAGAGCTGAAGGCTGGCAAGGATTGTATCAGCAGTCATGTCTTGGGTCCCGTCCTCAGTTCGCCAGGAGCGCAACGGATTGCTGCGCCGCCTGCAGAGCCGCGGAATATTGGTTGAGAAGCGCGTCGACCGAAGCCGCCGTCACATTGAACACCGGTGCCGGATAGACGCCGAAGAAGATCGTCAGGATCACGAGCGGATAGAGCAGCAGCTTCTCGCGGCCCGACAGGTCGAGCAGCGATTTCAGGCTTTCCTTCTCGAGCGCGCCGAAGATCACGCGGCGGTAGAGCCACAGCGCGTAGGAGGCCGAGAGGATGACGCCGGTCGTGGCGAAGAACGCGACCCAGGTATTGGCGCGGAAGGCGCCGAGCAGGGTCATGATTTCGCCGACGAAGCCCGAGGTGCCCGGCAGGCCGACATTGGCCATGGTGAAGACCATGAAGGCGACGGCGTATTTCGGCATGTTGTTGACGAGGCCGCCATAGGCGGAGATCTCGCGGGTGTGCAGCCGGTCGTAGACGACGCCGACGCACAGGAAGAGCGCGCCGGAGACGATGCCGTGCGAGAGCATCTGGAAGATGGCGCCCTGGAGGCCCTGCGTGTTCGCCGCGAAGATGCCCATGGTGACATAGCCCATGTGCGCGATTGACGAATAGGCGATCAGCTTCTTGATGTCGTCCTGCATCATCGCCACCAGCGAGGTGTAGATGATGGCGATGACCGACAGCGCGAAGACGAAGGGCGCGAAATAGTCGGAGGCGAGCGGGAACATCGCGAGCGAGAAGCGGATGAAACCGTAGCCGCCGAGCTTCAGGAGGACGCCGGCCAGGATCACCGAGCCCGCCGTCGGCGCCTGCACGTGCGCGTCGGGAAGCCAGGTGTGGACCGGCCACATCGGCATCTTCACCGCGAAGGAGGCGAAGAAGGCGAGCCATAGCCAGGTCTGCATATGGGCCGGGAAGTTGTAGGCAAGCAGTTCCGTGATGTCGGTCGTGCCGGCCTGCCAGTACATCGCCATGATGGCGAGCAGCATCAGCACCGAGCCGAGCAGCGTATAGAGGAAGAACTTGTAGGATGCGTAGACGCGATCCTTGCCGCCCCACACGCCGATGATGATGAACATCGGAATGAGGCCCGCCTCGAAGAAGACGTAGAAGAGGACGATGTCGAGCGAGACGAACACGCCGACCATGAACACCTCCAGAAGCAGGAAGGCGATCATGTATTCCTTCAGGCGCTTCTCGATGGTGTTCCAGCTCGCCAGCACGCAGAACGGCATCAGGAAGGTCGACAGGATGACGAACAGCATGGAGATGCCGTCGACGCCGAGATGGTAGGAAATGCCGGTGCCGAGCCATTCATGCTTCTCGACCATCTGGAAGCCGGGGTTCGAATAATCGAAGCCGACCCAGATGAAGAGCGAGAGCACGAAGGTGAAGACCGTCGTCAGCAGCGCCACGTTGAGGATGTTGCGGCGGCCGTACGGGCTGTCCTCGCGGGTCAGCAGCAGGAGCGCCACGCCGACGAGCGGGAGGAAGGTGACCGCTGAAAGAATGGGCCAATCGGTCATCAGAGGGAACTCCCGAGCATCATCCATGTGACGAGTGCTGCAATACCGAGCAGCATCGCGAATGCGTAGTGATAGAGGTAACCGGTCTGGAGGCGGACGACGCGGTTGGTGACGTCGACGACGCGGGCGGCGATGCCGTTCGGGCCGAAGCCGTCGATGACGGTGCCGTCACCCTTCTTCCAGAGGAACGTGCCGAGCGCCTTCGCCGGACGGACGAAGAGGAAGTCGTAGAGCTCGTCGAAGTACCACTTGTTGAGCAGGAACTGGTAGAGACCGCGGTGCTGCTCGGCAAGGTACTTCGGGGTCTCCGGCGAGCGGATGTACATGTACCAGGCGGTGACGAAGCCGATGGCCATGGCCGCGAACGGGCTCCACTTCACCCAGAGCGGAACGTGGTGGTACTCGTTGACCAGGTCGTTCTCCGGCAGCGTGAAGAGCGCGCCCTGCCAGAACTCGACATAGTGGTGGCCGTAGAAATACTCGACGAACAGCACGCCCGCGAAGATCGCGCCGGCGCCCAGGATGAAGAGCGGGACCAGCATGACGGCAGGCGATTCATGGACGTGGTGCATGACGTCGGCGGAAGCGCGCGGCTTGCCGAAGAAGGTCATGAAGGCCAGGCGCCAGGAATAGAAGCTCGTGAAGAGCGCGGCGATCACCAGGAGCGCGAAGGCGAAGCCGGCGACCGGGCTGTGCGAGGCAAAGGTACTCTCGATGATCGCGTCCTTCGAGAAGAAGCCCGCAAAGCCGATAACGGTGCCCGGGATGCCGACGCCCGTCAGCGCCAGCGTGCCGATCGTCATCATCCAGAAGGTGATCGGGATGTGCTTCCTGAGGCCACCCATGTAGCGCATGTCCTGCTCGCCATCGACGGCGTGGATGACGGAGCCGGCGCCAAGGAACAGGAGGGCCTTGAAGAAGGCGTGCGTGAAGAGGTGGAAGATCGCCGCGCCGTATGCGCCGATGCCGAGGGCCACGAACATGTAGCCGAGCTGCGAGCAGGTCGAATAGGCGATGACGCGCTTGATGTCGTTCTGCACAAGGCCGACCGTCGCCGCGAAGAAGGCGGTGATGGCGCCGATCAGCGTGACGACCACCAGGGCGTCATGCGACAGTTCGAAGATCGGCGACATGCGGGCGACCAGGAAGACGCCGGCGGTGACCATGGTGGCGGCATGGATGAGGGCCGAAACCGGGGTCGGGCCTTCCATGGCGTCCGGCAGCCAGGTGTGCAGCAGGAACTGCGCCGACTTGCCCATCGCGCCCATGAAGAGCAGGAGGCAGGTGGCGGTGAGCGCCTGCGACTTGTCGAGGCTCATGCCGAACAGGTTGATGACGGGCTCTGCGGCATCCGCGGCGCCTTCGGCCGGAAGATAGGTTGCGGCCGTCGCGAAGATCGTGTCGAAGTTGATCGAGCCGAACAGCACGAAGACCGAGAAGATGCCGAGCGCGAAGCCGAAGTCGCCGACGCGGTTGACGATGAAGGCCTTCATGGCGGCAGCGCAGGCCGAGGGCTTCTTGTACCAGAAGCCGATCAGGAGATAGGACGCCAGGCCGACGCCTTCCCAGCCGAAGAACATCTGCAGCAGGTTGTCCGACGTCACCAGCATGAGCATGGCGAAGGTGAAGAGCGAGAGGTAGGCGAAGAAGCGCGGCCGATGCGGGTCGTGGTGCATGTAGCCGATCGAATAGACGTGCACGAGCGTCGAGACCGAATTGACGACGACGAGCATGACGGCCGTCAGCGTGTCGACGCGGAACGCCCATTCGACGTCGAGGCTGCCGGACTGGATCCAGGTGAGCACGCTGACCTTGATCATCTCCGTCTCGCCCATGGCGACGTTGAAGAAGACGATCCAGGAGAGTACGGCCGCGACGATCATGAAGCCGGACGTGATGTATTCCGACGCCTTGGCGCCGATGGCGTTGCCGCCAAGACCGGCGATCAGGAAGCCGATCAGCGGGAGGAAGACGATTGCCTTGATGATGGTATCCATGACCCGATCAGCCCTTCATCATATTGACGTCTTCGACGGCGATCGAACCGCGGTTACGGTAGAAGACGACGAGAATTGCAAGACCGATGGCCGCTTCCGCTGCCGCGACGGTCAGAATGAACAGCGCGAAGACCTGGCCGACGATGTCGTTCAGGAAGTGCGAGAATGCGACCATGTTGATGTTGACCGACAGCAGGATGAGCTCGATCGACATCAGGATGACGATGACGTTCTTCCTGTTCAGGAAGATGCCGAAAACGCCGAGCATGAAGAGGATGGCGCTGACGGTGAGATAGTGGGAAATACCGATTTCCATGATGCTTTTCCTTGTCCGCGCGGCCTCAGATGCCCTGCCCCGGCTTTACCTTGACCACCTCGACGGCGGTTGCCGGCGTACGGGCGACCTGCTGCGGGATGTCCTGGCGCTTGATGTGCGGCTTGTGGCGCAGCGTCAGCACGATCGCACCGATCATGGCGACCAGCAGCACGAGGCCGGCGATCTGGAAGAAGTAGACGTAGTTCGTATAGAGCACGTCGCCGAGGGCGGCCGTGTTCGTGCGCTCGCTGATGGGCGGGATCGGCATGGAGGCGGTCTTGGCGATCTCGGGCGACATGGCCCAGCCGCCGGCGACCACCAGAAGCTCGATCGCGAGGATCACGCCGATCAGCGCGCCGACCGGGGCATAGTCGAGGGCACCCGCGCGCAACTCGGCGAAGTCGATGTCGAGCATCATCACGACGAAGAGGAAGAGGACCGCGACGGCGCCGACATAGACGACCAGCAGGATCATCGCCAGGAACTCGGCGCCCGTCAGGAGGAACAGGCCGGCCGCGTTGAAAAAGGTGAGGATCAGGAACAGCACGGAATAGACCGGGTTCCTCGACGCGATCACCATGAAGGCGGACGCCACCGCCACGAAGGCGAACAGATAGAAGAATAGAGCCTGCAGACCCATTTTGGTGCCTTTTCGTCTTCCCCGGAGAAGGTTCCCCCTGCCCCGTCGAAGCCTGACGACCCTTCGTCAGGCACATGCTTTCATTTTACCTTTCCGCTGCATATCAGCGGTAAGGCGAGTCCATAGCGATGTTGCGGGCGATTTCCCGCTCCCAGCGGTCGCCGTTCTCCAGAAGCTTCTGCTTGTCGTAGTAGAGCTCCTCGCGTGTCTCGGTCGAGAACTCGAAGTTCGGACCTTCGACGATAGCGTCGACCGGGCAGGCTTCCTGGCAGAAGCCGCAATAGATGCACTTCACCATGTCGATGTCGTAGCGAACGGTGCGGCGCGTGCCGTCGTTGCGCCGCGGGCCGGCCTCGATGGTGATGGCCTGGGCCGGACAGATGGCCTCGCACAGCTTGCAGGCGATGCAGCGCTCTTCGCCGTTGGGATAGCGGCGCAATGCGTGCTCGCCGCGGAAGCGCGGGGAGACCGGGCCCTTTTCGAACGGGTAGTTCACCGTCGCCTTGGCGCGGAAGAAGTAGCGCATCGACAGGAAGAACGCGCCGACGAATTCCTTGAGGAACAGCGAATTCACGGCTTGCGAAAGACTAGCCATTTCAAGCTCCAATGCTGCCGGAGATCAGGGCGGTCCTCATGCGGACCAACCCGTGAGCTTCAGCACGAATGCAACGATGACGACCATGGCCAGCGAGATCGGAAGAAAGACCTTCCAGCCGAGACGCATGAGCTGGTCGTAGCGATAGCGCGGCACGAAGGCCTTCACCATCGCGAACATGAAGAAGACGAAGGATGCCTTCAGGACGAACCAGACGATGCCCGGGACCCAGTTGAGGAACCAGACGTCGACCGGAGGCAGCCAGCCGCCGAGGAAGAGGATCGTGGTCAGCGCGCACATCAGGCAGATGGCGGCATATTCGCCGAGCATGAACATCATGTACGGGGTCGAGCCGTATTCGACCATGAAGCCGGCGACGAGTTCGGATTCGGCTTCGGGAAGGTCGAAGGGCGGGCGGTTCGTCTCGGCGAGCGCCGAGATGAAGAACACCACGAACATCGGGAACAGCGACAGCCAGTGCCAGTCGAGGAAGGACGGCGGCAGGCCGAGGCGCGTGCCGAGGCCGTCGCTCTGCGCCGTGACGATGTCCGTCAGGTTCAGCGAGCCGACGCACAGCAGCACCGTGACGATGACGAAACCGATCGACACTTCGTAGGAGACCATCTGCGCGGCCGAGCGCAGCGCGCCGAGGAACGGGTACTTCGAGTTCGAAGCCCAGCCGCCCATGATGATGCCGTACACTTCGAGCGAGGAGATCGCGAAGATGTAGAGGATGCCGACATTGATGTTGGCGATCACCCAGCCGTTGTTGAGCGGCACCACCGCCCAGGTGGCGAGCGCCAGCGTCACGGAGACGAGCGGGGCGAGCAGGAAGATCGCCTTGTTGGCGCCGGCCGGGATGACCGGCTCCTTGAAGACGAACTTCAGAAGGTCGGCGAAGGACTGGAAGAGCCCCCAGGGACCGACGACGTTCGGGCCGCGGCGAAGCTGCACGGCGGCCCAGATCTTGCGGTCGGCAAGGAGCACGTAGGCGATGAAGACCAGAAGCGCGACCAGCAGCAGAAGCGATTGGGCGATCATGATCACCGCGGGCCAGACATAGGTCGAAACGAAAGCGTCCATAATGCTTTATCCCTTCGCGCTCATTCCGCCGCGACTTTGAAATTGTTGCGGGCCAGAGCCGAGCATTCGGCCATGACCGCGGAAGCGCGCGCTATCGGGTTCGTCAAATAGAAGTCTTTGATCGGAGACGCAAACCCGGAATTCGCCATCGTCCCGCCTTTTTTCGCAAGGGCGGACAGATCGGCGATATCGCCGGGCGAAATCTCGTCGATCGCGGCGAAATGCGGGTGCGCGGCATAGAGCTTCTCGCGAAGCTGGGCAAGCGAATCGAACGGCAGCTTCTTGCCGAGAACGTCGGAGAGGGCGCGCAGGATCGCCCAGTCCTCGCGCGCGTCGCCCGGCGCGAAGCCGGCGCGGTTGCCCATCTGGACGCGGCCCTCGGTGTTGACCCAGAGGCCCGACTTCTCTGTATAGGCCGCACCCGGCAGGATCACGTCGGCGACATGGGCGGCGTTGTCGCCGTGCGAGCCGATATAGACCGTGAAGGCGGTCTTCTGCGCGAAGTCCATCTCGTCGGCGCCGAGCAGGAACAGCACGTCCGTGCCCGTCAGCATCTCCGCCGCCGTCTTGCCGCCCTCACCCGGCACGAAGCCGAGGTCGAGGCCGCCGACGCGCGCGGCCGCGGTATGCAGCACGGCAAGGCCGTTCCAGCCCGCCTTCACCGCGCCGACCTTTTCCGCAAGGGCGGAAACGGCCGAAAGGACGGCGAGGCCATCGGGACGCGACAGCGCGCCCTGGCCGACGATGATCATCGGGCGCTCGGCCTTCTTCAGCTTGGCGGCGAACTTGACCGAGCCGTCGATGAGGCCGGAGAGCGTATCCGCGCCGGCGCCGAGATATTCGTAGCCATAGCGCAAATCGCCGTCTGCGCCGATCACGCCGATCGGGAAGTTGTCCATGCGCCAGCGCTTGCGGATGCGGGCGTTGAGCACGGCCGCTTCCAGGCGCGGGTTGGAGCCGACGATCAGCAGCGCGTCGGCCTCTTCGATGCCTTCGATGGTCGGGTTGAAGATGTAGCTGGCGCGGCCGAGCGACGGGTCGAGCGCCGAGCCGTCCTGGCGGCAGTCGACGTTGACAGAGCCGAGCGCGGTCATCAGTTCGCGCAGCGCGAAGATTTCCTCGACGGAGGCAAGATCACCGGCGATGGCGCCGATGCGCTCGCCCGCCTTGCCGGCGACGGCGGCCTTGACGGCGCCGAAGGCCTCGGCCCAGCTTGCCGGCTGGAGACGGCCGTTACTGCGGACATAGGGGCGGTCGAGACGCTGGGTCTTCAGGCCGTCCCAGATGTAGCGGGTCTTGTCGGAGATCCACTCCTCGTTGATCTCTTCGTTGACGCGCGGCAGGATGCGCATGACTTCACGGCCGCGCGTATCGACGCGGATGGCCGAGCCGACGGCATCCATGACGTCGATGGATTCCGTCTTGTTCAGTTCCCACGGACGGGCCGTGAAGGCGAAGGGCTTGGAGGTCAACGCGCCGACCGGGCAGAGGTCGACCACATTGCCCTGCAGCTCGGAGGTCATCGCCTGTTCGAGATAGGTGGTGATCTCGGCGTCCTCGCCGCGGCCGATGAGGCCGAGTTCGCTGATGCCGGCGACTTCCGTGGTGAAGCGGACACAGCGCGTGCAGTGGATGCAGCGCGTCATGACCGTCTTGACGAGCGGGCCGATATACTTGTCCTCGACCGCGCGCTTGTTCTCGGCGTAGCGCGAACTGTCGATGCCGAAGGCCATCGCCTGGTCCTGCAGGTCGCATTCGCCGCCCTGGTCGCAGATCGGGCAATCGAGCGGATGGTTGATGAGCAGGAATTCCATCACGCCTTCGCGCGCCTTCTTGACCATCGGCGTGGTCGTGAAGACTTCCGGCGGTTCGCCGTTCGGGCCGGGACGCAGGTCGCGCACGCCCATGGCGCAGGAGGCCGCCGGCTTCGGCGGGCCGCCCTTCACCTCGACGAGGCACATGCGGCAGTTGCCGGCAACCGACAGCCGCTCGTGGAAACAGAAGCGCGGAACTTCGGCACCCGCCTCCTCGCACGCCTGAAGCAGCGTGAAGTGATCCGGGACTTCAATTTCTTTTCCGTCGACTATCAGCTTTGCCATATCTCAATCCCGCTTCTGACGCGGGGAAACCCCGCCCTGCCAGCGCCATTCTCCGGCTTCCGCTCCGGGCCTTCGCCCTTCCCTTCGGCCTTTGTTCCATCTGCCGGTTCCGGCGGGCCCTAGCCCCTGCCCTTCGCCAGCGTCCTTGCCTGCTCCACCCAGCCGTCGCGGGCGATGCGCCCGCTGAACCCGAGTTCGGCTTCGATCCTTGCCGCATCCGCGTCCGTCAGGGCAGCGATGTCGGCGTAGCGCTTGAGCCCCATGCCGTTCAGCACCTGCTCCAGCTTCGGCCCGATGCCCGAAATCGCCTTCAGGTCATCGGCCTTCCCGGCTTTGGCCGCCGGCGCCTTGCGCGCCGGCCTCGCTTGCGCCGTCTTCGGCGTCGCGCTCCTTTCGCGCGCCACCTTGACCTTCGGTTCCGCCGCTGGCGTTTCCGTCTTCGGAACCACCCGCAGCTCCGGCTTCGCCTTCACCGGCGCTGCCGTCTCTTTCGCGGCTTCGGCCCTGGCGGTCGGTTCCGCCGCCTCGTCCAGCATCGCCTTCGTCCGCTCCGCCGCGCTCTGCATCACGCCCAGCATCGCCCCTGCCATCTGGCCGGCAATGGCGAAGCCGATCGCGGTCGTGGCGGCCATCGCCGCCATCGGATGCGCCATCAGCGGATGCAGCGGCACGTCCGGCATCTGCTTCAGCCACGGCGACAGCCCGAACGGGTCGTCGCCGGCAGCTTCAGCCGGCGGGACTTTGGTCGCATTCGCATCCTGTCCAACCGGCTTCGTCATCGTCCTACTCCGCTGCTTCCAGCACCGCGCCATGCGCCATGGCATTGGCGGTGTACTGGTCGATGCGCGCCTCGATCTCGGGGCGGAAGTTGCGGATGAGGCCCTGGATCGGCCAGGCCGCGGCGTCGCCGAGCGCGCAGATCGTGTGGCCCTCGATCTGCTTCGTCACGTCGAAGAGCATGTCGATCTCGCGCTTCTGCGCGTTGCCGCGCACCATGCGCTCCATGACGCGCATCATCCAGCCCGTGCCTTCGCGGCAGGGCGTGCACTGGCCGCAGCTCTCGTGCTTGAAGAAAGCCGAGATGCGCCAGATCGCCTTGATGATGTCCGTCGAGCGATCCATGATGATCATGCCGCCGGTGCCGAACGAGGACTTCACCTCGCGCAGGCCGTCGAAGTCGAGCGTGACGTTCATCATGTCCTCGGCCTTGACGACCGGGCACGACGCACCGCCCGGGATGACGGCGAGCAGGTTGTCCCAGCCACCGCGAATGCCGCCGCCGTGCTTTTCCACCATCTCGCGGAAGGAGATGCCCATGCTCTCCTCGACCGTGCAGGGCCTGTTGACGTGGCCGGACATCATGAACAGCTTGGTGCCGACATTGTTCGGGCGGCCGAAGCTGGAGAACCAGCTTGCGCCGCGGCGCAGGATCGTCGGCGTGACGGCGATGGACTCGACGTTGTTGACGGTCGTCGGGCAGCCGTAGAGGCCCATGTTCGCCGGGAACGGCGGCTTCAGGCGCGGCTGACCCTTCTTGCCTTCGAGGCTTTCGAGCAGCGCGGTTTCCTCGCCGCAGATATAGGCGCCGGCGCCGTGATGGACGAAGATGTCGATGTCGTAGCCGAGCTTGTTGTTCTTGCCGAGCAGGCCGGCCTCGTAGCATTCGTCGATGGCGGCCTGGAGGGCTTCACGCTCGCGGATGAACTCGCCGCGCACGTAGATATAGGCCGCATGCGCACCCATGGCGAAGGAGGCGATCACGCAGCCTTCGATCAGCGTGTGCGGATCGTGGCGCAGGATGTCGCGATCCTTGCAGGTGCCGGGCTCGGATTCGTCGGCGTTGACGACGAGGTAGTGCGGACGGCCGTCGCTCTCCTTCGGCATGAAGGACCACTTGAGGCCGGTCGGGAAGCCGGCGCCGCCGCGGCCGCGCAGGCCCGAGGCCTTGACCTCGTTGATGATCCAGTCACGGCCCTTTTCGAGAAGCTGCTTGGTGCCGTCCCAATGGCCGCGGGCCATGGCGCCCTTCAGCGACTTGTCCTTGGTGCCGTAGATATTGGTGAAGATGCGATCCTGGTCCTTAAGCATGATTCACCCCTTTACCGCGGCTTCTTGCCGAAGACGCGGATGTATTCCGCTTCGCCGCCCTTGGCGAGCGCCTTGGCCTGCTTGACCCAGTCGTCGCGCTCGATGCGGCCCTTGAAATTCAGATATCCGTCGACCCATTCGCGCTCCGCCTTCTTCCAGGCAGCGACCTGGGCGAAGGTGAAGATGCCGAGCTCGTGCAGGATGCCCTCGATCTTCGGGCCGACGCCGGAGATGAGCTTGAGGTCGTCGGGCGTCGCCGGGCGTTCGATGCCGGCCGGACGGTTCTTGTCCTCCAGCGACGGCTTGGCGGCGAGCGGCTGCTTGGCCGCCGCATCGCCGCCCTCGGCGCGCGTCTCGCCCTTCACCTCGGCATTGGCCGCGGCTTGCGCCTTGTCGGTCGCGGGCGTCTTCAGCTTGGGATCGGTCTCGTCGGCATCCGTCTTGGCACGGGCGGCGTTCGACGGGGGAACGCTGACGCTCTCGTCTTCGCTCTTGCGGGCGCGGGTCGTCTTCTTCGCGGCCGCTTCCGGCTCGTTGAGGCTGGTGAGGCCACCGGCCGGGGCCGAATAGATGCGGTCGATCTGCGTGCCGGGCTTGACGTCGGCGCCCTTGCCGGCATCGAAGCGATCGATGATGTGCTCGAGCTGCGTCGGCGTCAGGTCCTCGTAGCTGTCCTTGAAGATCATGATCATCGGCGCGTTGACGCAGGCGCCCTGACACTCGACCTCTTCCCAGGAAAGCGTGCCGCTCTCGTTGCGGTGGAAGGGCTCCGGGTGGATGCGCTTCTTGCAGACGTTGATCAGCTCTTCCGCGCCGCGCAGCATGCAGGGCGTCGTGCCGCAGACCTGGACATGGGCGCGCGTGCCGATCGGCAGAAGCTGGAACTGCGTGTAGAAGGTCGCGACTTCCAGCACGCGGATATAGGCCATGTCGAGCATGTCGGCGACATATTCGATGGCCGCCTTGGTGACCCAGCCGTCCTGTTCCTGCGCCCGCATCAGCAGCGGAATGACCGCCGATTGCTGACGGCCCTTCGGATACTTGTTGATCGTGGCCTTCGCCCAGGCCGCATTCTCCTTGGAGAAGGCGAAGCTGGCGGGCTGGACATTGTCATCGGCTAGTCGACGAACGGACATTCTGTAACGCCTTGTCTCAGTTAATCTGCCGGCGCCGCGCGTCCGCCTTGCCGGCGGAGACGCGGGCATGGGCCGGCGTGTCGTTCTGAAGGAATATGAGTGCGCAGCCCGCGGACGCATGCGCCCGAGCGGCGGCCTTCGCGAAGGCGGCGGTCGGGATCGCGGCGGTCACGGCAGGGGCTGCGTTCGGCATCAGCGGTCAACCTCGCCGAACACGATGTCGAGGGAGCCCAGGATCGCCGAGACGTCGGCAAGCTGGTGGCCGCGACAGATGAAGTCCATGGCCTGAAGGTGGGCATAGCCCGGCGCGCGGATCTTGCAGCGGTAGGGCTTGTTGGTGCCGTCGGCGACGAGGTAGACGCCGAACTCGCCCTTCGGCGCTTCCACGGCCGCATACACTTCACCGGCCGGCACATGGTAGCCTTCCGTATAGAGCTTGAAGTGATGGATCAGCGCTTCCATCGAGCGCTTCATCTGGCCGCGCTTCGGCGGAACCATCTTACCGTCGATGGAGGAGACCGGGCCGACCTTGGCGTCGCCGAGCAGGCGGTGGACGCACTGGCGCATGATCTTGGCGGATTCGCGCATCTCGATCATGCGGATGACGTAACGGTCGTAGCAGTCGCCGTTCTTGCCGATCGGGATGTCGAAGTCGAGATCGGAATAGCACTCGTAGGGCTGCGAGCGGCGCAGGTCCCAGGCAGCGCCCGAACCGCGCACCATGACGCCCGAGAAGCCCCAGGCCCAGCAATCTTCCAGCTTCACGACGCCGATATCGACGTTGCGCTGCTTGAAGATGCGGTTGCCGGTAAGCAGCTCGTCGATGTCGTCGACGGTCTTGAGGAACGGGTCGATCCACTTGCCGATGTCTTCCACCAGCTCGTGCGGCAGGTCCTGATGAACGCCGCCCGGGCGGATATAGGCCGAGTGCATGCGCGCGCCGCAGGCGCGCTCATAGAACACCATCAGCTTCTCGCGTTCCTCGAAGCCCCAGAGCGGCGGCGTCAGAGCGCCGACGTCCATGGCCTGGGTCGTCACGTTGAGGAGGTGCGAGAGGATGCGGCCGATTTCGGAATAGAGCACGCGGATGAGCTGGCCGCGGATCGGAACTTCCGTGCCCGTCAGCTTCTCGACGGCGAGCGCGAAGGCATGCTCCTGGTTCATCGGCGCCACGTAGTCGAGGCGGTCGAAATAGGGCACGGCCTGAAGATAGGTCTTCGTCTCGATCAGCTTCTCGGTGCCGCGGTGCAGGAGGCCGATATGCGGGTCGACGCGCTCGACGATCTCGCCGTCGAGCTCGAGGACGAGACGCAGAACCCCGTGCGCCGCAGGGTGCTGCGGGCCGAAGTTGATGTTGAAGTTGCGAACGTTGTGCTCGTTCATGCCGCTTGCTCCAGAGGCCGGCGCCCTAGCGGGTCGCCCGACCCAAAATCAGTTCGTCTTCGCCTTCTCGTCGCCCGGCAGCACATAGTCCGTGCCTTCCCAGGGAGAGAGGAAGTCGAAGTTGCGGAATTCCTGCTTCAGCTCGACAGGCTCGTACACGACGCGCTTGACCTCGTCGTCATAGCGCACTTCCACGAAGCCGGTCGTCGGGAAGTCCTTGCGCAGCGGGTGCCCCTCGAAACCGTAGTCGGTGAGGATGCGGCGCAGGTCCGGGTGGCCGGTGAAGAGGATGCCGTACATGTCGTAGGCTTCGCGCTCGAACCAGTCGGCGCCCGGATAGACCACGCAGGCGGACGGAACGGGCTGGTCCTCGCCGGTCGCGACCTTGACGCGGATACGCAGGTTCTGGCGCGGCGACAGGAGGTGATAGACCACGTCGAAGCGCTCGGCGCGCGCCGGCCAGTCCACACCGCAGATGTCGATGAGGTTGACGAAGCCGCACTGCACGTCGTCGCGCAGGAAGGTCAGAAGCTCGACGACGCGGGCGCCGTCCGTCTTCAGGGTGAGTTCGCCAAAGGCGATATCGGCGGAGGCGACGAGACCGCCGGCCGCTTCGCCGATATGGGAGGAAAGCTCCTGGAGGGCTTCGCTCATCGTGTCAGTCCCCTGCCCTTAACGTTCGATCGTACCGGTCCGGCGGATCTTCTTCTGCAGCAGGAGCACGCCGTAGAGGAGCGCTTCCGCCGTGGGAGGACAGCCTGGTACATAGATGTCGACCGGCACCACGCGGTCACAGCCGCGCACCACCGAATAGGAATAGTGATAGTAGCCGCCGCCGTTGGCGCAGGAGCCCATCGAGATGACGTAGCGCGGCTCGGGCATCTGGTCGTAGACCTTGCGGAGCGCGGGGGCCATCTTGTTGGTCAGCGTGCCGGCGACGATCATGACGTCGGACTGGCGTGGGCTGGCGCGCGGCGCGAAGCCGAAGCGCTCGACGTCGTAGCGCGGCATCGAGAGCTGCATCATCTCGACGGCGCAGCACGCCAGACCAAAGGTCATCCACATCAGCGAGCCGGTACGGGCCCAGGTGATGAGCTCGTCCGTGGACGTGACCAGAAAGCCCTTGTCGGCGAGCTCGTTGTTGATCTCGCCGAAGAAGGCGTCATTGCTGCCGACGGGCTTGCCCGTGTTGGGATCGATGATCCCCTTGGGCTGCGGCGCGACGAGCGTGTTGTTCGTATGCGCTACTCCCATTCGAGTGCTCCCTTCTTCCATTCATAGATGAAGCCGATGGTCAGGACACCGAGGAAGACCATCATGGACCAGAAGCCGAACCAGCCCATGTCGCCGAAGGAGACGGCCCAGGGGAAGAGGAAGGCGACTTCCAGGTCGAAGATGATGAAGAGGATCGACACCAGGTAGAAGCGGATATCGAATTTCATGCGCGCATCGTCGAACGCATTGAAGCCGCACTCGTAGGCGGAAAGCTTTTCCGAATCGGGGGCCTTGTATGCGACGGCAAACGGCGCGACCAGCAAGGCAATGCCGATCACGAGTGCGATACCGATGAAGATGGCGATCGGGATATAGGAACCGAGAAGTTCAGTCATTGGCGTCCATCCTGCCTGCTCGGGGCGCCAGAGAGACGCCTGATGGTCGAAGACCTGCAAGCCGATAAAGTATGTTGCAACGCCCACGTCGTTAGCGCAGTGAGCGTCCCCGCGCAAGGCTTTGTCCGGCTTTCGCCGCAATCATTGTGTTCTTTTCCCTGTCGCCCCGAAGGCCGGGGACAGGCCTCTTTAAATCGTTACGATTCGATGAAAGGCGGCGTGCGGGACGTTTCGCCGCAGGCGCGGCGGAAAAGCCCCCCGCGGCCCCGCCCTTCCCTCAGTTCGCATTGAGATTGAGCATGGGGATCGAGCCGCCCGGCAGCATGGTGCGCGGCAGCTGCCCGTCCCATTTTTCCGCCTGCGTCAGCGAGACGAGGCCGGGATTGTCGCGCAGCGCATCGCCGCGCAGCTTGATGGCGCCGGCTTCCGCTTCCCCGCGCAGCTTGATCGCTTCCGCCTCGGCCTGCGCGGCCAGCCGCACGGCGTCGGCCTGCGCCTGCGCTTCGGCGCGGCGGGCGTCCGCCTGGGCACGCGCCTGCGTCACGGTGATCTCCGCCTGCACCTTCTCGCGTTCGGCGTTCTGGCGCAGGCGCTGCACCTCGACCTCCGCCAGCATGCGCTGCTCGATGCTCGCCTCGTAGGCATCGGAGAAGTCGATGTTCTCGATCTGCACGCTATCTATGATGACGGGGCCGGAGACGCCCTCCTGGATCGCCGTCGCGACCTCGGCATTGAGCCGCCCACGCTCCTGGATGGCCGTCACGGCATTGAAGCGGCCGAAGACCGTCTTCGTTTCCTCGAAGACCTTGCGCTCGATGAGCCGCGACATCAGCCCGTCCTCGCCGCCATAGGTCGCATAGACGTCCTCGACGCGATCGGCCGGAATGCGGTAGTTCACCGAAAGGCGGATATCGGCCGGCTGCTGATCGCGGCTATAGGCCTCCATCTTCTCGTAGACGACGGCTTTTGACTGCACGGAGATTCGCACGACCGAATCGATCAGCGGCAGCTTGAAGCCGAGGCCCGGCTCCGCAGTGCCCGCGACGGCGCCGTAGCGCAGGATGACCCCGCGCTCGCCCTGGTCGATGGTGTACCAAGAACCGAACAGGATGCTGAGTGCCACGAGCGCGGCAAGGCCCGTCAAGGCCATGGTGACATTACGCATGCGAATCCCCTCTCTTCGCTCGGCAAGCTATACGAAGACGGGAGAGCGGCCAGAAACATTCGGCGCGGCGGGGAGAATTTCCACGGAAATGCGCCTCATGCGATGCATGAGGAAACGACGATAACGGTCTGGAAGGAAAGAAATGGCGCGAGTGACGGGGCTCGAACCCGCGACCTCCGGCGTGACAGGCCGGCACTCTAACCGACTGAGCTACACCCGCGCATCTTTATGGCCTTGCGGCCCCGAATGGTCGTCCGGCCTTTCGAGTGGCGCGAGTGACGGGGCTCGAACCCGCGACCTCCGGCGTGACAGGCCGGCACTCTAACCGACTGAGCTACACCCGCATTCCTCGAAAGCGACCGGATGACGAAGCATCCGTCCCGAGCGGCCTGAGCCGTTCGATGAGCGGCTAACTACGGGGTTCGGGTTTGGGTGTCAAGCAGGTTTCAAGACAAAAGAATGACGCGTCGCGAAATGTTTCCACACCCCTGTCCATCGCCATGGGGCCGCTCAAAAAAATGCGAAAAACTTTGCGATTGCCTCTTGCGGTTCGATCCGGTTCCGCATAGATCACAGCCACCAACGCGGCGGGCGATTAGCTCAGTTGGTAGAGCGCCTCGTTTACACCGAGGATGTCGGGAGTTCGAGTCTCTCATCGCCCACCATTCTTCCTCCGGAATTTGCACGCAGGCCCCGTAAAAACGGGGCTTTTTTCGTTTTGGCGCTGCCCTTCCCTGCCGTAACCGGACCGGCTGATGCGGGTCGGTCCGGGGCGCCTCGTCAATGCGTTGTCGGCGGCTCTTCTTCCTCGTCGTCTTCCAGGAACGAATGGATGCCGTCCCTTGCGATCGTCGCCAGGAATTCGTCGAAGGCCTCCCGGTCCGTGGCGAAGGGCTCGTCCCATTCGAAGAGGTCTTCGTTCTGGGTGACGACCTCCAGTTTCCAGTCGTTCTGCGTGCCGGCGGGGCGGGAGATGTCGACGAGCACGGTGACGCCGTCTTCGGTGAATTCTCCCGAAAGCTCGGAATGCTCCAGTTTGGGCTTCTTGGTCATGGCGGGCGATCCTGCGGGCATCTGGCCGGATTCGGGATCCGGCAGGGTCGAAATGGTGAAATCAGAACGGCCGGCGTGATCTCGCGGCAGCGACGTGACGTCAATCGGTCGCCCGACCCCGATCTATAACTATCGGCAGTCGCGTTCCGGAATCCCTTGTGACAGAGCGGACGGTATCCGTCCACCCTTACACGTCAGGCCGGCTACTGGGATGGGTCGGGGCGAATTCGGCGACGAGCTCGTGCTTTTCGCCGGGATAGGTCAGGCGCACATGGGTGATGTAGAGGCCGCCGCTCCAGGTGCGGCGCTCGACGACGAGGCAGGGCGTGCCGGGCGCGATGGCCAGCAGCTCGGCGGCGCGGGCATCGGCGCCGACGGCGCGGATGCGGTGCTCGGCGGCGCTCCAGGGGACGCGGCTGATCAGCCAGGCGCCGGGGGCGACGTCCTCGAACGTCTCGCCGGCGGCCTCGGGCACGGCTTCTAGGCTGATGAGGCGGTCTTCCAGGCAGAAGGGCTGCGCGCCGGCGAAGTGAAGCGCCGAGATTTCCGTCAGCCGGGCCGATTCGGGAAGCTCCATCAGCCGGCGGTCGGCGGCCTTGGCCGCGCGGTCGAGGCGGGTGCGGCGCTCGTAGCGATAGGGAAGCCCGAGCGATTCGACCTCCAGGCGGATATCGTGGATTTCGAGGACGGCGGACTGGGCGTGCGGATGGGTGACGTAGCTGCCGGACTTGCGGCGGCGCTCGATGAGGCCGCGCTTGACGAGATCGGTGATCGCCTTGTTCACGGTCATGCGCGAACATTGATACTGCTCGGTCAGTTCATGCTCGAAGGGAATGCGATGGCCGGGCGGCCATTCGCCCGACAGGATCTTGCCTTCGACATCCTCGAGAATGCGCCGGTGCAGCGAAGGCTCCTTGGCCTCGACCTCCGTTCTGTCCCCGTCGATGGAAATGGTCGCCTCCGCTCCGGGCGCGGATTCGCCCGGTCATGGGAAAGTCATAGGAAAGGCCCGGACGGCTTTCAATACGCCTTCAGGCCATGGCAAGCGCCTGCATGGCCGCGGTGAAGCGGCGGCCGACCGCCTCGCGGGCGACATGGCGGCCGCCCTCGACCTGCCTGCGGCCGTTCACCCAGACACAATCCACCTCGGCGCCGTTGGCGAAGATCCAGCCGTCGAGCAGGCCGTCGCCGGCAAGGTTAAGGCCGTGGCGCGCCCTGAGGCTGACGAAATCGGCCGCGTTACCCGCGGCAATGCCCGACCCGGCGCCGAGTGCCGCCGCGCCGCCGGCCAGCGCACCGTCGAAGAGCGCGCGGCCCGTCGAACCGCCGGGCGCGGCGAGCACGTTGCGGGCGCGGTGGAAGAGGCGCTGGGAATATTCGAGCTGGCGCAGTTCGTCCGGCAGGCCGATCAGCACGTTCGAATCGGAGCCGACGCCGTAGCGGCCGCCGGCGGCGAGGAAATCGGGCGCCGGGAAGGTGCCGTCGCCGAGATTGGCCTCCGTCACCGGGCAGAGGCCGGCGATGGCGCCGGCCTTCGCCGTGCCCAGCGTTTCGGCCTCCGTCATGTGGGTGGCGTGGATGAAGCACCAGCGGCCGTCGACCGGCTGGTTGTCGAGCAGCCATTCCACCGGGCGGCGGCCGGACCAGGCGATGCTGTCCTCCACTTCCTTCACCTGTTCGGCGATGTGGATATGGATCGGCCTGTCGCCGGCCATCGCGACGACGGCGGTGAGCTCTTCCGGCGTGACGGCGCGCAGGCTGTGCGGGGCGACGCCGGTGACGCCGTCCGGCAGCGCATCCGTCAGGGCGCGGCAGCGCTCCAGAAGGGCAGCGTAGGAATCGCGGTCGTTGATGAAACGGCGCTGGCCCTCGCCCGGCGCGGTGCCGCCGAAGCCGGCATGGGCGTAGAAAACGGGAAGCAGCGTCAGGGCGATGCCGGTCGATGCGGCGGCCGCGGCGATCCGCGCGGCCATTTCGGCGATGTCGCCATAGTGGCCGCCGTCCTTGTCGTGGTGCAGGTAGTGGAACTCGCCGACGCGGGTGAAGCCGGCCTCCAGCATCTCCACATAGAGCTGGCCGGCGACGGCCTCGACATCGTCAGGCGTCATGGACAGCGCGAAGCGGTACATGACGTTGCGCCAGCTCCAGAAGCTGTCGCTGCCGGGGCCCCGCGTTTCGGCAAGGCCCGCCATGCCGCGCTGGAAGGCGTGGCTGTGCAGGTTCGACATGCCGGCGACGATCGTGTCGTGGCGCTCGTCGCCGGGCGCGGCGGCGGCACCGCTCTCGATCGCGGCGATCCGGCCGTTCTCGACGCTTATGCGGACATCGTTCGCCCAGCCGCCAGCCAGCAGCGCCTGCCTTGCATGAATGACGGCCATTGCCATCCCTCCCTCTTGCGATGTGCCTCGGCGCGGAGCCCGAAATTGGCTCTTGCGCCCTTGGTTATTATGTATATACATTATATCCATCACAGGGAAGAGGCAATCACCATGACGGTACAGGAAAAGGACAGCCCCCGGGTCTGGCGCAATGCCCGGCTTGCGACGCTTGAGGAAAGCCTGCCGGGCCTCGGCGTCGTGGAAGACGGCGCCATCGCCGTCCGCGACGGCCGCATGGCCTTTGCCGGGCCGGAAGCCGAGCTTCCCGCCGAATTCGCCGGGGCGGAGAGCGTGGATTGCGAAGGGCGCTGGATCACGCCGGGTCTCATCGATTGCCATACCCATCTCGTCCATGCCGGCGACCGCGCCCATGAGTTCGAGCTTCGCCTTGCCGGCGCTTCCTATGAGGAAATCGCACGGGCCGGCGGCGGCATCGTCTCCTCGGTGAAGGCGTTGCGGGCGGCGAGCGAGGACGATCTGGTGCGGGAGACCCTGCCCCGCCTCGACGCGCTGATCGCCGAGGGCGTGACGACGGTAGAGATCAAATCCGGATACGGCCTCGATACGGAAAACGAGTTGAAGTCGCTGCGCGCCGCGCGCCGCATCGCCGAGGAGCGCGACGTCACCGTGCGCACCACCTTCCTCGGCGCACATGCGCTGCCGCCCGAAATGAACGGCGACAAGACGGCCTATATCGGGAAGGTCGTGAACGAGATGCTGCCGGCCGTCGCGGCCGAAGGGCTTGCCGACGCCGTGGACGGCTTCTGCGAGGGCATCGCCTTCTCCTCGGCCGAGATGGCCGAGGTCTTCGAGGCCGCGAAGGCGCATGGCCTGCCGGTCAAGCTGCATGCCGACCAGCTTTCCAACCTGCACGGCGCGGAACTTGCCGCCCGCTACGGCGCGCTTTCGGCCGATCACCTCGAATATACCGACGATGCGGGCGCGGCCGCGATGGCGAAGGCCGGCACCGTCGCCGTCATCCTGCCGGGCGCCTTCTACTTCATCCGCGAGACGAAGAAGCCGCCGGTCGATCTCTTCCGCAAGCACGGCGTGAAGATGGCCGTCGCCACCGATGCCAATCCCGGCACCTCGCCGCTCACCTCCCTCCTCCTCACCATGAACATGGCCGCGACCCTCTTCGGCATGACCGTCGAGGAATGCATTGCCGGCGTGACGCGCGAAGCCGCCCGGGCGCTTGGCCTCGTCGACGAAGTGGGGACGCTGGAGGCCGGGAAATGGGCCGATTTCGTCCTCTGGGACATCGGCCGGCCGGCGGAACTGGTCTTCCGCATGGGCTTCAACCCCATGCATGCCCGTATCCGCAGCGGACACTGAATCAAGTCAAGTCGCAGCCTTTGCTGCATTGGGGAATGAACATGACGATCACGCTTCACCCGGGCTCCGTACCCCTGAAAACCCTTGAAACCATCTACTGGACCGGCGAGGCCACCCGGCTCGACGCATCCTTCGACGCCGGCATCGAGAAGGCCGCCGCGCGCATCGCGGAAATCGCCGCCGGCGACGCGCCGGTCTATGGCATCAATACCGGTTTCGGCAAACTCGCCTCCATCAAGATCGCCCCGGCCGATGTCGCGACGCTCCAGCGCAACCTGATCCTCTCGCATTGCTGCGGCGTCGGCAAGCCGCTCGCCGAGAACATCGTGCGCCTCATCATTGCGCTGAAGCTGATCTCGCTCGGCCGCGGCGCGTCCGGCGTGCGCATCGAGATCGTCCGCCTTCTGGAAGCCATGCAGGCCAGGGGCGTCATCCCGGTCATCCCGGAACAGGGTTCCGTCGGCGCCTCCGGCGACCTCGCCCCCCTCGCCCATATGACGGCCGTGATGATCGGCGAAGGCGAAGCCATTTATGCCGGCGAGCGCCTGCCGGGCGGCAAGGCGCTGGAAAAGGCCGGCCTGAAGCCGGTCGTGCTCGCCGCCAAGGAAGGCCTTGCGCTGATCAACGGCACGCAGGTCTCCACCGGCCTTGCGCTTGCCGGCCTCTTCCGCGCCCACCGCGCCGCGCAGGCCGCGCTCGTCACCGGTGCGCTCTCCACCGATGCCGCCATGGGCTCCTCCGCGCCGTTCCATCCGGACATCCACACGCTGCGCGGCCACAAGGGCCAGATCGATGCCGCCGCCGCGCTCCGCGCGCTGCTCGCCGGCTCGGTCATCCGCGACAGCCACATCACTGGCGACGAGCGGGTGCAGGACCCCTATTGCATCCGCTGCCAGCCGCAGGTCGACGGCGCCTGCCTCGATCTCCTGCGTGTCGCCGCCCGCACGCTCGAAATCGAAGCCAATGCCGTGACCGACAACCCGCTCGTCCTTTCGGACAACAGCGTGGTTTCCGGCGGCAATTTCCATGCCGAGCCGGTCGCCTTCGCCGCCGACCAGATCGCGATTGCGACCTGTGAGATCGGCGCCATCGCCCAGCGCCGCATCGCGCTCTTGGTCGATCCCGCCCTCTCCTTCGGCCTACCGGCCTTCCTCGCCAGGAAGCCGGGCCTCAACTCCGGCCTGATGATCGCGGAAGTCACCTCGGCCGCGCTGATGAGCGAGAACAAGCAGATGGCGCATCCGGCCTCGGTCGATTCGACCCCGACCTCCGCCAACCAGGAAGATCATGTCTCCATGGCCTGCCACGGCGCCCGCCGCCTGCTGCGCATGACGGAGAACCTTGCCGCCATCATCGGCATCGAGGCGCTGACGGCCGCGCAGGGCATCGAGTTTCGCGCCCCGCTCGTCACCAGCCCGGAGCTGCAGAAGGTCGTCGCCGCGCTGCGCACCGTCGTGCCGACGCTGGAGGAAGACCGCTACATGGCGCCGGACCTCGCCGCCGCCGGGTCGTTCGTCTCCTCGGGCGCGCTCGCGGCTTCGGTCACCAAGGGCATCCTGCCGGTGCTGGAGGCCTGACATGGCGCTCTTCGAAACCCATCAGGGCACCTCGCCCGTCATTCTCGCCTTCCCGCATACCGGCATGGAAGTTCCAGCCGACATATGGGAGCGCCTGAACGACAACGGCCGCATCCTCGCGGATACGGACTGGCACATCGAGCGTCTCTATGACGGCCTCCTGCCGGACGCGACGACCGTGCGCGCCACGTTCCACCGCTATGTCATCGACGCCAACCGGGATCCGGCCGGCGTCAGCCTCTATCCCGGCCAGAACACGACGGGCCTCGTTCCGGAAACGGATTTCGACGGCAAGCCGATCTGGAAGGAGAGCGAGGCCCCGACCGAGGCCGACATCGCCCACCGGCTCGCCAATTTCCATGCGCCCTACCACGCGGCCCTTGCGGCCGAGATCGAGCGTGTAAAGGCGATCCATGGCGTGGCGATCCTCTACGATTGCCATTCGATCCGCTCGCTGATCCCCTTCCTCTTCGAGGGCAGGCTGCCGGATTTCAACGTCGGCACCGACATGGGCCGCACCTGCGCGAAGGAAATCGAGACGGCGACGTTCGAGGTCTGCGCCAAGGCCGAAGGCTACCGGAGCATCCTCAACGGCCGCTTCAAGGGCGGCTGGACCACCCGCCATTACGGCAGGCCGGAAACCGGCGTGCACGCCATCCAGATGGAGCTGGCGCAGTCGAGCCACCTTTCCACCGAGGCGCCGCCCTTCGCTCTCGACGCGGAAAAGGCCGCACGGCTCCGCGTCCACCTGAAAGACATCCTGCATCGTATCGAGGCGCTTGCCTCCACCCTCACACGCTGATCCGGGAGAACAGCCATGACTGACAATCCCCGCCACAATATCCGCGAGGTGCGCGCCGCCACCGGCACCGAGCGCACCGCCAAGAGCTGGCTGACCGAAGCGCCGCTGCGCATGCTGATGAACAATCTCGACCCCAATGTCGCGGAAAACCCGCACGAGCTGGTCGTCTACGGCGGCATCGGCCGCGCGGCCCGCACCTGGGCGGATTTCGACAGGATCGTCGCCTCGCTGCGCGACCTGGAGGACAATGAGACGCTGATCGTGCAGTCCGGCAAGCCGGTCGGCATCTTCCGCACGCACAAGGACGCCCCGCGCGTCCTCATCGCCAATTCCAACCTCGTGCCGCACTGGGCCACCTGGGACCATTTCAACGAGCTCGACAAGAAGGGCCTTGCCATGTACGGCCAGATGACGGCCGGCTCGTGGATCTATATCGGCTCGCAGGGCATCGTTCAGGGCACCTACGAGACCTTCGTGGAGGCCGGCCGCCAGCACTATAACGGCGACCTCAAGGGCAAGTGGGTGCTGACCGGCGGCCTCGGCGGCATGGGCGGCGCCCAGCCGCTCGCCGCCGTCATGGCCGGCGCATGCTGCCTTGCCGTCGAGTGCAACCCGGATTCCATCGATTTCCGCCTGCGCACCCGCTATGTCGACGCCAGGGCCGAGACCCTCGACGAAGCCATGGCGATGATCGACCGCTGGACGAAGGCGGGCGAAGCCAAGTCCGTCGGCCTTCTCGGCAACTGCGCCGATATCCTGCCGGAGATGGTCCGCCGCGGCATCCGCCCCGACATGGTCACCGACCAGACTTCAGCCCACGACCCGATCAACGGCTACCTGCCGAAGGGCTGGACGATGGCCGAATGGAAGGCCAAACGCGAGAGCGACCCGAAGGCCGTGGAAAAGGCCGCCCGCGCCTCCATGCGCGAGCATGTCGAGGCGATGATCGCCTTCCAGGACATGGGCATCCCGACCTTCGACTATGGCAACAACATCCGCCAGGTCGCCAAGGACGAGGGTCTCGAAAACGCCTTCGCCTTCCCCGGCTTCGTGCCGGCCTATATCCGCCCGCTGTTCTGCAAGGGCATCGGCCCGTTCCGCTGGGCCGCGCTTTCCGGCGATCCGGAAGACATCTACAAGACCGACGCCAAGGTGAAGGAGCTCTTGCCCGACAACAAGCACCTGCACAACTGGCTGGACATGGCGCGCGAGCGCATCTCCTTCCAGGGCCTGCCGGCGCGCATCTGCTGGGTCGGCCTCGGCGACCGCCATCGCCTCGGCCTCGCCTTCAACGAGATGGTGAAGAACGGCGAGCTGAAGGCCCCGGTCGTCATCGGCCGCGACCACCTCGATTCGGGCTCCGTCGCCTCGCCGAACCGCGAGACGGAAGCCATGAAGGACGGTTCGGACGCCGTGTCCGACTGGCCGCTGCTCAACGCCCTGCTCAACACCGCCTCGGGTGCGACCTGGGTCTCGCTCCATCACGGCGGCGGCGTCGGCATGGGCTTCTCGCAGCATTCGGGCGTCGTCATCTGCTGCGACGGCACGGATGAAGCCGCCGAGCGCGTCGGCCGCGTGCTGTGGAACGACCCGGCGACCGGCGTCATGCGCCATGCCGATGCGGGCTACGACATCGCCATCGAATGCGCCAAGGAAAAGGGCCTGCGCCTGCCGGGCATCCTCGGCAACTGATGAGCCGGCTCCTTCGCAACAGCGACCATCGCCGCATGCCGTGGAAGAACGGCGGCGGCGAGACGGTCGAGGTGATCGTCCATCCGGAAGGCGCGAGCCTTTCGGATTTCGGCTGGCGCGTCAGCATGGCGACGGTTGCAAGCGACGGTCCCTTCTCCGTCTTCCCCGGCATCGATCGCACGCTGGCGGTGCTCTCGGGCGACGGCATGGAACTTTCCATCGAAGGGCTCGGCGAAAGGCTGCTGACGCCGCAATCCGCGCCGCTGGCCTTTCCGGCCGATGCGCCCACCTCGGCGCGTCTTGCCGGCGGGCCGATCACCGACCTCAACGTGATGACGCGGCGCGGCGCCTTCCGGCACACGCTCGTCCGCCACGTCGCCGAAGATGCGAAGGCGCTTCCGGCCTCCCCGGGCAGGCGCCTGCTGCTGGCGCTCGATCCGCTCGGCGTTTTCACGGCGGATGGGCTCATCGGCCTCCAGCCACTCGACGCGCTCGTGCTCGACGGCTCCGAGGCGGCAGAGGTCGTGCCGGCGAGCGACCGCGCGACCTTCTATCTGGTAGAAATCACTCCCGCCTGAGCCTTTGGCGGAAGCGATTTCCTTGTCGGCCTCCCATCGGAGTGCTACCTCCCGGCACAATCAATTTGCCGGGAGACATTTTCATGAGACATCGCACATTCGGCCGCACGGGCTTCACCACCACGGATATCGGTTTCGGCGCCTGGCAGATCGGCGGCGCCTGGGGTGACGTCAGCGAGGCGGACGGCCGCGCCGCCCTTCACGCCGCGCTCGATGCCGGCCTGACGTTCGTCGACACGGCCGACGTCTATGGCGACGGTCGCTCGGAGAAGATCATCGCCGACGTGCTGAAGGAACGCGGCGGCGAGCGCCCGATGGTGGCGACCAAGGCCGGCCGCCGGCTCTCCCCGCATGTGGCGGACGGCTACAACAAAGAGAACCTTGAGGGCTTCATCGACCGGAGCCTGAAGAATCTCGGCGTCGAGCGTCTCGACCTCGTGCAACTGCATTGCCCGCCAACCGAGGTCTACTACCGCCCCGAGGTGTTCCAGGCGCTGGAGGAGATCAAGGCCGCCGGCAAGATCGCCGACTACGGCGTCAGCGTCGAGAAGGTCGAGGAAGCGCTGAAGGCGATAGAATATCCCGGCGTCGTCAGCGTGCAGATCATCTACAACATCTTCCGCCAGCGCCCCGCGCGGCTCTTCTTCCAGGAAGCCGCGCGCCGCAAGGTCGCAGTCATCGCCCGCGTGCCGCTGGCAAGCGGCCTGCTCTCCGGCAAGATCACGCGGGACACCGCCTTCGCCGCCGACGACCACCGCAACTTCAACCGCCATGGCGACGCCTTCGACGTCGGCGAGACCTTTGCGGGCGTGCCGTTCGAGACGGGCCTTGAGGCCGTCGAGGAAATCCGCGCGCTGGTGCCGGCGGGCGAGACCATGGCGGCCTTCGCGCTGCGCTGGATCCTGGTGGCGGATGCCGTCAGCGTCGTGATTCCGGGCGCACGCAACGCCGGACAGGCGAAGGCCAATGCCGCCGCCGCGAGCCTGCCGCCCATCCCGGAAAACGTGATGGAAGCGACGCGCGAGGTCTATGAGCGCCTCGTCGCGCCGCATGTCCACCAGCGCTGGTAAAACCGGCAAAGCGCATAAACTGAAATGATAGCTGACATCATGGCTATCTATTTCGTTTATGCGCGGCCCCGCGCTACCGTTCCCCATTGCTCGCAATCACCAATGGGGAACAACCATGAAAAAAATGCTTCTTGCGCTGGCTCTCGCAAGCTCCACCCTGCTTTCGGCCGCCGCATCCGCCGAAACGCTGAAGATCGGCACGGAGGGCGCCTATCCGCCCTTCAACTTCCAGGATTCGGCCGGCAATCTCGGCGGCTTCGACGTGGAAATCGGCCTTGCGCTCTGCGAGAAGATGAAGGTGGAATGCGACGTCGTCGGCCAGGACTGGGACGGCATCATTCCGGGCCTCATCGCCAAGAAATACGACATGATCATCGCCTCGATGTTCATCACCGAGGAGCGCAAGAAGCAGGTCGCCTTCACCGACCCCTACTATCTCGCCGCCATGACCCATGCCGCGCCGAAGAATTCCGGCATCACGGATTTCACCAATGAAGGCATGAAGGGCAAGACCATCGGCGCCCAGTCCGGCACCACGCAGGCCGACTATGCGGCCGCCGTCTATCCCGACGCCGACATCAAGCTCTACCCGACGCAGGACGAGGTGAATCTCGACATGGCCAACGGCCGCCTCGACCTTCAGGTCGGCGACATGATCCCGCTGCTCGACTGGGTCACCAAGAACGACGACGGCAAGGCCTGCTGCGAACTGATCGGCAAGCCCATCACCGATCCGAAATTCGTCGGCGAAGGCGTCGGCATCGCCGTGCGCCAGGACGACAACGACCTGCGCGAGAAGCTGAACGCCGCGCTGAAGGCCATCCGCGAGGACGGGACGTATCAGAAGATCAACGACAAGTACTTCTCGATCGATATCTATACGATGAAGTGAGCGTGGGGGGGCGTAGCGCGCCCCTCATCCGGCCTGCCGGCCACCTCCCCGCAAGCGGGGAGAAGGAAACAAGCGGAACCGCTTTCCTTCCTCTCTGCCAGAGTTGCTTGGGGAAGCAGTGCACCATCCCCCTTCTCCCCGCTTGCGGGGAGAAGGTCGCGGCAGCGGGATGAGGGGCAGCCCGGCCGCACAGGGCAAGAGCCCTTGCCTTCCCCCGCCCCGCCGTCCTAGCTAGGGACATGCCGATCAACCGCCTCGAACGCTTCGCCCACAATCTCGACTGGAACCTCCTGCGCACCTTCGTCGTCGTGGTGGAGGAAGGCTCGATCACGCGGGCGGCGAACCGGCTGCTGCTGCAACAGCCGGCCGTCAGCATGGCGCTGAAACGGCTGGAGCAATCGGTCGGCCACCGGCTGATCGACCGCAGCCCCGGCCGCTTCGAGCTGACGGAGGCCGGCGAGCGGCTGCATGCGCTCTGCCGCGACATCTTCACCGCCATCGTGCGCCTGCCGGAGGCGATGGAGCCCTCCGGCGAGGACATTGCCGGGCACATCACCATCCACGCCGTCAGCCACGCCATGAACCCGGAATGGGACCGGGCGATCGCCGATTTCTTCCGGCTGCATCCGCGCGTCACCGTCGGCGTGACGGTCGAGACGACGACGGACGTCATCCGCTCGGTCGAGCGGGGCGTGGCGACGCTCGGCCTTTCGGACGGCATCATTCCCGAGGGGCTGGACAAGGTGCCCTTCTGCTACGAGCGCTATGCGCTCTATTGCGGCCGCGGGCACCGGCTGTTCGGCAGGCGCGACGCGCGGCTGGAGGACCTGCGCGGCGAACCCTATGTCAGCTTCCTCGCCGACGTGCTGGGCGGCCCGCATATGGGGCCGGTGACGGCCGTGCGCGCCGTCGGCTCCTTCGGCCAGCAGGTGCGGGCGCTGGCCTTCAACGTCGAGGAGGTGCTGCGCCTCGTCGTCGCCAATGCCGGCATCGGCATGCTGCCGGCGCATCTCACCGCGCCGGCGCTGGCCGCCGGCGAGCTCTGGCAACTGCCGCCCTATGACGACCTGCCGGTGACGGAAACCTTCCGCATCACCAATCCCGGCTCGGCGCTCAACCCGGCCGAGCGCGCCTTCCTCGCCCATATTGCCGACGTGCCTGCCTGGCGCTGGGGCGAACCGCATCAATCCTGATGATACCCACCTTCAGCACTATAAATTTGAAGAATATCGGCAGCTTTCGTAGGCCTTTCTCTCCTGACAGACGGAGGCGGCCATGCAGACTTTCGACATCGCGATCATCGGCGGCGGTATTGCCGGCCTGTCGCTTGCCTATTTCCTCAGCCCGCACCGCTCCGTCGTGGTGCTGGAGCGGGAGGAAGCGCTCGGCTACCACAGCACCGGCCGCTCGGCCGCCGAATTCACCCTGCGCGACAACGCACCCCTGGTGAACGCGCTCGCCCGCGCCAGCCACGCCTTCATGGCGAACCCGCCGGAAGGCTTTGCCGCCGTGCCGCTTCTCATTGCGCGCGGCAGCATCATGTTCGGGGCCGAGGACAAGGCAGCGCTGGTGCGCGAACGCTTCGAGCAGACGAAGGCGCTCGGCGTCGCCGTCGAATGGCTGGACGAGGCCGCGCTTCTGGCCCGCGCGCCCATCATGAACCCGGCCTATGTCGCGGCCGCCTATTTCGACCCTGATTACTGGGACATCGAGGTGGATGCGCTCCTGCAGGCCTATGCCCGCCATGCCCGGCACAACGGCGCGCAGGTCCTCGAAAGACGCCCGTTCACCGGCGCCCGCCGGGAGGGCGGCCGATGGCTAATCGAGGCTGGTGGCGAAACCCTTTGCGCCGGCGTGCTGGTCAATGCGGCGGGCGGCTGGGCGGATACGGTCGCCGGCCTGTCCGGCGTTGCACCGGTGGGCATCGTACCGCACCGGCGCACCGCCGTCACGGTCGACCTGCCGGAGGGCGTGGATGCGGGCAGCCTGCCGGAAATGAACGAGATCGAGGACAGCTTCTACTTCAAGCCGGAGGGCGGCCGCCTGCTCGCCTCGCCGGCCGACGCCACGCCCTGCGAGCCCGCCGACGTGCAGCCGGAGGAAATCGACGTCGCCTATGCCGCGCATTATGTCGAGGAGGCGACGACGCTCAGCGTGCGCCGCGTCTTCCGCAGCTGGGCCGGCATGCGCAGCTTCTCCGCCGACCGCCTGCCCGTCGTAGGGCCGGCGAAGGACGAGCCGTCCTTCTTCTGGCTCGCCGGCCAGGGCGGCTACGGCATCCTCACCTCGCCCGCGCTCGGCAGCCTCGCCGCCGCGCTCCTCACGGAAAGCCCGGTGCCGGAGCCGCTCGCCCGCGAGGGCATCGGGGCCGGGACCTTCAGCCCCGCGCGCTTCCCCTGAAACGAAACGGGCGCCCAATGGGCGCCCGTTCCATTTTACGCTTCCGCGGCCGGCGTGCCGGCCGAGCCGGCGGCGCGGGCGCTGTCGCGATCCCGCCACCAGCGGCTGAGGAAGAGCAGGATCGGACCGCCGATATAGATCGACGAGGTCGTCGCGACGACGACGCCGAACAGCATCGGCCAGGCGAAGGGCTTGACCGTGTCGCCGCCCCAGATGGCCATCGGCAGCAGGGACGCGGCAACGGCGACCGAGGTGAAGATGCATCGCATCACCACCTGGTTGATCGACAGGTCGATCAGGTCGGAGAACGGCATCGACTTGTACTTGCGCAGGTTCTCGCGCATTCGGTCGTACACCACCACCTTGTCGTTGACCGAGTAGCCGATCAGCGTCAGCACGGCGGCGATGGCCGTGAGGTTGAAGTCGATCTGCAGGAGCGAGAAGAAGCCGATCATCTTGGTGATGTCGAGGATCAGCGTCACGATGGCGCCCACCGCGAAGTGCCACTCGAAGCGCCACCAAATGTAGAGCAGGATCGCCACCATGCCGAGGCCGACGGCGAGGAAGCCGGAGCGGGCCAGCTCGGTGCTGACCGTCGGGCCGACCACTTCCGTGCGCTCGAAATTGGCGTCCGGGATCATCTCCGCGACGCCGTTGCGGATCTCCTGAAGCGCGGCGGTCTGCTCGGCCTCGCCGCCCGGCTGGCGCTGGACGCGCACGAGGACGGACGTGCCCTGGCCGAATTCCTGCAGCGCCACTTCGCCGAGGTTGAGGTCCTCCATCTTCTTGCGCAGCGTCGCAAGGTCGATGGGCGTCTTGGACGTCGCCTCGACCTGGATGCCGCCGACGAAGTCGATGCCGTAGTTGAGGCCCGGCGTGAAGAACAGGATGATCGAGCTCGTGGAGATGAAGGCCGACATGGCGATCGCGATGTAGCGGCCGCGCATGAAGGAGAAGGTCGGCATGCTCCAGGTCTTGCCGAAGATCGAATGGATCTCGATCTTCTTCATCTTGCGGACGATCACCGCCTCGCGCATCAGGAAGCGCACGAAGGTGATCGAGGTGAACATCGAGATCGCAAGGCCGATGATCATGGTGATGGCGAAGCCGCGCACCGGGCCCGAACCGAACATGAAGAGCAGGATCATGCCGACCATGGTCGTCATGTTGCCGTCGACGATGGTGGCGTAGGCCTTGTTGAAGCCGACGTCGAGCGCCTTCATGGCCCCCGCCCCGCCCGCCGTCTCTTCACGGATACGCGCGTTGATCAGGATGTTGGCGTCCACCGCCATGCCGATGCCGAGGATGATGCCGGCGATGCCGGGCAGCGTCAGCGTCGAGCCGAGCAGGCCCAGCGTGCCGATCGTCAGGATCGTGTGCAGCACGAGGCCGAGATTGGCGATGAGGCCCCAGGAGCCGTAGAGCACCTGCATGAGGATGACGACGGCGAGAAGGCCGGCGAAGCCCGTGTAAAGGCCCATGCGGATCGAGTCCGAACCGAGGTTCGGGCCGACGGTGCGCTCCTCGATGATGGTGAGCGGCGCCGGCAGGGCACCCGAGCGCAGCAGCGCCGACAGGACGGTCGCTTCCTGCGGGTTGAAGTTGCCCGAGATCTGGCCCTGGCCGCCGATGATCGGCTCGCGGATGACCGGCGCCGTCAGCACCTTGCCGTCGAGGACGATGGCGAAGGGCTTGCCGACATTGGCCTGGGTGATCTCGGCGAACTGGCGCGCGCCGGTGGAATCGAAGCTGAACGAGACGATCGGCTCGTTCGTGCGCTGGTCGAAGCCGGCCTTGGCGTCCGACAGGCGGTCGCCGGAGATGGCGACGCGCTCTTCCACGGCATATTTGTTGTTGTCGTTCGCGCCGGGCAGGATCAGCACGCCGCGCGGGGCGACGCCGTTCGGGTCCACGGTCTGGTCGACCATGTGGAAGCTCATCTGCGCGGTCGAGCCGAGAAGCTGGCGCAGGCGCGTCGGGTCCTGCAGGCCGGGAAGCTGGACGAGGATGCGGTCGCCGCCGACGCGCTGGATGAGCGGTTCGGCAACGCCGACCTGGTCGACGCGGCGGCGGATGATCTCGAGGCTCTGCTCGACGGCGGCCGACATGCGCTCGCTGATGCCGGCTTCCGTCAGGGTCACGTTGATCGTGTTGCCGCTGGTGGCGACGTCGATGTCGGAGGAACCGGCGCCGAAGCCGAGCGTGGAGGTGGGCGTGGCGAGCTTGCGCACTTCCGGCAGCACCTTGTCGAGCGCCGCCTGGTCGGACGGCGTGATCGTCAGCGTCGTGCCGTTGAGGCGGGCGGCGGAGGCGCGCTCGCCGGCGGTGCGCAGGATGGCGCGCGCGTCGTTGAGGAGCGCGTCCATGCGCGCCTTGCGGAGCGCGGCCGAATCCACCTCCAGCACGAGGTGCGAGCCGCCCTTGAGGTCGAGGCCGAGGGTCACGGGATTGGCGGGCAGGTAGCGCCCGTATTTCGCCTGCTGCTCAGGCGTCAGCACGTTGGGCACGGCCGCGAGCATCCCGAAGAGGATGATGGCGGCGGAGACAAACAATGCCCATTTGGAGGTTTTCATGGGGTCGTTCCACTTCAACTGCCGGACGGACGCGACGGGTGAAGTCGGCGCCGTCCGCTGGGATCGGGATTTCAATCGAATGGCGCGGCGTCGCAGACGCCACAGGGCCTAGGCGGCGGAAGCCGGAGGCGCGCGGCTGCGGAACGCGGCATGGCCGGCAGAGGCCGTGGCCGCATCGCCAGCGGCGGGAAAAGCCTCGCACGAGGCCGTTTCGAACGGATAGAGCAACGCGCCCACGCCCGCAACGAGCGCCTTGCCGCCGGCATCGCCTTCCGGCAGGCCGGTCTTGGCCTTGGCAATGCGCCGTTCCGCATGGCTGCCGGCCGGGAACCAGAGCTCGTCGCCCGCGGCGGAAAGCGGCGACGGGGCGACGCCGCCTTCGGCGGCCGAGCGCTGCGGATGGCCCGCAGCGCTCGTATCGCCCGGCAGCGCGAACTGCGAGAGGAACAGCGTAACGAGCAGCACGAGGAAGCCGACGGGCGCAAAGCCCCGCTCCCAGATCGCCGTCTCTTTGCCGGTCCTGATGTTCATGCCTGTCCGTTTGCCCGGAGCGTTTCCGGAATTGCCAGAGCGGCGCGCCGCGCGAAGCAGTTCATGCGGGCGGTGCCGATGGTGCGCCAAGAAACACTTAACCCCCCGCAAGTCAAGTTCAGGGCGTCAAAGCCTGGCCGGCATCGGCCGTCCGCCCGTCACAATTCATGGATCGTCACGTCCGGGCATGCCTGCCGTGCGAGCGCTTTCAGGTGCTGGTGGTGCGTCAGGTAGATCACCTGCCCGCCGCGTGCCATCTCGCCCATGACGCGAAGCGCGTTCAGCGCCCGGCGATCGTCGAAGGTCTCCATGATGTCGTCGGCGATGAAGGGCACGATCTCGCGGCTTGCGGCGATCTCGTGGTAGCCCGCGACGCGCAGCGCGAGGTAGAGCTGGAAGCGCGTTCCCTTGGAAAGGTCCCTCGCAAGCTTCGAGCCGCCGGAGGCGGCGTTGACGACGAGGAACTCGCCATCCTTTTCCAGCACCGTCGACAGGCCGGCATATTCCCCGCCGGTGATGTCGCGGAAGGTCCGCGAGGCGCGCTCCATCATCGCGCTGCGGTGGCGCTCACGGTAGAGCCGCAGGGCCTGTTCGGCCGCCAAGATGCCGGCGCGCGTCGAAAGATAGCGCCGCGACCGCTCCGCAAGCTCGACCAGCGCCGTGCGCCGCCGCTCCTCCAGCGCCGCCGCCTCGTCGCTGCCGGCGATCCGCGACAGCGCCTCCTCGGCCCTCGCCCTTGCCAGGTGCTGTTCCTGCACCGAACGGTCGAGCTCGTCGAGGCGTGCCGAGAGGTCGCCCTTTTCCGCGGCAAGCTGATCCTCGTCGACCGCCGCAAGCAACGCCTCGGCCTCCTCGACCGTCTCCGCCCGCATCTGCTGCACGAGATCGCGCGCCGCCTCCCCGACACGGGAGAGCACGTCGTCCCGCCTGCGGTAGGCGTCCAGCAGGATTTCGGCTTCCGCGAGCGTGTCGCAACCGAGGAAGGCGAAGATTTCCGACTGCCGCGCGGCAAGGACCGCGCGTCGTTCCGCCAGCTCCCTTTCCTCCTCGTCGAGCCGCACGAGGGCCTTGTCGATGGCCGCGCAGCGTTCGCGGACCGAGCGGGCCGCGGCAAGGCGGCCGGCAAGGGCCGCGACGGTGGAAAGCGGATCATCCGCATCGAAGGGTTCGGCAAGGCGTTCGGCGAGACGGCGGGCGTGGCCGGCGTAATCCCGCTGGTCGCGGTGCATGGCGTCGATGCGGTGGTCCAGCTCGCGCCGGCGCTCGACATTGCCGGCGAGCGTCTGGAGGGCCGGCAGCAGGGCCGCGAGCCGTTCGGGCTCGCCCGGTGCATCGCCGGTCGCAAGCCAGGTGCCGACGATCGCATCCTGCCAGTCCGCATGCCATGCGGCGAGCGCCGATGCGGCATCCTCGGCCGCCCTGGCGCGCGTCTCCGCATCGCGTTTCGCGCGGGCCAGATGCTCGGCCGCCGCAAGCCGCTCGGCGTGGGCGGTCTTCAGTGCCTCCAGCCGGTCCTCCGCGAGGAAAAGCGCCTCGTCGAGGGTCGCCCCCTCGGCAAGGCCGACGGGAACGAGAGACGACAGCCGCGCCAGCACGTCCCGCGCATCCTGTTCGACGAGGGCCGCCTCGGTCTCCTGCCGGGCGAGGAGGGCAGATTTTTCCAGCGCCGCGGACCGCCGTTCGAGCCAGGAAGCGATCTCCGCCAGCGGCGTTTCCGCGGGAAGCCCGAGGCGCGCGGCGATGACGGATACCTGCGTTTCGATGCCCGCCTTCGCCTGTTCCAGCCGCACCGTGTCGCCGCCGAGGGCTTGAAGGCGCGCCGAGCCCTCGGCGACCGTCCGCTCGAGGATGCGGATTTCCGAAAGCCGGTCTGCATTGCGCAGCCGCGTATCGGTCGCGCGGTCGTCCTCGCGCATGGCGTTCTCGAAGACGGAGGCGGATTTTTCGTCCAACGTGCTCCGATGATCCTGCCAGGCCGCGTCACGCACGGCGCGCAACGATGCCGCCTGCTCCTCGCCGGCCGCGCCCGTCGTCGTCCGGAGCGCATCGAGCGTTGCCTTCGCGGCGGCGACGTCCGTTTCCTGCGCCGCAACCTGCTCGCGCTGGCGGTGGAGGGCCTCGGCCGATGCATCGTATCGCTTGCGCAGGCTCTCCAGCTCGTCGGGCGCCGGAACGGCCATGGCCACGAGCGCCGCCGTCGCGCCCGTCCACGGTGCAAGCCTTGCCGTTGCTCCATCGGCTTCCTGCCGGGCCAGCACGAGAAGGCGCCGGGCTTCGCGCAGGCGGGCGGGAAGATCGCCGGAGCGGGTGGCGCGCAGGATCGCGCCGAGCGCGGACCGGGCGTTCTCTTCCGCCTCGGCGTCCGAGGCCTCGCCGCGCTTCGTGTCCGTCGCCGCCAGCGCCTTTTCCGCTTCGATCCGCTCCCGGATGGCCGCGGCGGAGCGCTCGGCTAGCGTCGACCTTTGTGACAGGAGCGCGGTGAGCCGGTCGGCAAGCCCCTCCGGCAGCAGGATCTCCGCCGGATCGCTCTCCACCGGAAGGCCAAGCGTTGCCAGGCCCGCTGCTGTCGTCGCGGCCAGCCGGTCGCGGTCGGCCTCGCGGCCAGAAAGGTCCATGGCGGCGGTGCGGAAGCGTGCTTCCAGCGCAGAGCCCGAAAGCGCCGCAACATCCGGCCCGGCCGAAAGCACGGCGTCGTCCTCGGCGAGTGCGGCGCGCTCCTCGGCGTGCCGCTCGCGCTCCATGACCACCCGCGTGCCGCGCGCGCCGATCTCCACCTCCTGCCGGGCGAGTTCGCCGAGAAGGGCGCGCCAGGCCGCAGGCGGGGAATCGCCGAGCTCGAAGGCGCCGAGTTCGGTGCGGAGGGCCCGCAGGCGGCGCAGACACGGCAGCGCGGAAAGGCTGCGCTCGGCCTCGGCGAGCGCGGAACGGGCCTCGGCGCGGGCGGCGGCCGCCTCTTCGTGGCGCTCGGCGGCGGCATCGCGCTCGCGGACCAGAAGACCGTAGTCGCGGGCGGCAACATCCAGTGCCTTGCGCTCGGCGGCGAGGGCCTCGATTTCCGCCTTCAGGATCGACAGGCCGTGCTTGCGGCCGGCGGGACGGTAGAATTCATCCGCCTCGGCCTTCAGCGCGGCAAGGCCCGACGCCATGTCGGAGAGGCCGGAACTGGCGGAAAACAGCATCGCGCCGAGCTCGCCCTCGCTCTTGAGGATGTCCTCGCCGCCCTTCTCGATGCTCTCGTCGTCGAGCGAGAACATGGTGCGATAGGCATTGCGATCCATGCCGCCGAGGACCGAGGCGAAGAGCGCGTCCGGCAGCGTCCGGTCGTCCGCCGTGACGAGGGAGCCCTGGTTGCGCTTGAGGCGGTAGGCCTCGTGCCGCTCCGGGCCGAGGGACAGCCGCCCACCGACGCGCATCAGCGGGTAGGGATGGAGGAAGCCGTAGGCGCTCGACTTCTCGATGCCGAAAAGCAGGTCGAGATAGGCGGAAAACAGCGTCGACTTGCCGGCCTCGTTGGGGCCGTGGACGAGGTGGAAATCGGGCCTGCCCGGCTGCACCACGCCGAAATCGAGGCTGCGGTCGGTGAACTTGCCGTAGCGGACGAGGTCCAGTCGGTCGAGGCGCATGTATCAGGCCCCCTCGCCCGTTCCGCCGAGGCGGGCGAGCACGGTATCGGAGCCCTGCATGGCGAGTTCGGAAAGCAGCGTCTCCTCCGCCGCCTCGTCTGCGGCCAGCAGGCTGCGCGCCTCCCTGGGAAGCTGGCGCAGGAGATCGCCGAGCGCCTCGCGCAGTTCCTCGCGGTAGGCATGGTTTTCCACGACGTCCTCGCGCATCAGCCGCGCCAGTTCCGTGACCGGCCCGGCATCGGCCCCCGCCGCCGCAGCCGGCGCGGAAACGGCAAGCTCCACCGCCTCGATCCAGCATTCGCCGAGCGAGGCGGCGAGGTTCTGCAATTCGGCGAGCAGCAGGTCCTCGTCGCGGCGCAGGCGCCAGGCGAGCGGCGTTGCGCCCGTCACGGCAAGCCGCGCGACGAGATGGGCGCCGCCGGCAGCCACGCGCGCCGCCGAAAGCACGCTTTCGGCACGGTCGAGCATGGCGCGCCAGTCGTCGACGCCCGAGAGATCGAGCGGCAGCCGCTCGAAGACGGCGACGGCGACGGTGCGCTCCTCGCAGGCGATCGTGCCGTCTTCGGCGACGGTGGCGAGCGTCACGCCCTTCGGCCCGCCCTCGTTGATGTCGCGGCCCTGCGGGTTGCCGGGCGTGACGATCCAGGGTCTTTCCAGATGCACCCGCCGCTGGTGGATATGGCCGAGCGCCCAATAGTCGAAACCGTGCGCGGCAAGGTCGGCGATGCCGACGGGCGCATAGGGATCGTGGCGGCTCGCGCCGGCAAGGCTGGTGTGCATGAGGCCGATATTGACCGCATCCGGCACGGGCACGCGGTAGGTGGGCAGGAGCGAGGCGGGTGCGTGCGGGTTGGCGAAGCTGACGCCATGGACGTGGATTTCGCGGCCGTTCGACAGCACGCCCGCCCGTACCGGTTTGCCGCGGCCGTCGAAGACGTGCACGTTCGGCGGAAAGGTCAGCTCGCGGGTGATCTGCGACTGCGCATCGTGATTGCCGCGGATGATGAAGACGCGGATGCCGGCCGCCTCCAGCCGCCGCATCTGCCCCATCAGGAAGAGCGCGGTCGCCATGGAGGTCTGCGAGCCGTCATAGAGGTCGCCGGCGATGATCACGGCATCCACGGCCTCGGTCATGGCAAGGTCGACGATGCGCTCCAGCGCCTTGCGCGTCGCCCCGCGCACGAGGTCGCCAAGGTCGGCATTGCGCAATGCGAGGGACGTCAGCGGAGAATCGAGATGCAGGTCGGCGGTGTGGATGAAGCGGAAAGGCATGGCCGGACAATCGCGCCCGCCACCCTCCGGGTCAATGCTTGCAGCAACGCGCGGCGCGTTATGCAGGAAAGAAATCGACCCTCCCCGAAAAAGCCGGAGAAGAGGCAAGGAAAAGCGCCCACCGCCTGACCGTTCGCATTTACAGGCATCGTTCAATATCTATGATCAAATAAAGCGAAAATCTTCGCGATCATTTGACATGGTCCCTCATAATACCTATATTTCACCTCATGAATAGCACGATAGAAATCTCCCAAGGCATGTTCAAACTCTACCATCAGGTGAGTCGCCTGGTGAATGAGTGCATGATGGACGAAGGCGTTTCGCTCGCCCGCAGCAAGTTCCTGCTTCTTCTGGAATGCCAGGGCCCGCAGCGGTCGACGGACATCGCCTGCGCTCTTGGTTTCGCCCCCCGTACGGTGACGGAAGCCATCGACGGTCTCGAACGTGACAAGCTCGTCAAGCGCGAGCCCGACCCGAAGGACCGCCGCGCCAAGATCGTTTCGATCACGGATATGGGCCGCACCGTCATTTCGGCCGCCCAGCAGCCGCAGCACAAGACGATCGAGGCGATCTTCAACGTGCTGACGGAAGAGCAGAAGCAGCACTTGAAGGAAATCATCCGCTGTCTCAGCGAGAAGACCGAAGAGTTGCAACGGGAAAGAGACAAGACCGAAGGCGGTGCCCAGGCGGCGCCGGTTCCCTCCCTGCAGGCCGTCGGCTAGACCGGACGGCAGGAAAACGGAAAAGGCCGGGATCGCAGCATCCCGGCCTTTTCGTTTATAGCCTTTGGAGACCGCGCCCACCCGCAAAGAGAGGGCGCCGGCCCCGCGTTCACATCGCGTTGAGCGGGCCGATGCCGAAGAACAGCGTCTCGCCGGAGGAGCCGTCGACGCCGTCATTGTCGGTCACGACATAGCCGTTGCCGGCGGCATCGATGGCAAACCCTTCCACCTTGTCGACGACGTAGCCGTTCGTGGCCTTGAGGTCGGGGATGAAGTCGCGGACCTCCTGCTTCTTCACGACCGGGAGTTCCCCGCCAAGCTTTGCCGGCTTCAGGTCGGCCAGCGCGACGCGGTAGAGCTTCTTCAGCCTGGCGGCATTGCCGATCAGGTTGTCCCGCTCGATGATATAGGCGTGGTCGCCGCTCACCGTGATCTCCGAGAGGCCGACCCAGCCGCTCTCCGTCTTCTCTAGCGGATAGCGGACAGCGCCCCACTCCTCGGAGGACGGCTTGTAGGAGACGAGCTTCACGAAGCCCTTCTCGTCGTCACCCCATTCGCGCTGCACGGCCATCCAGAGCACCTTGTCGTCGCCTTCGCCGATGCTGGTGATGCCTTCGAAACCGAAGCGCGTCTCTCCGGCGCGCAACTCGGCGGGAATGGCGATCTCCTTGTCGATCTCGCCCTTGCCGTTCACATGGATGATGGCGTGGGCATAGAGCTTGTCGGCGTTGCCCTCGTTGGCGAGCCAGAAACCACCCTCGCCGTCCGGTGTCAGGCCCTCGCTGTCGAGCTTCTGGGCGGGGGCGCCGTTGCGCGTGATGCGCAGGGCGTCGACGATCTTCGCCGGCTTGGCCGTCGCGTCGATCGTGAAGATCGTCGGCTGCGACGCATAGAAGGAATCGTTCACGGCGTAGAGCATGCCGGGCTTGTCCTTCATCGGTGCGAGGCCCGACAATGCGCCGAAGCCGATCAGTTCGCCGTCCTTCTCGGTGGAGACGAGCTGCGGATAGGCCGCCTCGCCTTCCGCCCGCTCGTAGATCATGACATGCGAGCGCGCGCCGCCGTCCTCGACGAGATCGGTCTCGTTGGCCGTCACGAGGAGGTTGCGTTGCGGGATGGCGACCGCGCCTTCCGGGCCGATGCCGGACGGCAGGAGCTGGAGAAGCTCTGGCTCCGCGCCCGTATCCTTGTAGACGCCGACGATGGAGGCGCGCTCGGCCAGCACGAAGAACAGGTTGTCCTCGCCGAATTTCGCGGCTTCCAGGCCTTCCGGCTCGACGCCCTTCTTGTTGCGCTTGTCGGGATAGTGGCCGATCTTCGCGATCTCGCGCTCGAAGGCCGCGCCGTTCTCGTAGAGGACCTTGCCCTGCTTGTCGAAGATGGTGAAGCCGCGGGCGCCGCCCTTCCAGTCGCCTTCGTTGGCAATGACGAGGCGGTTGTCGTCCAGCCACTTCACGGCGTCGGGTTCGCGGGCAACGTCCTCCATCTTGCCGGTGAATTTCAGCGCGCCGTCCTTCTTCGTGTCGACGCCTTCGAGGCTGACGGTGCCGGCGGAGAAGTGGCTCTTCACCGCGCCGGTCCTGCCGTCGACGATGACGATGTGGTTGTTCTCCTGCAGGGTAACGGCAACCTCGTCGAGGCCGTTGAAGGAGACGAATTCGGGTTCCGGGTCCTCTCCGGCAATGTCGGCAAGGCCGGTCAGGGCCACATGCCTGATCGAGCCGCAATCGACGACGCCGTCCTTGAGGGAAAGCAGCACGAGGTCGCCGGCCGGCATCTGCGGGAGCGCGCCGTCGTTGACCTCCTCGTCGCGCTCGTTCTCGATGGCGATGGCGGCGAGCGTCTTGTCCTTGTTGAGGGCGATGGAGTCCGGCTGGCCGCCGAGATCGCAGGTCGCCTCGACCTTCTTTCCGGCCAGATCGACCTGGGCAAGGACGCCCGACGGCTTGACGAAGCTCTCGCGCGTGTTGATGGCGACCAGCGCCTTGCCGGCCGCGATGGCCACGGATGTCGGCTCACCCTCCAGGGCGACAGAGCCGCCGGCCTTCGGGGCCTTCGCATCGGTGATGTCGATGACGCCGATCGCCTTGTTCGGGCTGTCGGAATAGACGAGCGTGTTGCCGTCCTCGGAGGCGGCGACGATTTCGGACGAGGTCGGCGTCGCCTTGTCCACGCCTTCGGGCAGGTTGTCGGCGACGGCGAAGGACGCGATGCGATTGAACACGGGCTCGGCGCCGGCGGCCGGGGCCACCGATGCGGCGAGGACCGCCGCGAGCGCGGCGGTGAGCGAACGGGTCTTCATGAAATCCTCCGGACTCCGGTTGAAAGGAACCCGGCGGTTCTGCGTCCTGCCTGTTACAGGCCGATGACAATCCGGCCGCAGGCGCGCACCCATCCCCGCAAATAAAAGGGGGCCCGGACAAACCGGACCCCGATCCTGACTTTCAGGTTTGGCGGCGGAGTGGATAACCGCTCTGCCCGAGCAGAGGATCAGCCGTTGACGGCGTCCTTCAGGCCCTTGCCTGCCGAGAACTTCGGTACGTTGCGTGCCGGGATCTCGATTTCGGCGCCGGTCGAAAGGTTGCGGCCCTTCGAAGCTTCACGGCGCGAGACGGAGAAATTGCCGAAACCGACGAGACGAACGTCGCCGCCGTTCTTGAGTTCGCCCTGGATGGTCTCGAAAACGGCGTCAACCGCGGAAGCAGCATCCGTCTTGGACAGGCCAGACTTTTCAGCCACTGCGGATACGAGTTCATTCTTGTTCATGTTTCCACCCCTTTCTTACGGTTTGAAACGACTCATACAAGTCGGGGGCAGAATACGCATCGCCCCTCGCCCCGCAAGAATATTTCGTCGCAATCCCCTGAGAATCCGGGGTTTACACACGATTTTCGACGAAAAAGACCGGCCGAGGGGCCGGTCTTTCATGTTTTTTCCATTCGCGGAGCCGGGAACCGGCCCCGCAGCGGGCTCAATGCGCCACGGCGCCGGTGCCTTCGTCGGTCGATTCGACAGCGGAAACGCTGGCTGCTGCGACCGTGGCATCCCACTCGATCGGCTCGGGCTTGCGGATCAGCGCATGTTCGATCACCTCGCCCATGCGGGAGACGGGAACGATCTCCATGTTGTTCTTCACGTTATCCGGAATGTCCGCCAGGTCCTTGGCGTTCTCTTCCGGGATCAGCACCTTCTTGATGCCGCCGCGAAGCGCCGCGAGCAGCTTTTCCTTGAGGCCGCCGATCGGCAGCACCCGGCCGCGCAGCGTCACCTCGCCCGTCATCGCGATATCCTTCGAGACCGGGATGCCGGTCATGATGGAGACGATGGCGGTCGCCATGGCGATGCCGGCCGACGGGCCGTCCTTGGGCGTCGCGCCTTCCGGCACGTGCACGTGGATGTCCGTCTTGTCGAAGCGCGGCGGCTCGATGCCGAAATCGACGGCGCGCGAGCGGACATAGGAGGCCGCCGCCGAGATCGATTCCTTCATCACGTCCTTCAGGTTGCCCGTGACCGTCATGCGGCCCTTGCCACCCGGCAGGCTGACGCCTTCGATGGTGAGCAGCTCGCCGCCGACTTCCGTCCAGGCAAGGCCCGTGACGACGCCCACCTGGTCCTCGCGCTCGGCTTCGCCGTGGCGGAAGCGCGGAACGCCGAGGAAGTCGTGGATGTTCTCCGCCGTGACCTCGACCTTCGTCGCCTTGCCCTTGATGATCTCGGTGACCGCCTTGCGGGCGAGCTTCATCAGTTCACGCTCGAAGTTTCTGACGCCCGCCTCGCGGGTGTACTGCTGGATGACCGCCATCAGCGCGCCGTCGGTGACCGAGAATTCCTTCGGCTGCAGCGCGTGGTCGCGGATCGCCTTGGGCAGCAGGTGCCGCTTGGCGATTTCCAGCTTCTCTTCTTCCGTGTAGCCGGCGATGCGGATCACTTCCATGCGGTCCATCAGGGGCGCGGGAATGTTCAGCGTGTTCGCCGTCGTCACGAACATGACGTTGGACAGGTCGTATTCGACTTCCAGGTAGTGGTCCATGAAGGTCGAGTTCTGTTCCGGGTCCAGCACCTCGAGCAGGGCCGAGGACGGGTCGCCGCGGAAGTCCATGCCCATCTTGTCGATCTCGTCGAGCAGGAAGAGCGGGTTGGACTTCTTCGCCTTCTTCATCGACTGGATGACCTTGCCGGGCATCGAGCCGATATAGGTGCGACGGTGGCCGCGGATCTCGGCCTCGTCCCGCACGCCGCCGAGCGCCATGCGGATATATTCGCGGCCGGTCGCCTTGGCGATCGATTTCGCGAGCGAGGTCTTGCCGACGCCCGGAGGACCGACGAGGCACAGGATCGGACCCTTGATCTTGGTCGAGCGGGCCTGCACGGCGAGGTATTCGACGATGCGCTCCTTGACCTTGTCGAGGCCGAAATGATCCTCGTCGAGGATCTTCTCGGCAGCGTTGAGGTCGGTCTTGATCTTCGACTTCTTGCCCCACGGAATGCCCGTCAGCCAGTCGAGATAGTTGCGCACGACGGTGGCTTCCGCCGACATCGGGCTCATCTGGCGCAGCTTCTTCAATTCGGCATCCGCCTTCTCGCGGGCCTCCTTGGAGAGCTTGACCTTGGCGATCTTCTCTTCCAGCTCGGCCATCTCGTCGCGGCCGTCCTCGCCGTCGCCGAGCTCCTTCTGGATCGCCTTCATCTGTTCGTTGAGGTAGTATTCGCGCTGGGTCTTCTCCATCTGGCGCTTGACGCGCGAGCGGATGCGCTTTTCGACCTGCAGGACCGAGATCTCGCCTTCCATGAAGCCGAGCGCCTTTTCGAGGCGCAGCTTCACGCTCGTCGTCTCGAGCATCTCCTGCTTCTCGACGATCTTGATGGACAGGTGCGAGGCGACGGTGTCGGCGAGCTTCGAGTAGTCCTCGATCTGGCTCGCGGCGCCGACGACTTCGGGCGAAATCTTCTTGTTGAGCTTCACATAGTTCTCGAACTCGGAGACGACCGAGCGCGACAGCGCCTCGATCTCCACCGGGTCCTCGTCCGGCTCGGCCAGCACATGGGCCATCGCCTCGTAGAACTCCTCGCGGTCCGTGTAGCCGTCGATCTCGGCGCGCGCGCGGCCCTCGACCAGAACCTTCACGGTGCCGTCGGGGAGCTTCAGGAGCTGGAGAACATTGGCGACGGTGCCGATGCGGTAGATGGCGTCGGTCTCCGGATCGTCGTCGGAAGCGTTGATCTGGGTGGCAAGCATGATCTGCTTGTCGGTGCCCATGACCTCTTCCAGCGCGCGGATCGACTTCTCGCGACCGACGAAGAGCGGCACGATCATGTGCGGGAACACCACGATGTCGCGCAGGGGCAGGACCGGGAAGGCCGTGGAGTCGTGCGACGCAGACGTCTTTTTCGTCATGTCATTTCCTTTCAAACGTCCCGTTTCCGGGAACCGGTCCCATCGGCGCTCGGGAAGCGTCGGGCCGGCGATCTTTTCCATCCACAAGTGGCGTGCGTTCAACGCTTTTTCAAGCCCGGCTGCGGGGTGCCCCACCCCACGCCGGACCAGACGAACCATCAAGGGAAGTGTAGTCTTCCGCGCTGTCGCGGAACTTGCGGCCTTCCCCCGGCACCCATCGCCGGAGCATACGCAAAACAGAATCGAAGTCTTCCATATTCGCGCGACGCGCGGCGTTACGCAACGGCCGATGTGCGGCGGAACCACGAAGGCCATGGACCCGAACGGCCCGGCCCGGCATTATGCCCGATTGCCGGTAAACCCAGGAGTCGCAAATGTCGAAATCCGTCTTCGCCACCCTCGCAACCCTTCTCGTTCTTCCCGCCGGCGCCGCCCTGGCGCAGTTCACCGGCCCTTCCGACGTGCAGCAGGGCGGCGATACGAAATATCCGGCCATGACCGTCGAAGCCATAAAGGCCGATGCCAAGGACGATATGAAAGCGACGATCGAGGGCAGGATCGTCCGCAAGCTGGCGGACGAGGAATATCTCTTCGCGGACGACACGGGCGAAATCCGGGTCGAGATCGACGATGACGACTTTCCCGCCCAGCCTGTCTCGGAGACCACCCGCGTGCGGTTGCAGGGCGAGGTCGATACCCATCGCGTCAAGGAAACCGACTTCGACGTGGACCGCGTGACCATCATCGAATGAGGGCGGGACCCTCCCCTTTCGGGGAGGGACTTTCTTCAGGCCGAAACGTTGGCCTTCTCGTCGGAGCGCTCCGAGTAGATGTAGAGCGGACGGGCCGAACCCTTGACCACCTCGTCGGAGATGACGACCTCGCGGACGCCTTCCAGCGTCGGCAGTTCGAACATCGTGTCGAGCAGGATCTTCTCCATGATCGAGCGGAGGCCGCGCGCGCCGGTCTTGCGGACGATGGCCTTGCGGGCGATCTCGCGCAGCGCATCCTCGTGGAAGGTCAGTTCCACGTCTTCCATCTCGAACAGGCGCTGGTACTGCTTGATCAGCGCGTTCTTCGGCTCGGACAGGATCTGGATCAGCGCATCCTCGTCGAGATCCTCCAGCGTCGCCAGGACGGGCAGACGGCCGATGAATTCCGGGATGAGGCCGAACTTCACCAGGTCCTCCGGCTCCAGCTCGCGCAGGACTTCGCCGACGCGGCGGTCTTCCGGCGAGCGAACCGTCGCGCCGAAGCCGATGGAGGTCTTCTCGCCGCGGGCGGAGATGATCTTGTCGAGGCCGGCGAAGGCGCCGCCGCAGATGAACAGGATGTTCGTCGTGTCGACCTGCAGGAATTCCTGCTGCGGATGCTTGCGGCCACCCTGCGGGGGAACCGAGGCGACCGTGCCTTCCATGATCTTCAGAAGCGCCTGCTGCACGCCCTCGCCCGACACGTCACGGGTGATGGACGGGTTGTCGGACTTGCGCGAGATCTTGTCGACCTCGTCGATATAGACGATGCCGCGCTGCGCGCGCTCGACATTGTAGTCGGCCGCCTGCAGGAGCTTCAGGATGATGTTCTCCACGTCCTCGCCGACGTAACCGGCTTCGGTCAGCGTCGTGGCGTCGGCCATGGTGAAGGGCACGTCGATGATGCGGGCAAGCGTCTGGGCGAGGTAGGTCTTGCCGCAACCCGTCGGGCCGACCAGCATGATGTTCGACTTCGCCAGTTCCACGTCCGAGCCCTTGGCGGCATGCGCCAGGCGCTTGTAGTGGTTGTGCACCGCGACCGAGAGGATGCGCTTGGCCTGCTGCTGGCCGATGACATACTCGTCGAGGACCTTGATGATATCCTGGGGCGTGGGAACGCCGTCGCGGGATTTCACCATCGAGGTCTTGTTCTCCTCGCGGATGATGTCCATGCACAGTTCGACGCATTCATCGCAGATGAACACGGTCGGTCCGGCAATCAGCTTGCGGACCTCGTGCTGGCTCTTGCCGCAGAAGGAGCAGTAAAGGGTATTCTTGGAGTCGCCGCCGTTGCTGCCGCTGACCTTGCTCATATCACTTTCCTTCCAGCACGCCGTTCATCTTCGGGAAGATGGCCGGACCACTCAAACCACCCTTGCCGGCACCGCTCGTGCTGCCTTCAAGGGCTCCAGGGGTACTGACCGGAAAAGGGGCGACCCCCGAACCGGTGGCAACGAATCCCCCACCGAATTTACCAAATGCTAGGCCGTCACAAATCAACATAGCATTAACGGCCAATATTAACGGCTTTATGGTGCGGATAAAGCCCCGTGACCATTACAAATGTGTCACAATATGCCTCATCCGCACACAAAACGTCGTCCTTACGCGTTCTCGACGCCTTCGATCGCCTCGCGGCTCGTGATGACGCGGTCGACAAGGCCCCAGTCCTTCGCCTCGTCCGCGCTCATGAAATGGTCGCGGTCGAGCGTCTGTTCCACTTCCTCGTAGGTGCGGCCGCAGTGCTTGACGTAGACCTCGTTCAGCTTGCGCTTCATCTTGAGGATGTCCCTGGCGTGGCGCTCGATGTCGGACGCCTGGCCGGAGAAGCCGCCGGAGGGCTGGTGCACCATGATGCGGGCGTTCGGCGTGGCAAAGCGCATGTCCTTGTGGCCGGCGGCGAGCAGCAGCGAGCCCATGGACGCGGCCTGGCCGATGCACAGCGTCGACACGGCGGGCCGGATGAACTGCATCGTATCGTAGATCGCCATGCCCGAGGTCACGACGCCGCCCGGCGAATTGATGTAGAGCGCGATCTCCTTCTTCGGGTTCTCGGCCTCGAGGAAGAGAAGCTGCGCGCAGACGAGCGTGGCGATATGATCCTCGACGGGACCCGTCAGGAAGATGATGCGCTCCTTGAGGAGGCGCGAATAGATGTCGTAGGAACGTTCGCCGCGGTTGGTCTGCTCGACGACCATCGGCACCAGAGCCATGGCGGTATCTACGGGATTTCTCATGTCAATCCTTCTTCTCAAGTGGCCCTGAAACCCTTCGCAGACGTTGGGAATCAGCAAGTTTCATCTTCCCTACATAGAGTGTCAGGGTGGCTGACTTCAAGACGGCCAAGCGTTTTGCGGCGCTCTATGCCAGAATGCGGTTAACCGGCGCGAGGTGGACCCCGTGATTTCCACACCCGAACCGGAGGCAAGGTGAAGGAAGGATGAATCCGGCCATCCCTCCCGCCCGCGACCCATCGCTCCCTGCCGGACGGAGGCAGCCATGACGATACGATCGATCGCAGCCCTTTCGCTGCTTCTCATGACGGCGACGGGCGCCGTTGCCCAGCAGGCATCGGACACGGTCGCCCCCGAACGGGCGACCGGGCTTGCCGCCGCGAAGATCGTGACGGCGAAGGAGCACATGGTCGCGGCCGCCCATCCGCTCGCGGCGGAGGCCGGCGAGCGGATCCTTGCCGGGGGCGGCAGCGCGATCGACGCGATGGTCGCGGTCCAGACGGTGCTCGGCCTCGTGGAGCCCCAGTCCTCCGGCCTCGGCGGGGGCGCCTTCCTCGTCTATTACGATGCCGGCGCGAAGCGCGTCGTCACGCTCGACGGGCGCGAGACCGCGCCGATGGAGGCGACGCCGAAGCTCTTCCTCGACGACGAGGGCCAGCCGCTGGAATTCTTCGATGCCGTCGTCGGCGGCCGCTCGGTCAGCACGCCCGGCACGGTCATGCTGCTGCAGGAGGCGCACAACCGCTGGGGCCGCAAGCCGTGGAAGGACCTCTTCGCGCCGGCGCAAAAGCTTGCGCGCGACGGCTTTGCCGTCTCCCCGCGCCTTGCCGGCCTCATCGCGGCGGAGGGCGACCGGCTGAAGACCTTCGAGGCGACGGCCTCCTATTTCTTCGGCGCCGACGGCGCGCCGCTGAAAGCCGGCGCCGTGCTGAAGAACCCCGCCTATGCCGATACGCTGTCCGCCATCGCCGGCGGCGGGGCGGCGGCTTTCTACAGCGGCCCCATCGCGGAAGCCATCGTCGACACGGTGCGCATGTCGGGAAAGAACAGCGGCGTGCTCTCGCTGCCCGACCTTGCCACCTACCGGGTGAAGGAGCGCCCGCCCGTCTGCATCCTTTACCGCGCCCTCGACGTCTGCGGCATGGGACCGCCTTCCTCCGGCGCGGTCGCCGTCGGCCAGATGCTCGGCATGCTGGAGAACTTCGACCTCAAGGCGCTTGGCAAGGACAATCCGCAAAGCTGGCGGCTGATCGGCGATGCCCAGCGACTCGCCTTCGCCGACCGCGGGCGCTACCTTGCCGACACCGACTTCGTGCCCGCCCCGATCAAGGGCCTCGTCGACAAGGCCTATCTCGGCGAACGCGCGAAGCTGCTCGACGGCGACAAGGCGCTCGGCGAGGATGCCGTGACCGCCGGCACGCCGGAATGGGACCACGCCTTCAACTTCGGCCGGGATTCCGCCATCGAGCTGCCGTCCACCAGCCATTTCGTCATCGTCGACAAGGACGGCAACTTCGTCTCCATGACGACGACCATCGAGAACGGCTTCGGCTCGCGCCTGATGACCGGCGGCTTCCTGCTCAACAACGAGCTGACGGACTTCTCCTTCGAGACCCACGACGAGGGCCGGCCCGTCGCCAACCGCGTCGAGCCGGGCAAGCGTCCGCGCTCCTCCATGTCGCCGACCATCGTCCTGAAGGACGGCAAGCCGCTTCTGGCGATCGGCTCGCCCGGCGGCAGCCAGATCATCGGCTATGTCGCGCAGGCGCTGATCGCCTATATCGACTGGGGCATGGATGTCGGCGGCATCGTCGCCATGCCGCATCTCATCAACCGCTTCGGTCCCTACGACGTCGAAGCGGGCACGGACGCGGAGAAGCTCGCAGAGCCGCTGAAGGCGCTCGGCTACGAGGTGAAGGCCGGCGAGATGAACTCCGGCCTGCACGCCATCGAACTGACCGCCGAAGGCCTCAAGGGCGCCGCCGACCCGCGGCGGGAGGGCGTGGCGATCGGCAAGTGAGGAGGATGTCGAACACGCAACACCATGCTTTCATGGACCGGTGAAATCCATTAGGGCATTTGGCCATGACCACGACACACCTGCCCTTCCTCTCCATCGACCCCGCCAGCCGCCGCGTTTGCCTCGACGGCCGGAACCCGGATTTCTACCGCGACCCGAACCCGGTCTATGCCGCGCTGCATGCGCATTCTCCCACCTTCTGGTGGGAAGAGCAGAAGCAATGGTATTTCACCGGCTACGACCATGTGAACGGTCTTCTGCGCGACCGCCGTTTCGGCAGGCAGATCCTGCATGTGGCGACGCGCGAGGAGCTCGGCCTGCCGGAGCCGCAGGATCACGTCCGGCATTTCGATGCGGCGGAGGCCTGGTCGCTGCTGGAACTGGAGCCGCCGGAGCACACGCGGCTGCGCACCCTCGTCAACCGCGCCTTCGTCTCGCGCATGATCGAGCGGCTGACGCCCGAGATCACCGAACTGTGCCACCAGGCCATCGACCGTTTCGAGAAGGACGGGCGCGTCGAACTGCTCTCCGCCTTCGCCGACATCCTGCCGGTGACGATGATCGCCCGGATGATCGGCATACCGGACGAGATGGGGCCGCAGCTTTTGAAGTGGTCGCATGCCTATGTGCGCATGTACATGTTCGGCCGCACGCGTGAGGACGAGCTTGCGGCAGACAAGGCCGCGCAGGAATTCGCGGACTATGTGCGCGGCGTCATCGCCGAGCGCCGGGCCGAGCCGCGCGACGACCTGCTCTCGCACATGGTGCACACCGAGCACAAAGGCCAGCTTCTCACCGAGGACGAGCTGATCTCGACGACCATCGTGCTGCTCAATGCCGGCCACGAGGCGACCGTGCACCAGATCGGCAATGCCGTGCGGACGATCCTGGAGAACGGCGCCGATCCGGCCGTGCTCTTTGCCGACGGGAAGGCGACGGAGCGCACGGTGGAGGAATGCCTGCGCATCTCCGCGCCGGTGCACATCTTCCAGCGCTATGCGCTGGAGGACGTGGAGCTCGACGGCATCCGGTTCCGCCGCGGCGACAAGGTGGCGATGATCCTCGCCGCCGCCAATCTCGATCCGAGGAAGTTCAGCGACCCGCTCGTCTTCAGGCCGGATCGCGACGAGGGCGCGAACCTTTCGTTCGGCGCGGGCATCCATTTCTGTATCGGTGCGCCGCTCGCCCGGCTGGAGCTGAACATCGCGCTGCCGATCCTCTTCCAACGCCTGCCGGGGCTGCGGATCGCGAAGACGCCCGTGGTGAAGGACGTCTATCATTTCCACGGGCTGGAGGCGCTGGAGCTTGCCTGGTGACTACAGCCGGATGACGTAATCCTTGCGAGTCGTTTCAACGACTTCCCAGGTTCCGTTGAAGCCCGGCCTGAGGATCAGGCGGTTGCCGGGCCTGAGGTCGAAGACCTCGCCGTCGTCTGACGTCACGATCGAGTGGCCTTGGAGGATGTGGAAGTACTCCCACTCGTCGTAGCGGATGCGCCACTTGCCGGGCGTCGACTGCCAGATGCCCGAATAGATACCGCCCTCGGCCTCCTCGATGTTCCAGCTCGTGAAGACAGGATCGCCCGAGATCAGCCGGTCGGCTGCCGGGCGGCCCTCCTCGGCTTCGATGCCGGACGTGTCGAAACGTTGCGCCTTGCTCATGCTTTGTCCACCCGCTGACAAGAAAAGGGCGGCCCGCAAGGACCGCCCGGCCGGCATCAGGCCTTGGCGAGGGCCTGTTCGATATCGGCGATGATGTCCGCGGCATCCTCGATGCCGATGGACAGGCGCACCACGTCGGGACCGGCACCGGCGGCGACCTGCTGCTCCTCGCTGAGCTGGCGGTGGGTGGTGGAGGCCGGATGGATGACCAGCGAGCGCGTGTCGCCGATATTGGCAAGGTGCGACAGCATCTCCAGCCCTTCGACGAAGCGCTTGCCGGCCTCGTAGCCGCCCTTCAGGCCGAAGGTGAAGACGGCGCCCGCGCCCTTCGGCGAATAGCGCTGCTGGAGGGCATGGTTCGGGTCGTCGTCGAGGCCCGCATAATTGACCCAGGCGACCTTGTCATTGCCCTTCAGCCACCTTGCGACGGCAAGCGCGTTGTCGCAATGGCGCTGCATGCGCAGTGGCAGCGTCTCGATGCCGGTCAGGATCTGGAAGGCGTTGAAGGGCGAGATGGCCGGGCCGAAGTCGCGCAGGCCGATCACGCGGCAGGCGATGGCGAAGGCGAAGTTGCCGAAGGTGGCGTGCAGCACCAGGCCGGCATATTCCGGGCGGGGCTCGGAGAGCGCCGGGTACTTGCCGGAGGCCGACCAGTCGAAGGTGCCGCCGTCGACGATGACGCCGCCCATGGAATTGCCGTGGCCGCCCATGAACTTGGTCAGCGAGTGGACGACGATGTCGGCGCCGTGCTCCAGCGGGCGCACCAGGTAGGGCGTCGCCATCGTGTTGTCGACGATGAGCGGCAGGCCGTGGCGGTGGGCGATCTCGGCGATGCCGGCGATGTCGACGAAGGTGCCGCCGGGATTGGCGAGGCTCTCGATGAAGATCGCCTTGGTCTTGTCGTCGATCTGGCTTTCGAAACTCGACAGATCGCCCGTGTCGGCCCAGCGCACATGCCAGTCGAACGACTTGAAGGCATGGCCGAACTGGTTGATCGAGCCGCCGTAGAGCCGGCGCGCGGCGATGAAATTATCGCCGGGGCGCATGATCGTGTGGAAGATGAGGAGCTGGGCCGCATGGCCGGAGGCGACGGCGAGCGCGGCCGTGCCGCCTTCGAGCGCGGCGACGCGCTCTTCGAGCACGGCCTGCGTCGGGTTCATGATGCGGGTGTAGATGTTGCCGAAGGCCTGGAGGCCGAAGAGCGAGGCGGCGTGGTCCGCATCGTTGAAGACGAAGCTGGTGGTCTGGTAGATCGGCGTCGCGCGCGCGCCGGTGGTCGGGTCCGGCTGGGCGCCGGCATGGACGGCGAGCGTGGAAAATCCGGGCTTGTTCTTGGTCATGAAACGGCCTCCCTGGCTAAAGTCGGCGCGACTATTTCAGAGAGTTAAAGCCCGGTCAAAGAAAGATTTTCCGGCAAAGGCGCGGATGCGCAAAGGAAACTTCAGGCCACGAGGCGCGGATATTCGATTGCCGGGCAGCGATCCATCACCACCTTGATGCCCGCGGCCTCCGCCGCCGCAGCAGCCTCGTCGTGGCGCACCGAGAGCTGGCCCCAGATCGCCTTCGGCAGCGGGGAGAGCGCCAGCACCTCTTCCACGACCGAGGGCAACGCATCGGCCGCGCGGAAGACGTCCACCATGTCGATCGGCTCGACGATGTCGGCAAGGCGGGCGACGACCGGCTGGCCGAGGATCTCCTTGCCGGCCTGGCCGGGATTGACCGGGATGACGCGATACCCCTTGCGCAGCAGGAAGGCCATGACCCGGTAGCTCGGGCGCTCCGGATTGGGCGACGCGCCGACGAGCGCGATCACCCTGGTCGAGCGCAGGATGTCGGCGATGTAATAGTCCGGATAGGTATCGTGATTCATGGCGCTTCCCGTTTCTGCGTGGAGAATTGGGGTAACGCAACGTGAAGTCAATATCGCGGGGTCAAGACGCCCTGAGCATCAGCACCGGATATTCGGTGACGGGGCAGCGGTCCATGACGACCCTGATGCCGGCCGCCTCCGCCCGGGCGGCGGCCGCGTCGTCGCGCACGGTGAACTGGCCCCACAGCACCGAGGGCAAGGGACGAAGCACCAGCACCTCGTCGACCACGGCATGAAGCTGGTTGGCCGCGCGGAAGACGTCGACCATGTCGACCGGTTCGGGGATGTCGGCGAGGCGGGCATGGACGGTCTGGCCGAGAATGGTCTTGCAGGCATGGCCCGGATTGACCGGAATGACGCGATAGCCCTTGCCGAGCAGGAAGCCCATCACGCCATGGCTCGGACGCGCATCGTTCGGCGAGGCGCCGAGCACGGCGATCGTGCGCACGGATTTCAGGATGTCGCGGATGTAGCTCTCGGGATAGTGATCGTGGTTCATCGCGCCCTCCTCCGGCGTTCGCAACCGTTTCTCCCGTCGTCCCGGCCCTATTCTAGGGCGAAACCGTAAAGAAGCCGGTCGCGCCTTTGGGCGTCCGGCGGAAGGCTGCGTGCCGATACGGCACAGGTTTTGCGGATTTCGGGCACCGGCGTAGCGCATTCCGGAAATTGCCGATTGCAAATCGCCTCTTTTGCGCAGATGAAAGGGCTCTCCCCTCCTCGCATGTCCGCCCCTTCGAGGTCCCAGATTGCCGCTAGACGTTCTCTTTCTCGTGCTGTTCGGCGCGGCCCTGCACGCGACCTGGAATGCGCTCGTCAAATCCGGCACGGACAAGTCGCTCGACGCCTCGATGGTTTCGCTCGGCGGCGGCATTGTGGGGCTTGCCTTCCTGCCGCTGGTGCCGCTGCCGCAACCGGAGGCCTGGCCGTTCATCCTGATCTCGGCCGTCCTGCAATTCGCCTATTTCCAGCTCGTGGCCGCGGCCTACCGGGCGGGCGACATCGGCCTCGTCTATCCGCTGATGCGCGGGGCCGCTCCCCTGCTGGTCGCCACGACCAGCGGCCTCGTGCTCGGCGAGCACCTGACGCCGGTCGCCATGGCCGGCGTGCTGGTCATCTCGGCGGGCGTGCTCACGCTCGCCTTCGAATCGCGCCACGGCAGCCGCCGCGCCATCGGCTACGCGCTCGCCAATGCGGCCGTCATCGCCACCTACACCTTCGTCGACGGTGCCGGCGCTCGCGTCTCCGGCAACGCCATTTCCTACACGCTCTGGATGTCCCTGCTGCCGCCCGTCCTGCTGTTTGCCTGGGCGATCCGCAAGCGGGGCGCCGCGCCGGTCTGGAAGCATGTGCGGCGCAACTGGGCGCGCGGGCTTCTCGGCGGCGGCGGCTCCATCGCCTCCTACGGCCTGGCCCTCTGGGCGATGACCAGGGCGCCCGTCGCCACCGTGGCGGCGCTGCGCGAAACCGCCATCCTCTTCGCCCTCCTCATCTCCGTCTTCATCCTCAAGGAGAAGGCAAGCGTCTGGCGCTACGTCGCGGGCGGCGTGATCGCGGCGGGCGTGCTGGTGCTCAAGCTGGCTTGAGGCTAGCTGCGATCCCACTCCGGCATGCGCTTGCCGAGGAAGGCGCCGATGCCCTCCTTCGCGTCATCCGCGAGCATGTTGTCGACCATCGCCGCCACCGCGACGTCATAGGCTTCCGCCACCGGCAATCCGGCTTGCGCGCGGAAGGCGGCCTTGCCGATGCGCAGCGACTGCGGTGACTTGGAGGCGATGACGGCGGCGTATTTGTCAACGACCTGGCGGAGATACTGCTGCGGCACGATGCGGTTGACGAGGCCGAAATCCTTGGCGGTGGAGGCGTCGATCGTCTCGCCGGTCAGCAGCATCTCCATCGCCTGCTTGGGATGGGCGGCGCGGGTGACGGCGACCATCGGCGTCGAGCAGAAAAGGCCGATATTGACGCCCGGCGTGCAGAAGGTGGAGGTGTCTGTGCAGATGGCAAGGTCGCAGCTCGCAACGAGCTGGCAGCCGGCCGCCGTCGCGAGCCCGTCGATCTCCGCGACGACCGGCTGCGGCAGCGCGGCGATCTTCAGCATGATGTCCGCCGCCATGCGCATGGTCTTCTCGAAGAAGGCGCGGCCACCGTCGGCATCCTCGCGGCGGGCGGTCATCTCCTTGAGATCGTGGCCGGCGGAAAAGACCTTTCCCGTCGAGGCGAGCACGACGACGCGGATGGCGTCATCGGCGGCAACGGCATCCAGCGCCGCGCCGAGCGCTTCCATGACGGCGATGGACAGGGCATTGGCAGGCGGATTGCTGAGCGTGATCCGAAGAACGGGCTCCGCGCGCTCGACGCGCACCAGGCCCGCCGGCTCCTCTTTCCTGAACGACACCACATCCGCCATGATCGCCTCCTTCATGTTTCCGCCTCCGGTCCTACGCCGCGCGGCAGCCGGTTTCAAGCGCGCGCACATAGACTTTGAGAGGGCTTGCAGCGGCCGGAAAATCGGTCTTCAAAGCAGGCGACAGGAGACGAATGCCATGGAATTGACGCCCGTCATGGATCCCGAGGCGCTGAACCGCTTCCTTGAAACCGATTTTCCGCAGCTTCACACGGACGGCAAGGTGTTCGAGGTGGTGGACGTCTCCCCCGGCTCGGTCGTCATGCGCCTCATGCCGAACGAGCGCCATCTTCGCCCCGGCGGAACCGTCTCCGGCCCCACGCTCTTCGCGCTTGCCGATGTCGGCGCCTATTGCGCCGTGCTCGCCCATATCGGCCCGGTGGCGCTCGCGGTCACCACCAATCTCAACATCAACTTCCTGCGCAAACCGAAGCCCGGCCCCCTCACCTGCACCTGCCGGCTTCTCAAGCTCGGCAAGCGGCTGGCGGTGATGGAAGCATCGATTTTCGACGAGGACGCCGACGATCTGGTGGCCCATGCCACCGCCACCTATTCGATTCCGCCGCGATAATTTGTGGTATCTATATACCTCATAAGTAAGGCATTGTTTTCATTATAATATCTCTGGCGTCGCCCGGATAACGTCTCTTGACGTCCAATCGGCTCTCGCTTATAAGCCACTCCAGATCGCGGTCCCCACGGGCCGCGTTCGATTTTTGGCATCCGCAAGGGGCCAAACCAAGCAACAAGAAACGCCCGTCGCCGCAAGGCCTCGGGATCTCAAAGAAAGAGCACCTCCCATGGCAACCTTCGTACAGAAGCCCGCCGAGGTAGAGAAGAAGTGGATCCTCATCGACGCCGAAGGCCTCGTTGTCGGTCGCCTCGCTACCCTCATCGCTAACCGCCTGCGCGGCAAGCACAAGGCAACCTTCACGCCCCACGTCGACGACGGCGACAACGTCATCGTCATCAACGCCGACAAGGTCGTCTTCACCGGCAAGAAGTACTCCGACAAGAAGTACTACTGGCACACCGGTTACCCGGGCGGCATCAAGGAGCGCACGGCTCGCCAGATCATCGAAGGCCGCTTCCCGGAGCGCGTCCTCGAGAAGGCTGTCGAGCGCATGGTTCCGCGCGGCCCGCTCGGCCGTCGCCAGATGAAGAACCTGCGCGTCTACGCCGGCTCCAACCATCCGCACGAAGCCCAGCAGCCCGTCGCCCTCGACGTCGCCAAGCTGAACAGCAAGAACACAAGGAGCGCCTGATAATGGCCGACCTCTCCTCGCTCAAGGACCTCGGCGTCGCTGCCGCAGCTCCCGCTGCCTCCGCCCCGGTTCACGTCAAGAAGGTTGACGCCCAGGGCCGTTCCTACGCAACCGGCAAGCGCAAGGACGCCGTTGCCCGTGTATGGGTCAAGCCGGGTTCCGGCAAGATCACCATCAACGGCAAGTCGTTCGAAGCCTACTTCGCCCGCCCGGTCCTGCAGATGATCCTGCAGCAGCCGATCGTCGCAGCGGCCCGTGACGGCCAGTTCGACATCGACGCGACCGTCGCCGGCGGCGGCCTTTCCGGCCAGGCCGGTGCCGTTCGCCACGGCATCTCCAAGGCGCTGACCTACTTCGAGCCGGGCCTGCGCACGGTCCTCAAGAAGGGCGGCTTCCTGACCCGCGACTCGCGCGTCGTCGAACGCAAGAAGTACGGCAAGGCCAAGGCCCGCCGTTCGTTCCAGTTCTCCAAGCGTTGATCGCTCGCAAGACCTGTTGTTCAGGAAAGGCCGGGGTTCGCCCCGGCCTTTTCGTTTTCAGGGACGCAAAAATCCACAGAGTCCTCTTGCCTTGAAGGCGCCGATTGGCGAACGTCCCGCCACACTTCGGAGGGACTTTCATGGCCAACAAGACGATCGACCACGCCATCACAGGCAAGGCGCTGAAGAGCGCGGCCTCGGACCCGACCCATGCGGGCATCCTCTCCTTCATGCGCCGCCGCTACACGAAGGTGCTGAAGGACGTGGACGCCGTCGTCTGGGGCATTCCCTTCGATGCCGCCACCTCCAACCGTCCCGGCACGCGCTTCGGGCCGCAGGCCATCCGCCGCGCCTCGGCGATCATGGACAACGATCCGCAATATCCCTTCGAGCGCGACCTCTTCGAGGACATGGCCGTCATCGACTACGGCGACTGCCTGCTCGACTACGGCAACCACCAGAAGACACCGGCGACCATCGAGCGCGAGGCGAGGAAGATCCTGAAATCCGACGCCTACATGCTGACGCTCGGCGGCGACCACTTCATCACGCTGCCGCTGCTGCGCGCCCATGCGGCGAAATACGGCCCCCTCTCCCTCGTCCAGTTCGACGCCCACCAGGATACCTGGCCGGACGAGAAGGGCCGGATCGACCATGGCTCCTTCGTCGGCACCGCCGTGCGCGAGGGGCTGATCGATGCCGACAGCTCGATCCAGATCGGCATCCGCACCCATGCGCCGGAGGATTGCGGCATCCGCATCCTCTATGGCTACGACGTCGAGGAAATGAGCGCCGCCGAAATCGCCGATGCGATCATCCACCATGTCGGAGACCGGGCGACCTACCTCACCTTCGACATCGATTGCCTCGACCCGGCCTTCGCGCCCGGCACCGGCACCCCCGTCTCGGGCGGCCCGTCGAGCGCGCGCATCCTTTCCGTCCTGCGCAAGCTCGGCGCGCTGAACATCGTCGGCTCGGACGTGGTCGAGGTGGCGCCCGCCTATGACCACGCGGACATCACCGCCATCGCCGCCTCCAACATCGCCATGTACATGCTGGGCCTGCACGCCGAGACGCTGGCGGAGCGCCGCTGAAGACGCGGCATTGAATGCGACGGACCAAGGGGATATATCGGCGGCGAACGCGGCTTGACAGGATTGGATTGCAGATGAAACCGAAGATCTTCATCGATGGCGAACACGGCACGACGGGCCTTCAGATCCGCACGCGCATGGCCGGCCGCAGCGATGTCGAGCTGCTTTCCATTCCCGAGGCGGAGCGGCGCAATGCGCAGCTGCGCGAAGACCTCCTGAACAGCGCCGATGTCGCGATCCTCTGCCTGCCGGACGATGCGGCGAAGGAAGCCGTGGCCATGGTGTCCGGCAACAACCAGGTCCGCATCATCGACACCTCGACCGCGCACCGCGTCAATCCGGACTGGGCCTACGGCTTTGCCGAGATGGACCGCGCGCAGCCGGCGAAGATCGCCGGCGCCCGCTACGTCGCCAATCCCGGCTGCTACCCGACCGGCGCCATCGGGCTCATCCGCCCGCTGCGCCTTGCCGGCATCCTGCCGGAGGACTATCCGGTCACGGTCAATGCGGTCTCCGGCTATACGGGCGGCGGCAAGCAGCTGATCGCGCAGATGGAGAATGCCGATCATCCCGAGCATATCGACTCGCCGCACTTCCTCTACGGCCTGCCGCTCAAGCACAAGCATGTGCCGGAAATGCAGGTGCATGGCCTCCTCTCCCGCGCGCCGCTCTTCGCGCCCTCCGTCGGCAAGTTCGCGCAGGGCATGATCGTGCAGGTGCCGCTCTACCTCGCCGACCTCGACGGCCACGCCTCGCTCGGCTCGATCCACGAGGCGCTTGCCGATCACTATGCCGGGCAGGACATCGTCGAGGTGGTGGACCTCAAGGAGAGCGCCGCGCTTCCCCGCGTCGACGCCGTCGAGCTTGCCGATACGGACCGCATGAAGCTCTACGTCTTCGGCACCGCCGGCGCGCCGCATGTCAACCTCGTCGCGCTGCTCGACAATCTCGGCAAGGGCGCCTCGGGCGCGGCGGTGCAGAACATGGATCTGATGCTGAGGGGCTGAGCGTCGCCCCTCATCCGCCTGCCGGCACCTTCTCCCCGCAAGCGGGGAGAAGGGAGATGGGGCACCGTCCTATTCCCTCGCCGGCATTGATATTTCAGGAAACCGGATCGGCATAGCCTTCGCCCCGCTTGCGGGGAGAAGGTCGCGGCAGCGGGATGAGGGGCCGTCCGCCCCTACCGCTCCATCTCCCCATAGAACCCGCGCCAATGCGCGATGGCGAAGCCGAGCACGATCAGCGCGCCGCCCTGGTGGGCGAGCGCCCAGGCGAGCGGGACCTGCCAGACCAGCGTGAGGATGCCGATCGTCGCCTGCAGACAGACGAGGCCGAAAAGCAGCAGCGCACGGCGCGCATGCGTCGTTTCCGGCGCGGCGCGCAGCGACGAGACGAGGTGGACCAGGGCGAGCGCGAAGAGCACGTAGGCGCCGAGGCGGTGGACGAACTGCACGGTCTTCGGATTTTCGAAGAGGTTGATCCACCACGGCTGCTGCACGAAGAGGCCGCCCGGCACCAGCGCGCCGTCCATCAAGGGCCAGGTATTGTAGGTGAGGCCCGCATGGAGGCCGGCCACGAGCGCGCCGAGATAGATCTGGAAGATCGCCATGCAGGCGATGATGCCGGCCATCCGGCGCGCGCCGGCGGTCGGCGGCGCATCCTCGCTGTGCGGCGAGAGCGCGCGCATGATCCACATCGTCAGCGCGAAGATGAGACAGGCGATGGTGAGGTGCGTCGCCAGCCGGTACTGGCTGACCGACACCCGCTCGGCAAGGCCGGAGGACACCATCCACCAGCCGATGAAACCCTGGAACCCGCCGAGCGCCAGAAGACCGGCGAGCGGCCAGCGCAGCCGCTTCTCGATGCGCCCGGTGAACCAGAAAAAGACGAGGGGCACGGCGAAGATGAAGCCGATGGAGCGCGCGATCAGCCGGTGCGCCCATTCCCACCAGAAGATCGACTTGAATTCGTCGACGGTCATGCCCTTGTTGATCTGCTCATATTGCGGGATGCGCTTGTAGAGCTCGAATTCCTCCTGCCATTCGCCGGCGGTGAGCGGGGGAATGACGCCGTGGATCGGCTTCCATTCGGTGATGGAAAGGCCCGAGCCGGTGAGCCGCGTCGCGCCGCCGACGAGCACCAGCACGAACAGCGTGAACAGCACGAGGGCGAGCCAGCGGCGCACCTGGCGGCGGTTGCGGTCGATCCTGTCCATGTCGTCGCTGCGGTAGGCGGCAGTGGTCGTGGCATTCATTCTGTCGGCTCCTGTCTCCCGGAGGGCGGCCAAGCCGCCTCCCGGGCATTTCCACGCGATTGCCGGCGCAAAACCGCGCAAGGCCCCATGCTGGAATTGTTCCAGCGTTGATTTGCCCGACCGGCCCGTGCAAAACAAGGCCCGAACCTTTGCGGCATGCCGTCGCGCCTTGCCGTTCCACGATTTGAAAGACCGTCAATGCCCCCTCGCCTCAGAAAACTGATCGGCACGATCCTGATCATCATCCTCGTGCTCGTCTATGCGCTGGTCGCCACGACCGTCGCCTCCGCCACGCTCGGGCAGTCGCCGTGGTATATTCATCTGCTCTATTTCGCGCTGACCGGCCTCCTGTGGATCCTGCCGGCCATGCTCATCATCAAGTGGATGGAAAAACCGGGCAAGCCGCGCGGCGAGTAACTGCGCCGCATCCTGCCCAGCCCGTCCGTTATCGAATCGCTAACCGCGTCCGCCGATTTGCCGCTATGCATGGCGGCGCCGGCCGGGTTTAAACCATTTCCGCAGACCTTGCGCGTATCGTCAGAACGCGGCGATGCAGCCGCTTGCCAAGGCAAGGGTCGAAGGCGATGCAATTGCAGATCAAGGCGTCCGGGCATGGGCTTGCGGAAGAGGTGGCACTTGGGCTGCCCCTGCCCCTCGCCCTTCGCCTGCACGACCGCATGGAGCCGCTGAAGGCGACCTGGCGCGCGCTCGAAAGGGAAAACGGCCTGTCCCTGCACCAGAGCTACGACTGGTGCCGGGCCTGGGTGGAAACGCATGGCTGTCCGCTGCTGGTCGTCGAGGGCCTTTGCGACGGCCGCACGCAGTTCATCCTTCCGTTCGAAGTCGTCCGCCAGGGACCGCTGCGCACCGCGCGCTTCATCGCCACCGATTTCAGCAACATCAATACCGGCCTCTACACAGAGGCCTTCCGCGCCGCCAACCCTTCCCCGCAGGAGCTCCACCGGGCCCTGGGGGACATACGCGCGGCGCTCGCAGGCGCCTGCGACATCCTGCTCTTCGAACGGGTGCCGCTCGACTGGCGGGGCCGGGAAAGCCCCTTCGCCGGCCTTCCCTCCGTCCTGAACCAGAACGCATCCTTCCAGCTCGAACTGTTCGAGAGCTTCGAGCGGACGCTGGAACAGATCAACGCCAAGCGCCGCCGCAAGCGTGCCCGCAGCTCCGAGCGCCGGCTGGCGGCGTTGGGCGGGCATGAGCATGTGGTGGCCGAGGCGGGAGCGGAAGCGCGCGCCCTGCTCGACCTGTTCTTTCACCAGAAGGCCGCCCGCTTCGAGGCCATGGGCCTGCCGGACGTCTTTCGCGACGAACGTACGCGCGACTTCTTCCACCGGCTCGTCTCGACCCCCGCGACGGACGGAAACTACCTGCTCAAGCTCCATGCCCTGCGTCTCAAGGGCGACCATGACGGGCATATCGCGGCGATCACCGGCCTGTCGCGCAAGGGCGACCATGTGATCTGCCAGTTCGGCTCGATCGACGACAGCGTGGCGGCCGACGCCAGCCCCGGCGACTACCTGTTCCACATCGCCATCGAGAAACTGTGCGAGGAGGGTGTGCGCCTCTTCGATTTCGGCATCGGCGACCAGCTCTACAAGCGCTCCTGGTGCCCGATCGAGACGGCGCAGCACGACCTCTTCTGGCCGGTGACGCTCGCCGGAAGGGCCGCGGCGACCATGCATCGCGCCAAGGCGGCCACCAAGCGCCTCATCAAGCAGAACCCGCAGGTCTATTCCTTCGTGCAGCGCCTTCGCTTCGGCAAGGCGGAGGTAGCGAGCGCCGGCGGCGAGCCGGATTAGGCCGCCCGGCGTCCCGGATGGCCGGGCGGCTCGCTGCCTTCGCCCGTCATCAGCACGATCTCGTTGTAGCCGGCCTCGCCGAAGGCGCCGATCAGGTCGACGATCTCGTCCTCGCCGGCACCGGGAATGGACAGGACGATGTCGGTTTCCTGCCCGCGCGTCAGGCGCCGCACGCCTTCCACTTCCGCCGGGCCGCATTCGACGATGACGGTGTCATAGGCATCGGACAGCGCGTCGATCACGATCGCCAGCCGGTCGATGCCGCGCATGGCGCGCTTGATGTTGGCATTGCCGCGCGGGATGATATGCGCGCCCGACAGGCGGTCGCCGTGAATGATGTCGCCGAAGGCCGCGTCGCCGACGAGAAGATCGGTGATGCCAGGCAGGTGGACCGATTGGGCCATCAGGCGCGTCGGGCAGGCCGAGCCCGTGAGGTCGATGATCAGCGTCTTGCGGTGCTCCTCCGCTATGCGGCGGGCGAGCATGACGGTGGCAGTCGAGCCACGGTCGCCGGACGGCGAGACGGAGACCACCACGGAGATATTGTTCTCGATCAGGTGCCTGGCGACGGCGGCAATCGAAAAATCGTTGTCGTCCTCGGCGACGGCGGCTCCGTCGGGTGAGATTTCGAGCTCCTCGTCCTCCTCTTCGGGGCCGATGTCCGAAAGCAGCGACCTTGCTGGCGCGCCCATATCCCTGACGGCGCCGTATTCCGGGCGGGCCGCCGGACCCTTCGCGGCGAAGGGCTCGTTGTCCGGCGCCACGGGTTCCGCCAGCTCCTCCATATCCTCGTCGCGGCGGCGGGGCATGGCGGCAGCGGCGCCGACGGGCTTGAGGGCGCGCCCGCTGAAGAGCTCGGCCAGAAGGATGACGATGGCGCTCAGTGCAAAGCCCACGACACCGCCGACGACGGTGATCGGAACCACCTTCGGGAAGGAGACGTCCGTCGGCTCGACGGCGGCGGAAATGACGCGGGCATCGGCCGGCGTCGAGCTGCTGTCGGTGCGCGAGGTCGCCTCGCGGTAGCGCGCCAGATAGGTTTCGAGCAACTGGCGCTGGGCGGTCGCCTCGCGCTCCAGCGCTTTCAGGCCCACCTCGTCCTCGCCGGCGCGGGCGGTCTCGGCTTTCAGCGTGTTGAGCTGCTGCATGAGCTGGCTTTCGCGCAGCCGCGCCGTCTTCGCCTCGTTTTCGAGGCTCGAAAGGATCTTCTGCGTTTCCGCCTTGATCTGCGTCCGGATGCCGGCAAGCTGCGAGCGCAGCCCCTTCAGCCGCGGATGGCCTTCGAGGAGCGAGGTGGAAAGGTCGGAGATCTGGCCCTGGATCTGCGCCTCGCTCTCCTTCAGGCGCTGGATCATCTGCGAGCCGACGACCTCGGAGAGCGTATCCGGCGCCCCGCCGTTCTTCAGCACGGCACGCACGCTTTCGGCACGCGCCTCCGCGCTCGCCCGCTCGCCGCGCACGCGGGCGACTTCCGTCGAGATGTCGTTGAGCTGCCGCATCGCGAAGGTCGCGCTGTCGCCGGTCGGCGGGAGATCGGATTGCGAACGGTATTCGGCGACCTTCTGCTCGGCCTCGCGCACCTTCTCGCGCAGGTTGGCGATTTCCGGCTCCAGCCAGCGCGTCGCCTCGGAATTGGCGTCGAGCTTTGCCCCGCTCTGGAGCGAGAGATAGACCCTGGCCATCTCGTTCGGGATTGCCGCGGCTAGGCGCGGGTCCTTCGAGGTGAACTCGATGCCGATGACGCGCGAGCGCTCCACCTGGTAGACGACGAGCTTTCCCGCGAACTCCTTCAGCACGCGTTCTTCCGGCGGAAGGTCGAGCGGGTTCTTCTTCAGGCCGAGCAGCACGAGCAGGTCGGAAACGGCAGACGGCCTGGCCGTCGTGTCGAATTCCTCCAGCTCGTAGAGCTTCATGTCGCGGGCGACCTGCTTAATGAGGTCGGCCGACTGCAGGAGCTGGACCTGGCTGGCGATGCCCAGCTCGTCGAAGGCGGGCTGGTCACGGCCCTGCGCCCGGTCCTGGCCCGTCGTGAAGGCCGGTTCGCGCGTTTCGATGAGCAGGCGCGCCTCGCCCTTGTATCTCGGCGTGACCAGGTTCGCGCCGGCAAAGGCGATGCCCGCGCAGGCGACGGTCGCCAGAAGCATCCGCATGCGGTTGCGCCAGATCGAGCCGAACAGACCGCCAAGGTCTATATCGACATCCTGCTGGCTTTCGTGAACGCCCGACATATCCCACTCCAAGCACGACGATTTTCCGGCACGGTAAACAAACATGGTAACGCAAGGGTTAATCCCTGCCGGCCGCGGGCGCCTTTCCCCCCGCCCCTTTCGCGAAAAAATCGGCAGGGGACCCTCTGTGCAGGCCCCCGCCTTTACCAGCCATTAACCCTAACGGATCGATAACAACGGCGAGACTTCTGATTTGGGGATTGGAAACGCGAATGGGATTCGCAACCTTCAACAAGGGCATGCTGCTCGCAATGGCGTTCGTCGTGCCGGCCGTTTCGGCCTGCAGCGGCTATCGCCCCGCCCCCAAGGCCTTCCACGAGGCGACGATCCAGCCCTACAGCCTGGACAGCGGCGATCGCCTGCGCATTACGGTGTTCGAACAGACGGGCCTCAGCAACACCTATACCGTCGACCAGGCCGGCTATGTCGCCTTCCCGCTCATCGGCGCCGTGCCGGCGCGCGGCCAGACGATCCAGCAACTGGAGAGCGCCATCGCGGCAAAGCTGCGCCAGGGGTATCTGCGCGATCCCGACGTCTCCATCGAGGTCGACCGCTACCGCTCCATCTACATCATGGGCGAAGTCGGCCAGGCCGGGCAGTACAGCTATGTCGCCGGCATGACGATCCAGAACGCCATCGCCGTCGCCGGCGGCTTCTCGCCGCGCGCCAACCAACGCGACGTCGACGTGACACGCAAGATCAACGGAAAGATCATCACCGGACGCGTCTCCATCTCTGACCCGATCCTGGCCGGCGACACCGTCTATGTCCGCGAACGACTGTTCTGAGCATCATGGCGGACGATGGGCCTTTGCGCATCATTCATTGTTTCCGGTCTCCCATCGGCGGTATCTTCCGCCATGTGCGGGATCTCGCCGAATTCCATGCACGGGCCGGCCATGAGGTCGGCATCATCTGCGACAGCCTCACGGGCGGGTCCTTCGAGGATTCGCTGTTCGACGAGATCCGTCCCTACCTTCCGCTCGGCCTCGTGCGCATGCCGATCAACCGTTCGATCAGTCCGCGCGACATCGGCGCCTTTAGGGAAAGTTATCGTGAAATAAAAGGTTTGCGGCCGGATGTGCTGCACGGGCACGGCGCCAAGGGTGGCGCCATCGCCCGGCTCATCGGCTCAGCCCTGCGGGTCAACAGGTATCGCGTAGCCCGCCTCTATTCGCCGCACGGCGGCAGCCTGCACTATACGAACCGCACCGCCGCGGGACTGGCCATCCTGACGGCCGAGCGGCTTCTCGAACCGCTCGGCGATGCGATCGCCTTCGTCTGCGACTACGAGCGGGAGGCCTATACGGCCCGCGTCGGCCGGCCGCGCGTGCGGGCCGAACGCATCTACAACGGCATCCACGACCGCGACTTCGATACCGTCTATCCCCGCGAGGACGCGGTGGATTTCCTCTATATCGGCATGCTGCGCGACCTCAAGGGACCCGACGTCTTCGTCGACGCCTTCGCGCGGACCGAGCGCCTCGTCGGCCGCCCGCTTTCGGCGCTGATGGTCGGCGACGGGCCGGACAAGGAGAAATACGAGCAGATGATGCTCCAGCTCGGCCTCGGCCGCCGCATCGCGATGCTGCCGTCGATGAAGGCACGCGAGGCCTTCGCGCTCGCCCGCAACGTCGTCGTTCCGTCCCGCGCCGAGGCGATGCCCTATATCGTGCTCGAGGCGCTCGCCGCGCGAAAAGCCGTCATAGCCAGCCGCGTCGGCGGCATTCCCGAAGTGCTCGGCCGCGACAGCATCGCGCTCGCGGAACCGGGCGACGCGCAGTCGCTCGCCGGCGTCATGGCCCAGTCCGTCAGCGATCCCGCCTGGCTGCGCAAGGTCATGCCCGAGCCCGCCGCCTTCAAGGGAACCTTCTCGGCCTCCGTCATGTCCGGCTCGCTCCTTGCCCTCTATCGGGACATCCTCGCCCGCCAGCCGGGCGGGCGGCGGCTTGCGGAAGAGGTCGCGGCGGCCTGAGGCCGTAAACGTTTCTTAGGGGCTTCGTGCTATTTCCGGCGTAAAGCCCATAGGTGCGTGCCATGAACCATGTCGACAAGCCCGAATCCTTCGATCCGGACGCTCTGAGGCGCAAGGTCTCCGAAAGCCGGGCGGGCGGGGCCGATGAAACGGCCGCCGAGCTCAATCCGCTTGCCCGCCAGATCGCCCAGCAATTCCGCGACGACAGCTATTCGCCGGCCATGATCACCGGCCTGCTGCGCCTGTCGGAGTTCGCAGCGCTGGTGGCGATCGGTTACTGCATCCATGCGCTCTATGTCGGCATGGGCATGACCGCGCTCTATGTGAGCGTGCTCGTCGGCGGGGCGGCCATCGGCGTGCTGCTGATCCAGCTTGCCGATGCCTACCAGGTGCCGGCGCTGCGCTCGCCGCTGCGCATGACGCCGCGCATCCTCGCCGCCTGGGCCATCGCCTTCGCGGCAATGTCGCTCGTCCTCTTCTTCTTCAAGTCGGGCGACCACTATTCGCGCTTCTGGTTCGCCGCCTGGTTCGCGGCGGGTGCCGTCTATCTCGTCGTCGAGCGGCAGGTCATCGCCTATTCGATCCGCCGCTGGGCCCGCAACGGCACGATGGAGCGGCGCGCCGTCATCGTCGGCGGCGGCGAGCCGGCCAAGGAACTCATCCGCACGCTGGAGCACCAGCCGGAGAACGACATCCGCATCTGCGGCATCTTCGACGACCGCGACGAGCGCCGCTCGCCCTCGATCATCGCCGGCTATCCCAAGCTCGGCAATGTCGCTGAGCTCGTCGAGTTCGCCCGCCTCGCGCGCATCGACATGCTGATCATCTCGCTGCCGCTGTCGGCAGAAACGCGCATCCTGACCCTGCTCAAGAAGCTGTGGGTGCTGCCGGTGGACATTCGCCTTGCCGCCCATGCGAAGGGGTTGCGGTTCCGTCCGCGCAGCTATTCCCAGGTCGGCAGCCTGCCGATGCTCGACATCTTCGACAAGCCGATCGCCGACTGGGACAATGTCGCCAAGCGCATCTTCGACATCTTCTTCAGCGTCGTCGCGCTCGTCCTTCTCTGGCCGGTGCTGATCGGCGCGGCGATCGCGGTGAAGCTCTCCTCCCCCGGCCCGATCATCTTCAAGCAGAAGCGCCACGGCTTCAACAACGAGATCATCGAGGTCTACAAGTTCCGCTCGATGTACACCCATCTGTCGGATCCGACCGCGCGCGCCGCCGTCACCAAGGGCGACCCGCGCGTCACCCGCGTCGGCCGTTTCCTGCGCAAGTCCTCCATCGACGAACTGCCGCAGCTCTTCAACGTGCTCAAGGGCGAGCTCTCGCTCGTCGGCCCGCGCCCGCATGCCATCGAGGCGCAGTCGCGCGACCGCAAGTATGTCGATGTCGTCGACGGCTACTTCGCCCGCCACCGCGTCAAGCCCGGCGTGACCGGCTGGGCGCAGATCAACGGCTGGCGCGGCGAGATCGACCATGACGACAAGATCCGCTTCCGCACGGAATTCGACCTCTACTATATCGAGAACTGGTCGCTCTGGCTGGACCTGAAGATCCTGTTCCTGACGCCGATCCGCCTGCTCAACACGGAAAACGCCTATTGAGCGACGCGGCCCTCACCCACGCCCCGCCCTTCCGGCCGCAGCTTGCGGCTGTCGGCATCGTCGGCTCCATGCTGGTGACGACGGGCGTCTTCCTGTCGGGCTTCGTCATCAGCGAGCCGGCGCCCTACGAGGTGTTCATGGCAGGCCTCATCGGCCTCTGGGCGGTGGTGGGCCTGCGCATCTCGCGCGGCATCGCGCCGCTCCTGGTGCTGGTCGTGCTCTTCAATGTCGGCGGCATGCTCTCGCTGACGGTGATGGACGACCTTTCCAGCGGCCCGATGTACATGGCCGTCTCGCTGTTCCTCGCCCTTTCCAGCGTCTTCTTCGCCGCCATCGTGGAGGCACGCCCGGCGCGGCTGGAGCTCATCTTCCGCGCCTGGGTGGCGGGCGCGCTCATCACCTCGATCCTCGGCATCCTCGGTTATTTCCACGCCTTTCCCGGCGCAGAGGCCTTCACGCTCTACGACCGCGCCAAGGGCGCCTTCCAGGATCCCAACGTCTTCGGCCCCTTCCTCGTCGCGCCGTCGCTCTACCTGATGCACGGCCTGCTTTCCGGCCGCATCCTCGGCGCGCCGCTGAAGGTGGTCGGCGTCCTGACCCTGGCGCTCGGCCTCTTCCTTTCCTTCTCGCGCGCGGCCTGGGGGCTCTACCTCTTCGGCGTGGTGGCGCTGGTCTTCGTCATGTTGCTGAAGGAGCGTACCGGTGCCTTCCGGCTGAAGATCCTCATCCTCAGCCTTTCGGCCGCGGGCCTGATGATCCTCGCGCTGGTCGCCGCGCTGCAATTCGACAAGGTCGCGAACCTCTTCTCCAGCCGAACGCAGCTCGTGCAGGAATATGACGGCGGGCATCTCGGCCGCTTCGAGCGCCACCGCATCGGCTTCCTGATGGCCATGGAAAAGCCGCTCGGCATCGGCCCGATGATGTTCAGCAAGATGTTTCCGGAGGACGAGCACAACATCTACCTGAAATCGCTGACCACTTACGGCTGGCTGGGTTTCGCCACCTACCTGACGCTCATGGCATGGACGCTTTCGGCCGGCTTCAGGGTGCTGCTGCGCGACCGGCCGTGGCAACCCTTCCTGATGATCGCCTTCATCACCCTCCTCGGGCACAGCGCGATCGGCTTCGTCATCGACACCGATCACTGGCGTCACTTCTACCTGCTGCTCGGGGTGGTATGGGGATGCCTGGCGCTGGAACGGCGCCATAACCGGCGGATCGCTTCGGGCACCACCCTCGCCTGATCGCTTTAGCGGCTCCATGCGAAAAGCCGCCTCTCCTTGCGGAAAGACGGCTTTTGGAAAAAGCTCCGGGACGGCTCTAGCGTCTGATCGCCCGCGCCAGCGCTATGAGGATGCAGGCGCCGATGAAGCCGGCGACGAGATAGCCGAGCCAGCCACCGAGCGAGACGCCGATCAGGCCCAGGAGGATATTGGCGACGGCCGCGCCGACGATGCCGAGCACGATGTTCATCAGCATGCCCATGTTGCTCTTCATGAACATTTCGGCGAGCCAGCCGGCGACACCGCCGATGATGATGGCCGCGATCCAGCCGATACCTGCGTCTTCCATGCGAAATCTCCTCAAGCTCCAGATAACGCCGGCGCAACAGCCGGCGCACACTAACGCGCAAGGAAACGTAAAGTTCCACGGGAAGATGTGCTGCTGTCAGCGAGGAGGGAGAGATTGGTCGGAATGGCGGGATTCGAACCCACGACCCCTTGACCCCCAGTCAAGTGCGCTACCGGGCTGCGCTACATTCCGGACCGCGCAAACCTCTATATTCTCGGGGATTTGGACGCAAGCCCAAAAAACGGCGTGGACGACAAATCGGGACATTTTCGTCTCGCGGGCCTCGCCGGCGAGGAGCGTTTGCATCGCAAGCGGAGGCTACGGGCCTGTGCCGCCAGCCAAGGCCGGCGGCGCTTCACTCCCGGACTGCCCGAACCGCCGCGCTTTCGCCCCCGCGGCCGAATTCTTTTGGCAACCGTACCGGATTCGCCGAATCAGACCTTCCCGGGCCTTAGACGAAAGTCGTAGAGTGTCATGGCTCGCTTGTCATTTGTGAGCACTCCCCCGCGTCACGGAGCCAAGCGTGACGCCTGTTTTGCCCCGCCACAGTGCGGGGCTTTTTCTTTTCGGATCAGCGAACCTGGTCGAGCAGGCGCTTGCATTCCAGGAGATCGTAGAGCGCCTCCTGCAGGAGGGCGCGATCTTCCTTGCCGACGCTCGTCTTGCCGATGGAGATTTCCGGCGGCTCGTCGCCGCCGCCGCCGAAGGAGAAGAAGCGGCGGCTGGCGGGCGCCTTGGCGCGGCCGACGATCTGGTCCTCGTCGCTGCCGGCCTTCGGCGGGGGCGGCTCCTCGTGGCTGGCGGCCGCCAGCGCCTCGACGGTCGCAAGATCGCCGCTGGCAATGGCGGCGACGAACTTGTTGCCGTTGACCTTGAGCAGCTTCTGCACGCCCTTGATCGTATAGCCATGGTCGTAGAGCAGATGGCGGATGCCCTTGAGGAGATCGACGTCCTCGGGGCGATAGTAGCGCCGGCCGCCGCCGCGCTTCATCGGCTTGATCTGGGTGAAGCGCGTTTCCCAGAAACGCAGCACATGCTGGGGCAGGTCGAGGTCGTCGGCGACCTCGCTGATGGTGCGGAAAGCGTCCGGACTCTTGTCCATTCTACCCTCGATGAAAGCTCACGGCAGCAGCACGATGCTTGTGCAGCCGAATCGTATTCATTTCAGCGGGTTGCCGGTCGATATTCAAGTTTCAAATCGCTGCTGTCCGACAATAAGCGGTAAAACCGGTCAGGATGCGGGCGAAGCCGGCTTCAGCTTCGCCTTGCGCGCGAGATGCGCCTTCAGCACCCGCTGCTTGAGCACGTTCGAGGCCTTGAAGGTCATCACGCGGCGCGGCGAGATCGGCACTTCCTCCCCGGTCTTCGGGTTGCGGCCGATGCGCTCGTTCTTGTCGCGCACCTGGAAGGTCGCGAAGGAGGAGAGCTTCACGCTCTCTCCCCGCACGATGGCGTTGCAGATCTCGTCGATCACGGTTTCGACGAGCTCCGCGGATTCGGTTCGGGAAAGCCCGACCTTCCGGAAAACCGATTCGGCCAAATCTGCGCGTGTCACCGTCTTGCCGCTCATCGTTCCTCACCGATTTCCTATTGAAAGCGCATGGTTAAGTCGCGGAAGAGTATTGTCCTTGCCCCCTCGGGTCAAGCGGCCCCGCAGTCCGGCGCTCCGTTACCAGCGCAGCAGCACCGCACCCCAGGTGAAACCGCCGCCCATGGCCTCCAGAAGCACGAGGTCGCCCTGCTTGATGCGTCCGTCGCTGGCCGCCGCGGCGAGCGCCAGCGGGATCGAGGCCGCCGAGGTGTTGCCGTGCAGATCCACTGTCACGACGACCTTTTCCAGGGGGATGCCGAGCTTCCTGGCCGAGCCGTCGATGATGCGCTTGTTGGCCTGGTGCGGCACCAGCCAGTCGACGTCGTCGGCCGTGAAGCCGGTGGCGTCGAAGGCCGAGACGATCACGTCGGTGATCATGCCGACCGCGTGCTTGAAGACCTCGCGGCCCTCCATGCGCAGATGGCCGACCGTGCCGGTGGTCGACGGGCCGCCGTCGACATAGAGCTTGTCGCGATGGGCGCCGTCGGAACGAAGCTGCGCCGACAGGACGCCGCGGTCCGCATTGGTCCCTGCCCCGTCCTGCGCCTCCAGCACGATGGCGCCGGCGCCGTCGCCGAAGAGCACGCAGGTCGTTCGGTCGGTCCAGTCGAGGATGCGCGAGAAGGTCTCGGCGCCGATGACGAGGACGCGCCTTGCAAGGCCGCCGCGGATATAGGCATCCGCCGTCGTCACCGCATAGACGAAGCCCGAACAGACCGCCTGCACGTCGAAGGCGAAGCCGTGATGCATGCCGAGGCGGTTCTGGATGTTCACGGCGGTGGCCGGGAAGGTGTTGTCGGGCGTCGAGGTCGCGACGATGATGACGTCGATGTCGGCGGCGGTGAGGCCCGCATTTTCCAGCGCGGCACGGGCAGCCCCCTCGCCGAGCGAGGCGGTCGTCTCGCCCTCGCCGGCGATGTAGCGCTGGCGGATGCCGGTGCGCTGCACGATCCAATCGTCGGACGTGTCGACCATGCTTTCCAGCTCGGCATTGGTGAGCACCCGTTTGGGAAGCGCCGTCCCGAAGCCCCGGACCACTGAACGAATCATTCTATACCTCGTCGCCCACGCTCTGGACGCCCTCGACAGGCCGGCCTGCGTGATACTTCTGCAAATCTCTTTCGATCTTGTCCCTGAGGCCGTTGCGGACCATGTCGTAGCCGACATCCACCGCCGCGGCGAAGCCCTCGGCATCCGTGCCGCCATGGCTCTTGATGACGATTCCGTTGAGGCCGAGGAACACGCCGCCATTGACCTTGCGCGGGTCCATCTTCTCGCGCACGCGGTCGAAGGCGCTCTTGGCGAGGATATAGCCGAGCTTGGCGAGCCATGTGCGCGACATGGCGGCGCGCAGGTACTCGGCGATCTGGCGCGCCGTACCTTCCGCCGCCTTCAAGGCGATATTGCCGGCAAAACCTTCCGTGACCACCACGTCCACCGTGCCGCGACCGATATCGTCGCCTTCCACGAAGCCGTAATATTCAATCGTGTCGAAATTGGCCTCGCGGATGAGCTGGCCGGCGGCCTTGACCTCCTCCTGGCCCTTGATCTCCTCGACGCCGACATTGAGCAGGCCCACCGTCGGCCTGTCGATCTCGAAGAGGGCGCGCGCCATGGCGCCGCCCATCAGCGCGAAGTCGAAGAGCTGGCCGGCATCCGCGCCGATCGTCGCGCCGATGTCGAGCACGATGCTCTCGCCCTTCAGCGTCGGCCAGATGCCGGCGATGGCGGGGCGCTCGATATTGGACATCATGCGCAGGCAGAACTTCGACATGGCCATCAGCGCGCCGGTATTGCCGGCGGAAACCGCGACATCGGCCTCGCCCTTGGCCACCGCGTCGATCGCCTGCCACATGGAGGACTTGCCGCGGCCGCGGCGCAGCGCCTGGCTCGGCTTCTCGTCCATGGCGACGGAGACGTCGCAATGGTGGAAGGTGCTGGCAGCCTTCAGTTTGGGATATTGCGCCAGCAGCGGATCGCATTCGGCGGCATTGCCATAGAGGACGAAGCGGATTTCGGGATGACGATCGAGAGCCTTGGCTACGCCGGGAATGGCGACCTTCGGACCGAAATCGCCACCCATGACATCGACGGAAATTCTGACCACGCGAGTCTTGCCTTAGTTCCTGGCCTTGGTTGCTGGCCTTGATTCTTGTTTCCACGGGCGAAGGGGCCTCCGCGGCGGAATTCGGCCAAAATACCGCTTTTCGCCGGGGGCACAACTGAATTATCGGACGCTCAATAAGCCGTTCAGTCTTTTTTCCAGTCCTTCAGAACGGCGAAGGGCGAGGGTTTGCGATCGTCCTGGTCGGTGCTTTCGATGTGGCCGGAGAAGTCGACGTCGGCCTTGCGCGGATAGGGATCGATGGCGAGCGCCACATGTTCGGCGGCCACCACGCCGGCATCGATGGTGTCGCCCGTGAAGACCTCCGGCGCATCGGGGCCATCGGGGTCGAGCAGCATCTCGCCGGTTTCGGTGGAGACCGGAAGCCGTGCCAGCTTGGAGCCTTCCGGCACGAAGACGACCTCGACCGGCTCGTCGATATGGGATTCGACCGGATCGAGCGTCACCACGCAGGCCTGCACGATGTCCGCCGTCACCCGCCCCTTGAGGCGCACGCCGTCTCGCTTCCAGCGCAGGATCTGGAAGGTCGCCGAGAGCGCCTTCACCTCCAGCACCGACCACAGCGCGGCAAGTCCCGCCCGCTCGCCGGGGTCGGCGCTGATCGTCACCTCGACCGGATTGGCCGAGATATGGCCCACCTTGACCGGATAGGAAAATGGCGTGTCGTCGTCTTTTCTCATCGCACGTCCCTCGCCGCCCAGGCGGCGTTTTCTTCGGTGCCGGGCTCGATCACGTCGAGCATGCCGGCCCGGATCACATCTTCACCGGCCTCACACATCGCCTTCTCGGCGGCGAAGAGATAGTAGGCCAATCCCTCCATCGAGGGGGTCTCAAGGCCCGCCGCCGGATGGATGTTGCGGCGGAGCGCTTCGGCAAGCGCGGCGCGGTCGCCGGCATCGAGCGCGGCGGCATAGGATTCCAGCCGGCCGTAGAACATGCCGGCGAATTTCTTCATGCGCCTGGGCACGCCGACATCGCCGACGCCGAGCTCGCGAATCGAGTGGTCGACATCCTCGAAGAAGGCATCGACGATCTCCTGGGCGATCTCCTGGCCCGACGTGGCGCTTGCGCGCGTGCGCCGGAAGTAGAGGATCAGCACCGCCGAGAGCATCTCGAAGCGGCCCATGACGGTATCGGGAACACCAAGGCTCTCATAGAGATAGGGATGGCGCGCGCCCTTCGTCAGGATCGCGTACTGCTTTTCGACGATGCGCCGGTTGCCGTTTTTTTTGCCGAACAGGCCGAAAATCATCATAAAGCCCAGTTTTGCCTGATTCAAACCATGGTGCCGTCGCAAGTCATGTTGCATGACGGTCGAAGCTGGTTTACCGAAGCAGGCATGAATTGCAATGGCTGCGCGGCCATCATAGTCCCGGGGATGTTGTGAAGAGAGATTCTGCGAATATGAAGCTGTTGCGTAACGCCGCCGTTGCCGTCACCCTCTCCGCTTCCGTGCTCGCGGCCTGCCAGGGCCCCAGCGAGGTTCTCTATCAGGGTTACGTCGTCGACCAGGAGACGCTGGCCCTGGCGCCGGTCGGCTCGTCGCGCGAGCAGGTCCTGCTGTCGCTCGGCACGCCGTCCTCGACCGCGACCTTCGACAACGAGGTCTTCTACTACATCTCGCAGAAGCGCAAGCGCGCGGCCGCCTTCATGAAGCCGAAGGTCGTCGAGCAGAGCGTCCTTGCCGTCTATTTCGACAAGGACGGCAATGTCGAGCGCCTCGCCCACTACACGCTGCAGGACGGCAAGGTCTTCGACATGATCGCCCGCGTCACGCCGACGGGCGGCGCCGAGACGACCTTCCTCGGCCAGTTGCTGCGCGGCGGCGCGAGCCCCGGCAACCTCATGAAGAACCTGATGAGCAACAACTGACGGTTCGCACATCCTTCCATAAAGAAACCGCGGGGATCGCTCCCCGCGGTTTTTGTTTGGGCAGTGCCTCGATCAGGCGAGAACGGCGAGCAGCAGCAAGGCCACGATATTGGTGATCTTGATCGCCGGGTTCACCGCCGGGCCGGCCGTGTCCTTGTAGGGATCGCCGACGGTGTCGCCGGTGACGGAGGCCTTGTGGGCTTCCGAGCCCTTGAGGTGACGCGTGCCGTCCTTGTCGACGAAGCCGTCCTCGAAGCTCTTCTTGGCATTGTCCCACGCGCCGCCGCCCGATGTCATGGAAATCGCCACGAACAGGCCGTTGACGATGACGCCGAGCAACGAGGCGCCGAGCGCCGCGAAGGCCGAGGCCTTCGAGCCGGAAATGAGCAGCACGCCGAAATAGACGACGAGCGGCGCCAGCACCGGCAGGAGCGACGGCACGATCATCTCGCGGATCGCCGCCTTGGTCAGCATGTCGACGGCGCGGCCGTAGTCCGGCCGCTCGGTGCCCGCCATGATACCCGGCTTCTCGCGGAACTGCCGGCGCACCTCTTCCACGATCGACCCTGCCGCCCGGCCGACGGCGGTCATCGCGATGCCGCCGAAGAGATAGGGAATGAGGCCGCCGAAGATGAGGCCGGCCACCACATAGGGGTTGGAGAGATCGAAGGAGATCGTGCCGATATCCGCGAAATACGGATATTTGTCGCCGTTCGCCGCGAAATAGGCGAGGTCGTTCGAATAGGCGGCGAAGAGCACCAGCGCGCCGAGGCCGGCCGAACCGATCGCATAGCCCTTGGTGACGGCCTTGGTCGTGTTGCCGACGGCATCGAGCGCGTCGGTGGACTTGCGCACCTCCGGATCGAGGCCCGACATCTCGGCGATGCCGCCCGCATTGTCGGTGACGGGGCCGAAGGCATCGAGCGCCACGATCATGCCGGCGATGCCGAGCATGCCGGTGACGGCGATGCCGGTGCCGAAGAGGCCGGCGAGCTGGTAGGTGGCGATGATGCCGCCGACGATGACGATCGCCGGCAGCGCCGTCGATTCCAGCGAGACGGCGAGGCCCTGGATGACGTTCGTGCCGTGGCCGGTCACCGACGCCTGCGCGATGGAATTCACCGGCCGCTTGTTGGTGCCCGTGTAGTACTCGGTGATGACGACAATGAGGGCCGTCACCACGAGGCCGAGAAGGCCGCAGATGAAGAGGTTCGTGCCGGTGATCTCCTTGCCGGCGACGGTGCCGATGCTGCCCCAGCCGATGGTGAGCGACGTCGCGGCCGCAAGGCCGAGGATCGACAGCACGCCCGTGACGATGAGGCCCTTGTAGAGGGCGCCCATGATCGAGCCGTTGGAGCCGAGCTTGACGAAGAACGAACCGACGATCGAGGTGATGATGCAGGCGCCGCAGATGGCGAGCGGATAGATCATCGCGCTGGCGAGAACCGGCGTGCCGGCGAAGAAGATCGCCGCCAGGACCATGGTGGCGACGACGGTCACCGCATAGGTCTCGAAGAGGTCGGCGGCCATGCCGGCGCAGTCGCCCACGTTGTCGCCCACATTGTCGGCGATGGTCGCGGGGTTGCGCGGATCGTCCTCGGGAATGCCGGCCTCGACCTTGCCGACGAGGTCGCCGCCGACGTCCGCACCCTTGGTGAAGATGCCGCCGCCGAGACGGGCGAAGATCGAGATCAGCGAAGCGCCGAAGCCGAGCGCGACGAGCGCGTCGATGACCTCGCGCGAGGCCGGTTCCTGGCCGAGAACGCCGGTCAGTATCCAGTAGTAGATGGAGACGCCGAGAAGCGCGAGGCCGGCCACCAGCATGCCGGTAATGGCGCCCGACTTGAAGGCGATGTCCAGGCCGGAGGACAGGCTGACGGACGCGGCCTGCGCCGTGCGCACATTGGCGCGGACGGACACATGCATGCCGATGAAGCCGGCGACGCCCGACAGGACGGCGCCGATCAGGAACCCGATGGCAGCCGTTGCGGAAAGCAGAAGCCAGGTGCCGATGAAGACGACGACCCCGACGATGGCAATGGTCTTGTACTGCCGGGTGAGGTAGGCCTGCGCCCCTTCCCGGATATAGCCTGCAATTTCCTGCATGCGGGCATTCCCCTGATCGGCGGCAAGCACCGACCGCGTCGCCCAGATGGCATAGACCACCGAGAGCAACCCGCATGCGATAACGCCCAACAATATGGTCATTTCGCTCTGTCCTCCTTGAAGGCCGCCGGGTCCTCTCCCTGCAGCCGGAATGCGCCCGTCCCCGTTTGCCTCCTCACAAGCCGGGAGCCGGCGCGCGGCCAGAGTGCGATTGCGAATCGGTTGCGTCAAGCCGCTGCAACGCGGTAAGCGGTGCGGCGTGCTGGATTTTTCGACGCAGGCGGGCGAAGAGGCTCAGGCAGCGGCGCGGCGCGAGCGCAAAAGCAGGAGGATGACGAGCACCAGGCTTACGCCGGTGATCGGCCAGAACACCAGGTTGATCGTCTGCCAGCCATAGGCGTTGAACACCTTGCCGGAGGAGAACGAGGCGAGCGCCACCGCGCCAAACAGGATGATGTCGTGGAAGCCCTGGACCTTGTCGGCCTCGTGCGGGCGGTAGCTGGAGGCGACGATGGCGGTGGCGCCGATGAAGCCGAAGTTCCAGCCGATGCCGAGCAGGATCAGCGCGCCCCAGAAGTTCCAGAGCGCGATGCCCATATGGGCGATGCCGGCGCAGGCCATGAGGATGACGAGGCCCGCGGCCACGACCTTCTCCGTGCCGAAGCGCTGGATCAGCATGCCCGTGACGAAGCTCGGCGCGAACATGGCGAGCACATGCCACTGGATGCCGAGCGTCGCGAGCTCGGGCGAGAAGCCGCAGCCGATGACCATGGCGAGCGGCGCGCCGGTCATCATGAAGGTCATCAGGGCATAGGAGGAGATGCCGCAGACCATGCCCGTCAGGAAGCGTTGCGTCAGCACGATCTCCCGGAGCGGCCGCACGGCCTGGCCGGTGGCCGCGCCCGCCGCCTTGTGGTCGGGCAGGCGCAGGAAGAGGAAGAGCACGATCGCCGCGCCGCACAGCGGCACGAGGGCGACGAAGGCGCCGGCAAAGAGCACCGGCTCGAAGAGGTCCTTGGTGAGGATGACGACTTGCGGGCCGAGGACGGCCGAGATGACGCCGCCGGCGAGAATCCAGGAAATGGCGCGCGGCTTGTAGAAGGAGGGCGAGGCGTCGGCGGCCGCGAAGCGGATCTTCTGCGCAAAGCCGCTGGAAATGCCGACGAGCACGAAACCGAGGGCGAAGAGCCAGAAATCGCCGCGCAGGAGCGCGATGGCGGCAAGCAGGCCGCCCCCTGCCCCGACGAGCGCACCGACGACGAAGCCATAGGTTCGGCCGAGCATGCGCGCGGCGATGGCGACGAGCACCGCGCCGAGCGCAACGCCGATGTTGAAACCGGTCAGAGGCGCGGTCGCGAGCGACTTGTCCTGGCCGAGGAGGTTGTAGCCGGCAAGGCCGCCGACGGAAAACACGATCGGGCCGGCGGAGGCGAGCAGCGCCTGTGCGAATGTGAGAAGGAACACGTTGCGGCGCGCGGCCGACAGTTCCCGTTCAAGACCCTCGACCGTGCCAGTGCTCATTCCGCCTACCTTCTATTTGCGCGTCGTGTCGGGCCGAAGCTGCCGGGCGATGCGGTCGAGGACCGCGTTCACCAGCTTCGGCTCCTCGTCTTCGAAGAATGCCTTGGCGATCTCGACATATTCCGTGACGATCACGGCGACGGGAACGTCCTTGCGCTCCTTCAGCTCGAAGGTGCCGGCGCGCAGGATGGCGCGGACGGTGGAATCGAGGCGGGAAAGCGCCCAGTCGTCCTGCAGCGCCGCGCCGATCATCGGATCGAGCTGGCGCTGGTCGCGCACGACGCCGGAGACGATGGAGCGGAACCACGAAGCGTCCGCCTTGAGGTAGGTGTCGCCGTCGAGCTCCTGGCCGAGGCGGTGCAGCTCGTATTCGGCGACGATCTCCAGCACGCCGGTGCCGCCGATGTCCATCTGGTAGAGGGCCTGCACGGCGGCAAGGCGCGCCGCGCCGCGCTGGTTGGCCGGCTTCACCGGCTGCTGGTTCTTCTCGGTGGTCACTGTTCGCCGCCCAGTTTCTTCTTCAGCTCGATCATGGTCAGCGCCGCGCGGGCAGCAAAGCCGCCCTTGTCGCCCTCCGAGCGGCGGGCGCGCGCCCAGCCCTGCTCGTCGTTCTCGACCGTCAGGATGCCGTTGCCGATCGGCAGGGCCTCGCTGACGGAAAGGTCCATCAGCGCGCGGCTCGATTCGTTGGCGACGATGTCGAAATGGTAGGTCTCGCCGCGGATGACCATGCCGAGCGCGACGAAACCGTCGTACCAGGTGCCGCCGTTCTCCATGCCGTCGAGGGCCATGGAGATCGCCGCGGGGATTTCGAGCGCGCCCATCACGGTGACGATGTCGTAGCTGGCACCGGCGGCCGCAAGCGCGTTCTTGGCGCCATCGAGCATCGCATCGGCCATGTCGTCGTAGAAGCGGGCCTCGACGATGAGAAGATGAGGTTTATCGGTGTTGGCCATGGATCACCTGAAAATTGGAAGCAGGCCACGCAGATGCGGGCAGAGGCGGCGGTCAAACCACGACAGGCGAGGCTTGGCAAGCGTTTTCCGCCCCCTGCGGCGATTTCCGCGCAAGGCGGAGGCTCAGGGTATTCGGTGCCTGGCGCTCAGGCGGCCAGCGACACGCGGTTGCGGCCGTCGCGCTTGGACATGTAGAGCGCCCTGTCCGCATTGCTGAGCAGGGAATCGAAGCTGAGGCCGTCCGCATTGCCGAAGGCGATGCCGGCGCTGACGGTGCAGGTGATCGGCCGTCCGCCGAACGGGATGAGCCTGGAGGCGAACTCCGCGCGGATATGCTCGCCGATGCGATGGGCCCGGTCCGGCAGGGTCCGGTCCAGAACCACGATGAACTCCTCCCCGCCGAGGCGGGCGATGCAGGCCGCCGTGCCGCAGGCATCGCGCAGCACCTCGGCGAAGACCTTCAGCACCGCGTCGCCGGCCGCATGGCCGTAGCGGTCGTTGACCGACTTGAAGCTGTCGAGATCGAAGGCGATCGCCGCCCGGTGCTCGCCCATCGTTTCATCGCCGTAGCGGTCGAAGAGCGCGCGGCGGTTGAGCAGGCCCGTCAGCGCATCGGTGTTGGCGGCGCGCTGGTGGCTGCCGGCGATGCGCCACTGGTTCAGCGCCAGCGACATGGCCCCGATGCCGGTAATGCCGACGATCGCCATGACGAGGTTGAGGTTTTCCGCCCAGTTGTCGGGCGCATGGCCGAGCACCCAGCGACCGCCATGGAGGAGAACGGCGGCGCAGAGCACGAAGGAAAGCGCGGTCATCATGTAGAGGACGGCGATGCCGGTGAGCGGCAGCGGCGCTTCTTCGCGGCCACGCCAGTACTCGGCGGCCGTCGCGACGAGCGCCGACGCGATCAGCAGGTTGAGCACGATGAAGCCGATGCCGTCATAGCCGGCAAGCAGCCACGGCAGGGCGATGGCCGCGCTCGCCGTGAAGACCACCACCATGCGCTTTCGCCCCCTCCGCCCGGTGCGAAAGCGGTAGGCCGCACCGTAGATGAAGGCGAAGCCGAGAAACTGGAGCAGGAAGGCAAGGCAGCCGAGACGGACGCCGGGGTTTTCGACATAGGCGCTGTAGACGGCGACGGCCGGCACGATGCAGCCGATGCCGAGCGACCAGGAAAGCAGGAAGCGTTCGACGCGGGTGGACATCCACGAGGCGAACAGCGTCGCCGACAGGCAGAAGCCGGACAGCCCGATCGCAAGAAGGAGCGTGTTGTAATCAGGCGTCATGCGGGAACGGTCTCCGGGGTCCGATGCCGTTCACCGTAAAAGCGCAGAAGTATCGATATCGTTACCCGGCGCGCGAAAGCCGGCCTTTATCCCGTACCGATACGGGACGAAATCCGCCTTCCGTCACGCCGCCGTCACACCTTCGGCGCGGGGAACTCCGCGAGCCGCGCGGCATAGCGCGCCATGGTGTCGACCTCGAAATTGACGAAGTCGCCGGCCTTGCGCTCGCCCCAGGTGGTGACCTCCAGCGTATGGCGGATGAGGAGCACGTCGAAGACCGCGCCATCGACCGCGTTGACGGTGAGCGAGGTGCCGTCGAGCGCGACGGAGCCCTTCGGCGCGACGAAGCGCTCCAACCCCTCGGGCGCGCGGATGCGGAAGCGGGTCGCATCGCCCTCCGCCTCGACGGAGAGGATCTCCGCCTTGCCGTCGACATGGCCGGAGACGATGTGGCCGCCGAGCTCGTCGCCGATCTTCAGGGACCGTTCGAGATTGATGCGCGTGCCGGCCGTCCAGGTGCCGATGGTCGTCAGCCGCAGCGCCTCTTCCCAGGCCTCGACCTCGAACCAGCGGCCATTGGCGCCCTCCTCCGGCAGTCCGGTCACGGTGAGGCAGGTGCCCGAATGGGCGATGGAGGCGCCCATGTCGATGGTGGCGGGGTCGTAGTTCGTGCGCACGCGCAGGCGCACGCCCTCGTTCATGGGCTCGATCTTCTCGACCGTTCCGATATCGGTGACAATGCCGGTAAACATCAATCGTCTCTTTCGTATTCTTGCAGGACATCCGTGCCGTAGCGCGCCGTGTGGCGAAGCGAGAAGCCATCCGGCCTCCGCCCCGGGACAAATGGGGATGGAACCCCGTCCCCGCCAAGGGTGACCACGCCGGAAAACAGGAGGATGCGGTCGACCAGGCCGGCATCGAGGAAGGACCCGGCCGTGCGCGCACCGCCCTCCACCAGCAACGAGGAGATGCCGCGCGTCGCGAGCGCCGTCAGCAAGGCGCCCAGCTTGCGCGGATCGCAGATCAGCACCTCGACACCAAGCGCTTCCAGCGCCGCCTGGCGCGCGACGAAAGCGGGATCGTCCCTGTCATCGCGCTCCGTCACGACGATGACCGGCACCGTCCGGGCCGTCTGCGCCAGCTTCGAGGCCGGCGGCAGTTCCAGCCGCGGGTCGAGCACGATGCGCACCGGCGAGCGGGCTTCGAGCCCCGGCAGGCGGCAGGTGAGTTCCGGATCGTCGGCGAGCGCCGTGCCGATGCCGACGAGGATCGCGTCCGTCTCGGCGCGCAGCACATGCACCTGCCCGCGCGAGACCGGGCCGGTGATCGCCGCCTGCCCCTCGCCCAGCCGGCCGAGCATGCCGTCGGCCGAAACGGCAAGTTTCAGAGTCACATGGGGCTGCTTCCTCGTCTGCCGAGCGAGGTAGGCGGCAAGGGCTTCCCGGCCCGCCTCCTCCAGAACGCCGGTCTCCACCTTGATGCCCGCATCGCGCAGCATCGCCAGCCCCCTGCCCGCCACCCGTTCATCCGGGTCGGTCACAGCGACGACAACGCGCGCCACACCGGCGGCGATCAGCGCCTCTGAGCACGGCGGCGTCTTGCCGTGGTGCGAGCAGGGTTCGAGCGTGACATAGGCGGTGGCGCCGCGCGCCGCCGCGCCCGCCTCGGAAAGCGCCTGCGTTTCCGCATGCGGCCGGCCGCCCGGCGCGGTGACGGCCGAGCCGACGATCACGCCGTCCCTGACGATGAGGCAGGCGACGGAGGGGTTGGTGGAGGTCAGGCCAAGGTTGCGGCGGCTGAGGCGGATCGCCGCCGCCATGAAGCGTCTATCTTCCGCGTCGGCCGACATCTAACTGTCGGCGCCCGGATCCCGGGCGATCTTTGCGGCGACTTCGGCGAGGATCTTCTCGAAGTCGTCGACATGGGAGAAGTCGCGGTAAACAGAGGCGTAGCGCACGAAGCCGACGTCATCGAGCGCCTTCAGCGCCTCCAGCACCTGGAGGCCGATCTCCTCGGAGGCGATTTCCGTCTCGCCGGAGCTTTCGAGCCGGCGGACGATCCCCGAGACCGCGCGTTCGATGCGGTCCCGGTCGACGGGCCGCTTGCGAAGCGCGATCTCGAAAGATTTCAGGAGCTTGTCGCGGTCGAAGGGGGCCTTGCGGCCCGTCTTCTTGACGACCATCAGCTCGCGGAGCTGCACCCGTTCGAAGGTCGTGAACCGACCGCCGCAATCCGGGCAGATGCGCCGGCGGCGAATGGCGGCCCCGTCCTCTGCGGGACGGGAGTCCTTCACCTGCGTATCTTCCGAACCGCAATAGGGGCAGCGCATTCTCTGACCTGCTTACATGTAGGGGTACATCGGGAAGCGGCCCGTCAGCGCGACGACCTTTTCCCGGACGGCGGCTTCGACGCCTGCATTGCCCTCATCGGAATTGGCGACCTTGAGGCCGTCGAGGACTTCGACGATCAGGTTGCCGATCTCCGTGAACTCGGCTTCCTTGAAGCCGCGGGTCGTGCCGGCCGGCGTGCCGAGGCGGACGCCCGAGGTGACGAAGGGCTTTTCGGGGTCGAACGGGATGCCGTTCTTGTTGCAGGTGACATAGGCGCGGCCGAGGGCGGCTTCCGCCCGCTTGCCGGTCGCGTTCTTCTTGCGAAGGTCGACGAGCATCAGGTGGTTGTCGGTGCCGCCCGAGACGATGTCGAGACCGCCGGCCTTCAGCGTCTCGGCGAGCGTCTTGGCGTTCCTGACGACCTGCGCGGCGTATTCCTTGAATTCCGGCTGCAGCGCCTCGCCGAAGGCGACGGCCTTGGCGGCGATGATGTGCATCAGCGGGCCGCCCTGCAGGCCCGGGAAGACGGCCGAGTTGATCTTCTTGGCGATGTCCTCGTCGTTCGTCAGCACGACGCCGCCGCGCGGGCCGCGGAGCGACTTGTGCGTGGTGGTGGTCGCGACGTGGCAATGCGGGAACGGCGACGGGTGCTGGCCACCGGCGACGAGGCCGGCGATATGCGCCATGTCGACCATCAGGTAGGCGCCGACTTCATCGGCGATCTCGCGGAAGCGCTTCCAGTCCCAGATGCGCGAATAGGCGGTGCCGCCGGCGATGATGAGCTTCGGCTTGTTCTTGCGGGCCTTCTCGGCGACGTCGTCCATGTCGAGCAGGTGGTCTTCCTCGCGCACGCCGTAGGACACGACGTTGAACCACTTGCCGGACATGTTGACCGGCGAGCCGTGCGTCAGGTGGCCGCCCGAATTGAGGTCGAGGCCCATGAAGGTGTCGCCCGGCTGGAGCAGCGCGAGGAAGACGGCCTGGTTCATCTGCGAGCCGGAATTCGGCTGGACGTTGGCGAAGTTGACGCCGAACAGCTTCTTGGCGCGCTCGATGGCGAGCTCTTCCGCGATGTCGACGAACTGGCAGCCGCCATAGTAGCGCTTGCCCGGATAGCCTTCGGCATATTTGTTCGTCATGATCGAGCCCTGGGCTTCGAGCACGGCGCGCGAGACGATGTTCTCCGAGGCGATCAGCTCGATCTCATGGCGCTGGCGACCGAGTTCCTTCTGGATGGAGCCGAAGATCTCCGGATCGGTGTCGGCAAGGGAACGCGTGAAGAAAACTTCGGTGGCGGAAGACTGGCTCATCCTCGAGGCTCCTTAAGGGTGGGTGGCACGGTGTTTAACGTCCTCGCATGGCAAGGGCAATATCCGCTCCACGGTTTGCGCCATTTCAACGCGCCTTATGGGATAAAAACGACAAGGGGCCCATAGCCCAAAGGAAAAAGGCCCCGCATTCCAAGGGGAAGCGGGGCCTTTGAAAAATCCTACAAATCGCCTTATTGCGGCAGCAGGTCGTCGTCCGGGGAGCCGGCGGGCTTTTCCATGCCGTAGCCGGTCTGGAGGGCGAGTTCGGTGGCGCCGTCCATCTGGTAGATGTCGTCGCGGAACTGCACGACACGGTCGCGGGCCGACCAGGCGGTGATGTAGACGAAGTAGACCGGGACCTCGACGGCCAGCTTGATCGGCGTGTTGACGCGGTCGTTGATGACCTTCTCGATCTGCTGGCGCGACCAGCCGGGCGTGTCGCGCAGCAGCCAGGTGATGAGGTCGCGGACGTTCTGCACACGCACGCAGCCGGAGGATTCGAAGCGCATCAGCTTGTTGAACAGGCCCTGCTGGGGCGTGTCGTGCATGTATTCGTTGTTGGTGTTGTGGAAGTTGATCTTGGTGGACGCCATGGCGTTGATCTTGCCCGGGTCCTGGCGGAACATCAGGTTCGGCGCCTTGTCGGCGAACCAGTCGACGGTCTCCGGCGCGACCTCGCGGCCGCTGCCGTCGATCAGGCGGATGTTGTTGCGCTTGAGGTAGGTCGGGTCCTTGCGCATCAGCGGCACGATGTCCTTCTCGACGATCGAGCGCGGCGCGGTCCAGTAGGGATTGAGCGTGACGTCGTAGATCTTCGAGTTGAGGATATGCGTCGGGCGGCTGATGCGGCCGACCACCGCGACGTGGCGCAGCGCCACGCGGCCGTCTTCCACGGCCTCGATATAGGTGGCCGGGATGTTCACCATCACGTAGCGCTGGCCGAGATCGCCGGACATGGTCTGCAGGCGCACCAGGTTCGTGTTGAGCTGGTTGAGGCGCGTCGTCGCCGGCACGTTCATGGCCTTCAGCGTATATTCGCCGAGCACGCCGTCCTGCGGCAGGCCGTGGCGGGCCTGGAAGCGCTTCACCGCGCCGTCGACATAAGAATCGAAGGAATTGGAAATGCCTGCCTCGCGCGGCAGGTCGCCGGAGATCATCAGGCGCTGGCGCAGGGTCTGGACGCCGGGATCGACCACGCCGAGCTGCAGCTTCTGGGCGGACGCCACGTCCGACCAGCCGCCGGCGGACACGATCTGCTGGTAGTCGGCGATCGCCTGCTGGATGTTCGGCACGGCGCCGGGGCCGAGGATAGGATTGTTGGAGGCGACGGCATCGGCGCTGCGCGAGGCCTTGGCGTCGAACTGGTCGTCCCAGTTGCCGCGACGCGAGGAATCCAGGATATCGTCCATGGCCGACTGGGCGAACGTCGGGCCGGCGACGGCGGCGGCTCCGAGGGTTGCTGCCGAACGCAGGAATGCACGGCGCGAGAACACGTCAAATCCGGGTTTGCGAGACATCTATCCTATCATCTCCTGAAACGCCGCACCGAGCGGCGAGGTGCACGCGGCACGCGACCAAGCGGTCCATACCCGATGCAGCTATCATGAACAGGGTTAACAAACGCAAACCGGCCGTGCCGTCCGCGCATACCTTTAGCCCAGCGTCCGGGTGTCACAGCAATATGGCCAATTCGTGTCTCGGAGGCCCTGGACCGGGGCGTGCGCGAAGATGTGAAGGAGCGGAAAACGCGAAAAGCCGGACGCGCAGGGAACGCGGCCGGCTTTTGGAGGAGGTCGGAAACGGCGCCCGGACTTACAGGCGATAGAGGATCGAGTCGTTCCAGAAGCGGTCGAGGCGCTGGAGCAGCTTGTTCATCTGGTTGAACTCGCTTTCGCCGATGCCGCCGACCTTCTGGATCGAGCCGATGTGGCGCTCGTAGAGCTTTGCGACGGTCTCGGCGACTTCCTGGCCGGTTTCCGTCAGGCTGATGCGGACCGAGCGGCGGTCGATGCGCGAGCGCTGGTGGTTGATGAAGCCGAGGTCGACCAGCTTCTTGACGTTGTAGGAGACGTTCGAGCCGAGGTAGTAGCCCCGCGAGCGCAGCTCGCCGGCGGTCAGCTCGGAATTGCCGATGTTGAAGAGGAGCAGCGCCTGGACGGCGTTGACGTCGGAGCGACCGGCGCGGTCGAATTCGTCCTTGATGACATCGAGCAGGCGACGGTGCAGGCGCTCGACGAGGTGAAGGGATTCCAGATAGAGGTTGCGGATCGCATCTTCCTGCGGATCGACGACCGGGGCCTGCTGCGGCTTCATCTTGGTGTTCATGGTTCTCTGCCTCACTGTTTTGTTTGGCGGTGTGGTTTGTTGTCCCGCCTTGAGTGAGAACCTAGCGAATGCATCTAAAATTCTACTTAAACCGCAGCCTTAACAGCGCCTTACCGGAGAGCGACCCTGTCTCAGGGTGAATCAGTTCTTACCGTGCGGGCCTGGCGGCGGCGCTGGATGAAGAGCGCGGCGCGGAAAAGCAGGAACACGGCGGCCACCGCGAGATGCATGATGACCAGCAGCCGGTTGATGCCGAAGATGGAGGGATAGACCTCGTGCATGGCAATCTCGGTCGCCGCCGCGATCAGCCAGATCACCGGCCCCCAGGAGACCAGCAGCCAGAGGCCGACGGCCGCGACGGGAAAGAGCACGGCGAGCGCCGTGGAGGCCGCCTTCCAGGCCGGCGGCAGAAGGTCGAAGCGCCCCTTCCCTCCAAGGGAGAAGCCCGTAAGCATGGCCCAGTACTGCAGCGCGAACCACAGCGAGGCCACCGCCACCAGCCGCAGGAACAGCGCGAACAGCGTTTCGGTCAGGCTCGGCCTTGGGCCCTTGGCAGAATCAGCAACCATGCCGCGGACAGTAAGGGCAAGGACGGCGCGCATAAAGCCCGCAAAGCGCATCATGCACGGCCATATGCCGCAGCCTCTTTTTCCGCTGGCGATTTGATTGCCGGAAGCGGCGTGGTAATACGCGCGCAGCAAAGGACCAGCAAGGAAATGGCATCATGACCGGCAGCAGGAACATCGTCGACGAGATCACCGGCCACCGCCGCATGCGGCGCAACCGGAAGGCCGAGTGGACGCGCCGGCTCGTGCAGGAAAACCGCCTGACGGTCGACGACCTCATCTGGCCGGTCTTCGTGGTGCCGGGCACCAATGTCACCGATCCGGTCGCCGCCATGCCGGGCGTCAACCGCATGAGCGTCGACAGGCTCGTCGAGGCGGCGAAGGAAGCGGCCGACCTCGGCATTCCCGCCATCGCCACCTTCCCCAATATCGACATGCGCCTGCGCGACGAGACGGGCTCGCACAGCCTTGCGGCCGACAACCTCATCAACGAGGCGACGCGCGCCATCAAGAAGGCCGTGCCGAATATCGGCGTCATCACCGACGTCGCACTCGATCCCTTCACCAGCCACGGCCATGACGGGGTGCTGCGCGGCGACGTCATCGTCAACGACGAGACGGTCGAGCTGGTCGCCAAGGCCGCCGTCATCCAGGCCGATGCCGGCTCCGACATCATCGCGCCGTCCGAGATGATGGACGGGCGCATCGGCGCGATCCGCCGGGCGCTCGATGCGGCGGGCCACCAGGATGTCGGCATCATGGCCTATGCGACGAAGTTCGCCTCGGCCTACTACGGCCCCTTCCGCGACGCCATCGGCACCGGCGGCCTGCTCAAGGGCGACAAGAAGACCTATTACATCGACCCCGCCAACGGCACCGAGGCGATGCGCGACGCGGCGCTCGACGTCCAGGAAGGCGCGGACATGATGATGGTCAAGCCGGGCCTGCCCTATCTCGACATCTGTTGGCGCATGAAGGAGGCCTTCGGCCTGCCGGTCTTCGCCTACCAGGTCTCCGGCGAATACAGCCAGATCAAGGCCGCCGCGCTGAACGGCTGGATCGACGGCGAGCGCGTCATGCTCGAGACCCTCCTCGCCTTCAAGCGCGCGGGCTGCGACGGCATCCTCACCTATTTCGCGATGGACGTGGCGCGGCACCTGGCGGCGAAGGGCTGACGCCGGTTCGCTTCGGCCCCGGCGACGTCCCTTCCCCCGCCCGCGGGAGGAAGGTGGCCGGCAGGCGGGACGGGCGGCAAGCGCCGCCATCCCTCTCCCCGTTGTTTTCCCCGAAAGCATCCCCATATGGAAGGCATGTTCCATCAGGGAGACAGACAGATGAGCGCTGATTTCAACGAAACGCGGGTTCCGACGACGGACTGGCAGGCCTATCGCGGCGTGCTGTCACGCCGGATCTTCGCGTTCCTGATCGACTACGCGATCATCGCGCTGCTCTGGATTCCGGCCGCCATCGTGGTCTTCTTCCTCGGCATCCTGACGCTCGGCCTCGGCTTCTTCCTCTATCCCGCGCTCTTCGCCATCGTCGCCATGCTCTATTTCGGCCTGACGATGGGCGGCCCGTCGCAGGCGAGCGCCGGCATGAACGTCATGGGCCTCGTCCTTGCCCGGGTGGACGGACGTCCCATCGACTTCCTGACCGCCATCGTGCATCTCGTGCTCTTCTGGATCGGCAACGCGCTGCTGACGCCGTTCATCGTACTCGTCGGCCTCTTCACCGACCGTGGCCGCCTGCTGCACGATCTGCTGCTCGGCACGGTGATGGTTCGCCGCGATCGTTATTGACGAAAGCCAGAACGCGCGGGCGAAATCCTCTAGTTGACCTTTTCCTGAACTGCGCCATGGTATTGGCATAGACGCGTCACAAAGCGAGGGAGTCGCCCAACGGCCGATGAATACGCAGGCAACATCCTCTCCGCAGTTCTATCTCACCGCGCCCGCGGCCTGTCCCTACCTGCCGCAGGAGATGGAGAGGAAGGTGTTTACGCATCTGGTGGGCGAGCGCGCGCCGGAACTCAACGATCTTCTCACCCAGGGCGGCTTCCGCCGCTCGCAGAACATCGCCTACCGTCCGGCCTGCGAGACCTGCCGCGCCTGCATTTCCGTGCGCATCCTCGTCAACGAGTTCGAGCCGCGCCGCACCATGCGCCGGGTGCTGGCGGAGAATGCCGATCTCGTCTCGCACGAATATCCGGCCGAGCCCTCCAGCGAGCAATATTCCCTCTTCCGCCAGTATCTCGACGCCCGCCACCAGAAGGGCGGCATGTCGGACATGTCGGTGCTCGACTATGCGATGATGGTGGAGGACACGCATGTCCACACCAAGATCATCGAATACCGCGTGCGCGAGGAAGGCTCCGGCGTCAAGGAACGCCCGCAGGGCGAGCTGCTTGCCGTGGCGCTGACCGACCGCATGGGCGACGGCCTTTCCATGGTCTATTCCTTCTACAATCCGGAGCTTGTGCGCCGCTCTCTCGGCACCTTCATGGTCCTCGACCATATCCGGCGGGCGAAAGCCCTCGGCCTGCCGCACGTCTATCTTGGCTACTGGGTCAAGGGATCGCGCAAAATGGACTATAAAACAAAGTTTTTGCCGCAGGAGCACCTGATGTCGCGCGGTTGGGAGCGCTATAACGGCGAAGACAGCGCCCCTTGATCCCAGATTCGGACCCGACGTGCCCCAGACCAGCGATCCTGCCCTTCACCGCAAGGGCCTTCTCATTACCGCCACCGGCGGCCTCGCCCTTTCCTTCGACATCCCGCTGATCCGCTCGGCAAACGGCGAGGTCTGGTCGATGCTGGCGACGCGCAGCATCGCGACCTTCGTCATGGCGCTTCTGGCCTGGTCCGTCGTCCGCTTTGCGCTCGGCAAGCGGGTGGCGCTGATCCCCGGGCCTGTCGGCCTCCTGATCGGCATTCTCTACGGCATCAATTCGCTGACCTTCATGCTGGCGGTGTTCAACACGTCGACGGCCAATGTCGTGTTCATCCTCGCCTTCACCTCCATGTTCGCGGCGATCCTCTCGTGGATCTTCCTCGGCGAGCGGCCGTCCAACGCCACGCTCGTCACCATGGCCGCCATGGTCGCCGGGGTCGCGCTGATCGTGCATGACGGGCTGGAAAGCGGCAACTTCTTCGGCGACGCCATGGCGGCCTGCTCCGCCTTCCTGCTGGCCTCTGCCATCACCCTCAGCCGCCGCAGCGGGCTGGACATGGGCTTCGTGCCGCTCGTCACCGCCATCTTCCCGGGTATCGTCGCATTGCTCCTGCTGCCCGACACGGGCTTCCAGATCGCCAGCCCCGGCTTCATCCTGTTCAACGGGCTCATCATGATCCCGCTCGCCTTCTGGTGCCTGGCGACGGGTCCGCGCTACCTCTCCGCGCCCGAGGTCGGCATGTTCTATCTGCTGGAAACCGTGCTCGCCCCCATCTGGGTGTGGATCGTCTTTGTCGAGACGCCCACCACGCAGACCCTCATCGGCGGCTCGATCCTCATCCTCGCCCTCCTCGCCCATTCCCTCTGGCAGATGCGCTCGAAAGCCCGCAGCGACGCGGCGGCGGAGTTTCCGTTCACCGGATGAGGCTTGAGATCGGCCGGAGTTGATGTTATAACTTGGTTATAACGGAGCAAGGCCATGAACATCACCATCCGCAAGATCGGCAATTCCGAAGGCATCATCATCCCGAAGGACGTTCTTGATCGCCTGGGCGTCAAGGCGGGCGACGAGATCACGATGACGAGCGATGGCAGCAAGCTCATCCTCACGGCGGCAGACGGCGATTTCGACCGGCAGCTCGCCCATGCCGAAAAATTCATGGATCGCTACAAGATCGCGCTCAAGAAGCTTGCCGAATGAGCATCGTCTTCCTCGATAGACGGCTCGTCGAACGGCTCCATGACATTCAGATCGAGCGGTTCGGCGGAGCGGCCGGCTTGCGCGACGAGAATGCCTTCGAGTCGGCACTGTCCCGGCCCGTCAACAAGGCGCACTACGGCAGCGAGGATATATCCGAACTCGCCGCAGCCTATCTCTACGGGCTGGCGAAGAACCACGCGTTCGTCGACGGCAACAAACGCATTGCGATCGTCGCGGCGGCCGTTTTCCTGATGGACAACGGGTTCGAGATCGCAACGGACGACGCCACGCTCTACACCTTCGTCCTCGCCGTCGCCGCCGGGGAGATCGACGAGGAGGGGGCGGCGCGCTTCCTGCGCGACGTCAGCGTCCCCTACCCCGGCTGATCAGCCGCTGAACCTGCCGCTGCGCGGGAAACCCTTCGGCACGGTGCGGCCGGCGCTTGCGCGGTCGCCCAGCCACTCGGCGAGTTCCTCCCTGGTGCGAACGAAGTTGCGGCCGGCGCTGTCGTCCCAGGAAAGGCCGTCGGCCATCGCGAAGCAGCGGATGTCGGAGACGCCGCCATCCTTGTAGCGCTGCAGGCGCACGCCCTTGCCGCGCGACATCTCGGGAAGCTGCGACAGCGGGAAGACCAGCATCTTGCGGTTCTCGCCGACGACGGCGACATGGTCGCCGCGCACCGGCACGACGAGCTTGGCCTCGTCGGGCATGCCGACATTCATCACCTGCTTGCCCTTGCGGGTATTGGCGACCATCTCGGTTTCCGCCACCACGAAGCCGTTGCCGGCCTGCGAGGCGACAATGACCTTGCGCGCGGGATCGTGCACGAAGGCGGTCAGGACGTCCTGGTCGTTCTCCATGTCGACCATGATGCGCAGCGGCTCGCCATGGCCGCGCCCGCCCGGCAGCTTGTCGGCCCCGAGCGTGAAGACCTTGCCGCCCGTGGTGACGATCAGCACCTTGTCCGTCGTCTGCGCCGGGAAGGCCACCTTCAGCGCGTCGCCCTCCTTGAACTGGAGGCCGGACGTGTCGGCCATATGGCCCTTCAGCGCGCGGATCCAGCCCTTCTCCGAGATGACGACCGTGACCGGCTCCTTCTCGATCATGGCCTGCTGGATGGCCTCGACATCGGCTTGCGGGGCGCTGGCGAACTGGGTGCGGCGGCGGCCGAGCTCGGTCGCCTTGGCGAATTTCTTGCGAACCTCGCCGATCTCCCAGGCGACGGTCTGCCACTGCTTCTCGTCGGAGGCGAGCAGCGTCTCGATCTCCGCCTTCTCCTTCGACAGGTTGTCGAATTCGGTGCGGATCTCGAACTCCTCGAGCTTGCGCAGCGAGCGCAGGCGCATGTTGAGGATCGCCTCGGCCTGAACGTCCGTCAGCGAGAAGGTCTCCATGAGGGAGGCCTTCGGCTCGTCCTCCTCGCGGATGATGCGGATCACCTCGTCGAGGTTGAGATAGGCGATGAGGTAGCCGCCGAGGATTTCGAGACGGCGGTCGATGGCGGCGAGGCGGTGGCGGGAGCGGCGCTGCAGCACTTCGCGCCGATGGGCCAGCCACTCGACCAGCACGTCCTTGAGGCCCATGACCTTCGGCACGCGCCCCATCGAGAGCACGTTCATGTTGAGCGGAATGCGGCTTTCGAGCTCGGAGAGCTTGAAGAGCGATTCCATCAGGATCGTCGGATCGACCGTGCGGCTCTTCGGCACGAGCACGATGCGCACGTCCTCGGCCGATTCGTCGCGGATGTCCTCCAGCAGCGGCAGCTTGCGGGCGATCAGCAGCTCGGCGATCTTCTCGATCAGGCGCGACTTCTGCACCTGATAGGGGATTTCGGTGACGACGATCTGGTAGCCGCCGCGGCCGAGGTCTTCCGTCTGCCATTTCGAGCGCACGCGAAAACCGCCGCGGCCGGTCTTGTAGGCCTCGATGATGCTTTCGCGGCTGTCGATGATGATGCCGCCGGTCGGAAGGTCGGGGCCCTGCACGAACTCGACGAGCTTCTCCACATCCGCGTCCGGATTGCGGATGAGGTGGAGCGCGGCATCGCACAGTTCATGGGCGTTGTGCGAGGGAATGGAGGTGGCCATGCCGACGGCGATGCCGGAGGAACCGTTCGCCAGGAGGTTCGGGAAGGCGCCCGGCAGGACGATCGGCTCCTCGTCCTCCTCGTTGTAGGTCGGACGGAAGTCGACGGCGTCCTGGTCGATGCCTTCGAGCAGCAGCGACGCGACCTCGGTCATGCGTGCTTCGGTGTATCGGTAAGCGGCGGCGTTGTCGCCGTCGATATTGCCGAAATTGCCCTGCCCGTCGACGATGGGGTAACGCTGCGAGAAATCCTGCGCGAGGCGCACCAGCGCGTCGTAGACCGACTGGTCGCCGTGCGGGTGGAACTTACCGATGACGTCGCCGACGATACGCGCGCATTTCTTGAAGGAGGAATTGGACCTCAGGCCCATTTCGCTCATGGCGTGGATGATGCGGCGATGGACGGGCTTCAGGCCGTCACGCACATCCGGCAGCGCGCGCTGGGTGATGGTCGACAGCGCATAGGCGAGATAGCGCTCTTCCAGCGCCGCCTTGAGGTCGACCGGTTGGATGTTGTCGTCTCCGCCATCGGGCGGCAAAGTGTTTTGTCCCATGGGACTTGACTACCCTCTTGGCCGATTCGCGGCAAGGAAACCGGGCAATCGGGCTGTGGATAGCAGTTTGTAAAGCTTTTTCGAAATCTGCCCGCGCGGTGAGAGAATTCCATGGAAAGTCCACACGGCATGAATATATTTGCCGCACCGCCCGTCTAGGGGCGGTAACGGCAAGGCAGCCGTCCAAGAAATCCAGAAAGAGAGCCTATTCATGATGCGCACCTCCCACTTCCGCGCCCTCCTCGCCGGCGCAGCGCTTGCCACACTGGCAAGCCCCGCCTTCGCACTCGACGGCGCGGACCTGCTGGCCAAGCTGAACGCAACCTATGCGACCAGCGGCGTATCCATCAGCTCTTCGAACGTTACCGCCGACGGCTCCACCGTGACGCTGGAAGGCGCGCAGATGAAGGCGACCGGCAGCGAAGCGCCGATCAAGCTCGGCACCATCACCATGGAGGGCGTCGAGGAAGACGGCGACGGCGGCTACACCGTCGAGACCGTTTCCTTCGAGGACATCAACGTCACCGAGGCCGAGACGACGGTGACGGCGAAGGACCTTTCGATCAGCGGCGTTTCCATTCCCGGCAAGGTCGTTCCCGGCACGCTCGAATCGCTGCTGATGTACGAATCGGCATCCGCCGGCCCGGTCAGCGTCGCCGCCAAGGGCAAGGAAGTCTTCTCCATGTCCGGCATGGAAGCGAACGTCACCCGCATGGACGACGATGCCGGCCTCGAATTCGACGCGACGATGTCCGACCTGAAGGCGGACCTGACGAGCGTCGAGGACCCCAAGACAAAGGAAGCGCTCGACAAGATCGGCCTGCATGCGCTGGAAGGCAAGGTCAGCATGTCCGGCAGCTGGGAGCTGGCGAGCGGCAAGCTGGCCGTCGACGAATATGCCTTCGACTTCAAGGATGTCGGCCGCCTCAACCTCTCGCTCGCTTTCTCCGGCTACACGCTCGACTTCCTGAAGAACATGCAGGAAGCCCTGAAGACGGCCGAAGCCAACCCGAACAAGGAAGAGGCGAACGCCGCGATGGGCATGGCCATGATGGGCCTCGTCCAGCAGCTCACCTTCGACAATGCCTCGATCTCCTTCGAGGACGCCTCGATCACCAAGAAGCTGCTCGACTATGCCGGCAGCGAACAGGGCGTGACGGGCGACCAGATGGCGCAGTCGCTGAAGGGCCTCGTCCCGATCATGATCGCGCAGCTCAACATGCCCGACCTGCAGAACCAGATCTCGGCCGCCGTCAACACCTATCTCGACGACCCGAAGAGCCTGACGATCAGCGCCGAGCCGAAGGAGCCGGTGCCGTTCCCGATGATCATGGGCGCTGCCATGGGCGCGCCGCAGACCATCCCGCAGGTCCTTGGCGTCACCGTCACCGCCAACCAGTAATCTTCTGGCGCAGGAACAGGAAAGCCCGGAGCATCGCTCCGGGCTTTCTCCTTGGTTCATACCGGGATTGCCGGCATCCGTCGCGACGGATTATTCGAGTACCTGGATGACGGTGCGCGTCTGCGGGTTCACGATGACGCGGCGCTCGTTGACGATGGTGTAGGCATAATCGGGCTGGCCGTCGATGGCGTGGATTTCCACCTCGCCGGGAACGACCCGTCCGATGAGGATGTCGCCTTCATAGGGCACCGAGGGAATGTCCCGCTCCAGGACATAGGTGCGGACCTCGCCCGGAACGACGACGGTCGATTCCGTCATGACCGGATCGGTCTCCTGGATGATCACCGTGTCCTGGGCATAGGCCGTGGCGGACAGCGACAGAAGCGCCGCCGCGGAGGCAAGGATAAGCCTGTTTCGCATGTTCGTTCTCCTGTGTTGACGGGAGGAGAACGGCCGGAGCGCCCGACTGTTCCGGGCGGCGGGAACGGCATGGCCCTTCCCGCCCTCCAGATATCAGTCCTTCTTGGACGGAACGACGCGCAGCGCCAGTTCGCGAAGCTGCGTCGGCGTTGCCGGCGACGGGGCGTTCATCAGGAGGTCCTGCGCCTGCTGGTTCATCGGGAACAGCGAGATTTCGCGGAGATTCTTCGCGCCGACGAGCAGCATGACCACGCGGTCGATGCCGAAGGCGCAGCCGCCGTGCGGCGGGGCGCCGTACTGGAAGGCGCGATAGAGGCCTCCGAAGCGCTCTTCCACGTCGCTCTGCGAGAGGCCGACCTTCTCGAAGGCCTTGACCATCAGTTCCGGCGACTGGTTACGGATCGAGCCCGAGGCGATCTCGAAGCCGTTGCAGACCGCGTCGTACTGGTAGGCCTTGAGCTCCAGCGGCTCCTTGCTGTCGAAGGCTTCGAGCCCCCCCTGCGGCATGGAGAAGGGGTTGTGCGCGAAGTCGATCTTCTTCTCGTCCTCGTTCCACTCGTAGAAGGGGAAGTCGACGATCCAGCACATTTCGAAGCGGTCGCGGTCGACGAGGTTCAGTTCCTCGCCGGCGCGGGTGCGGGCTTCGCCGGCGAACTTGTAGAACTTGGCCGGATCGCCGGCGACGAAGAAGCAGGCGTCGCCGTCATCGAGGCCGAGCTGGGTGCGGATGGCTTCCGTGCGCTCCTCGCCGATGTTCTTGGCGAGCGGGCCCGCGCCTTCGAGCTTGTCGGCTTCCTTGCGCCAGAAGATGTAGCCGAGGCCGGGCTGGCCGGTCGACTGCGCCCAGGCGTTCATGCGGTCGCAGAAGGCGCGGCTGCCGCCGGTCCTGGCCGGGATCGCCCAGACCTGGACCTTCGGGTTCGACGCGATCATGTTCGCGAAGACCTTGAAGCCGGAGCCGGCGAAGTGCTCGGTGACGGCCTGCATGACGATGGGGTTGCGCAGGTCCGGCTTGTCGGAGCCGTATTTGCGGATCGCCTCGTCATAGGGGATGCGCGGCCACTCCTTCGTGACGGGCTTGCCTTCGGCAAACTCCTCGAAGACGGCCGTCATCATCGGCTCCATCGTCTGCCAGACGTCTTCCTGGGTGACGAAGCTCATCTCGACGTCGAGCTGGTAGAATTCGCCCGGCAGGCGGTCGGCGCGCGGGTCTTCGTCGCGGAAGCACGGCGCGATCTGGAAGTAGCGGTCGAAGCCGGCGACCATCAGGAGCTGCTTGTACTGCTGCGGGGCCTGCGGCAGCGCGAAGAACTTGCCTTCATGGATACGGCTCGGCACGAGGAAGTCGCGCGCGCCTTCCGGCGAGGAGGCCGTGAGGATCGGCGTCGTGTATTCGGCAAAGCCTGCCTCGCCCATGCCCTTGCGCATGGCGGAGATGATCTGCGTGCGCTTGACGATGTTCCTGTGCAGCGTCTCGCGGCGCAGGTCGATGAAGCGGTACTTGAGGCGCACGTCTTCCGGGTAGTCCGGCTCGCCGAAGACCGGCAGCGGCAGTTCCTTCGCGGCCGACAGGACTTCGATCTCCTGCGCGTAGAGCTCGATCTCGCCCGTGGGCATACCCTTGTTTACGGTGTCCTCGGTGCGCGCCTTGACGAGGCCGTCGATGCGGATCACCCATTCGCCGCGCACCGTCTCGGCCTTCTTGAAGGCCGGGGAGTCGGGGTCGGCGACGACCTGGGTGATGCCGTAATGGTCGCGCAGGTCGATGAAGAGCACGCCGCCATGATCTCGAACGCGGTGGACCCAGCCGGAAAGACGGACGGTCTCGCCGACATCGGACTTGCGGAGAGCGGCGCAGGTATGGCTGCGGTAACGGTGCATCGTGGTATCCTGAAATGCTGACGGGCCGCGCGGGAAGGTCCCGGCGCAGCTACCCAAGAAAATCGCGCGGAAAAGCGCATGGTGGCGGCCGTTTGTCAAGGCTTGGCGGGGGAAAGGCCGGGTGCCTGCCCCTCATCCGGCCTGCCGGCCACCTTCTTCCCGCAAGCGGGGAGAAGGGGATATGCCGCGCCGTTTTCCCCAATCAGCAACCGTTCGTGGGGCAAGTCCCCTCTCCCCGCTTGCGGGAGAGCGACTGTCTAGAGCTGCAAGCCAAGAAAGGGCTTAGGAACGAGGAGATTGTTGAGAATTTCGGTCTCCCATTCTTGCGCATAGCGGGCGTGGTCCCCGGCCGGAGCTTGGCCCAAGCGACGGTACGGGCTTGGGAAATCCTGGCGAGAGTCCCTTGCTCTCCCACGAACTTCGAGTTCTCAGAGTTATCGGGCTTGATCGCCAATCCCCCCGAACCGGCCAGTCCGGGAAGCAAAGTCCAAGTTACAAGGGTTAGGGTGAGGGGCAAGCGGCAAGGGAATCACCGCGCCGTTCAGGCGAACGCCTCGCGATTCAACATCAGCCATTGCAGCATCATGATCGTCTTGGAATCGACGATGCCGCCGTTGGCGATCAGGCCGCAGGCCTCGTCGATCGGCATTTCGACGATCTCGATATCCTCGCCCTCGCCGTCCACGCCGCCGCCCTTGCCGTCGCGTTTGGCGGAATCGATATGGGCGGCAAAGCAGCTCACCCGCTCCGTCAACGTGCCGGGGCTGGAATACATGTCGAAGACGTGGCGGAGGTCGCTGACGGCGTAGCCGGTCTCCTCCATCGCCTCGCGGCTGATGGCATCTTCCGGGCTGTCGTCGTCGAGGAGGCCGGCGGGCACTTCGAGGAGGAAGCCGTCCGGGTGGCCGCCGAGGAAGGCGCCGGGGCGGAACTGGCGCACCAGCACGACCGTCTGGCGCACCGGATCGACGAGGAGGATCGCCGCCGCCGCGCCGTGGTCGTGCACCTCGCGGTCGAGGAACTCGACACGGCCGTCGGCACGGGTCTGTTCGAGGACGAGGGTGCGCAAATGGATGAAACGCTTCCAGACCGTCTGCTGCTCGACGATACGGACGGACGACTGCTTTTCTACGGACATGGAATACCCTTCGGCGTCAGGCCTTGAGCAGCCAGACATGGTTGTCGTGGAAGGCCGCGCCGCCATAGGGCGCGATGGGATCGGCGCCGGTCAGCACGTTGATGCCCTCCCCGTCGAGATGGGCGGAATTCGGCCAGATGCCTTCGGCGATGAGCACGCCGGGCTTGGCCTCCGCCGTCACCTTCGCATGCAGGCGGATATCGCCGCGCCGGTTGCCGAGGCGCACGATGTCGCCCGGCTCGATGCCCTCAGCCGCCGCGTCCTCGGGGTGGATCATCACCTCCGGCCGCCCTTCCCGCTCGCGCGAGCTCTTGCCTTCCGAGAAGGTGGAGTTGAGGAAGGTGCGGGCGGGCGATGTCGCGAGGCGGAACGGATGGTCGGCATCCGCCGTCTCGATCACGGTCACATAATCCGGGAAGGCCGGCAGCGCCTCGTGCGGGCCGAAGGCGCCGAGCACCTTCGGCGGCTTGTTGGGGGCCGGCGTGTTGGTCCAGTTCGGGCGGAAGCGGAACCTGCCGTCGGGGAAGCCGAAGCCCTTGGAAAAATGCGCCGTCTCGAAATCCGGCTGGCAGTCGATCCATTTCTCTTCTTTCAGCCCGTCGAAGTCCATCTCATAATAGGGCAGCATGCGGGTGATGTGCTGCTGCTCGGACAGGCCGAAGCCCGGCAGGCCGGCGATGCCAAGGCGCCTTGCCAGCTCCTCGATGACGAAGAGGTTGGTGCGCACGGTCGCCGGCGGCTCGACGAGCTTGGGACCGAGCAGGATGTGCTGGTGGCCGCCGCCGCGATAGATGTCGTCATGCTCGACGAACATGGTGGCGGGCAGCACGATATCGGCGAGCTTTGCCGTATCGGTCATGAACTGCTCGTGCACGGCAACGAAGAGGTCGTCGCGCAGAAAGCCCTGCTTCACGAGGCGCTGTTCGGGCGCGACGTTCGCGGGGTTGGTGTTCTGAATCAGCATGGCCGTGACCGGGCCGCGATCGCGCAGCGCGACGGAATCGCCCGTCAGGATGCGGCCGATCTGCGACTGGTCGAGCATGCGGATATCGGGGTCGACGAATTTCGCGCCCGTCAGCTCGCCCTTGCGCAGATGGAAAATGCTGGAATTGCTGTGGAAAGCGCCGCCGCCCTCATATTGCCAGGAGCCGAGAACCGTGGCGACGGAAAGCGCGGCATGCATGGAGACCGCGCCGTTGCGGCTGCGGGTGAAGCCGTAGCCGAGACGGAAGAAGCTTCTCTTCGTCTGCCCGACGAGCGCGGCGAAGGCCTCGATCTCCTCGACGGCAAGGCCGGTGATGTCGGCCGCCCATTGCGGATTGCGCGCCGAAAGGTGGGCCTCGAGGCCGGCCGGATCGTCGGCGAACTTTTCCATATAGGCGCGGTCGGCATAGCCGTCGCGGAAGGCGACATGCATGACGGCGCAGGCGAGCGCGGCGTCGGTGCCCGGCTTGAGCTTCAGCGCGAGATCGGCCTGCTTCATCGTCGGATTGTCGTAGACGTCGACGACGACGATCTTCGCGCCCCGCTCCTTACGCGCCTTCACGGCATGGGTCATCACGTTGACCTGCGTGGAGACGGCATTCGTGCCCCAGATCACCACGCAGTCGGACTTCGCCATCTCGCGCGGATCGGGGCCGCGCAGGGTGCCGGCGCCCATGGTGAAGCCCGTCCAGGCCGGATTGGTGCAGATCGAATCGAAGAAGCCGGAATAGCGTTTCGCATGGCGCAGGCGCTCGATGGAATCGCGCTGCACGAGGCCCATCGTGCCGGCGTAATAATAGGGCCAGACCGCCTCCGTGCCATGCGCCTGCTCGGCCTTGACGAAGGCTTCGGCGATGGCGTCCAATGCGGCTTCCCAGGAGATGTCGGCCCATTCGCCGCTGCCCTTGGCGCCCTTGCGGACGAGCGGCTTCATCAGCCGGTCGGGATGGTAGAGGCGTTCGGCGTAACGGGCGACCTTGGCGCAGATGACGCCGGCCGTGTAGCTGTTGTCGGCGCTGCCCCTGACGCGGCCCATGCGGCCTTCCGCATCAATCTCGATATCGAGGGCGCAGGTGGAGGGACAGTCGTGCGGGCAGGCCGAATGGCCGATCCGCGGTTTTCCGAGATGGGGGGTCGCAACGTTCATGGCTTTTCTATATTGCAGAGCGCAAACGGCCAAAAGGCAAAACGTTCTACCATCGCAACAATTCATCGTCGCATCATTGCGGACGATCCCGGGCAGCGCTCCATGAACTACCGCCACATCTACCATGCCGGCAATTTCGCGGATGTGCTGAAGCATGCCGTGCTCGCCCGCCTCGTCACCTACATGCAGGGCAAGGACAAGGCCTTCCGCATGCTCGATACCCATGCCGGCATCGGCCTCTACGACCTTTCCAGCGAGGAGGCGCAGAAGACCGGCGAATGGCGCGACGGCATCGGCCGGCTGCTCGAAGGCGACATGCCGGCGCCGGTCGCCGCCATCCTTGAACCTTATCTCAAGGTCATTCAGGAACTGAATCCGCAGGGCGGGCTAACCCATTATCCCGGCTCGCCAAAGCTCGCCCGCATGCTGTTCCGCCCGCAGGACAGGCTTTCGGCCATGGAGCTGCATCCGGACGACTACGAGACGCTGCATCGCCTCTTCGACGGCGATTTCCAGAGCCGCATCACCCATCTCGACGGCTGGCTTTCGCTCGGCGCGCATCTGCCGCCGAAGGAGAAGCGCGGCATCGTGCTGGTCGATCCGCCCTTCGAGATCGAGGGCGAATACGAGCGGCTGGTCGACGGGCTGGAAAAGGCCGTGCGCCGCTTTGCCGGCGGGGTCTATTGCCTGTGGTATCCGCTCAAGAAGAATGCGCCGATCGCCGCCTTCCACAAGGCCCTGAAAGAGACGGGCATTGCCAAGATGCTCTGCGCCGAGCTTTCCGTGAGAAGCGACCGGGAGACGACGGGGCTGACCGGCTCCGGCCTCATCGTGGTCAACCCACCCTTCACGTTGAAGCAGGAGCTCGAAGTGCTGCTGCCCTTCCTGAAAGAAAGATTGGCGCAGGACCGTTTCGCCGCGGCGCGTGTTTTCTGGCTTGCGGGCGAAGCGAAGGCCTCTTGACCTTTGGCGTTCGGCGGCAACAATCGCGCGCCGAACCGGGAGACCTTCATGACATGCTTGCCCGCGGCCGCGCCATGATGCGGCGGCCCTCCTCCATCCTCGTCCCGCTGCTCCTCGCCGGCATGGCCGCGCTCGCCGGCTGCAGCGAGGAAAAGCCGGCCGGGAAGGCCAAGCCCGAGACGAATCACGCCGCGCCGGAAAAGCGCGCACAGGCGCCGCTCGGCAAGGGCTTCGACTTCTACGTGCTGTCGCTTTCCTGGTCGCCGACCTGGTGCGCGGACAACGATGCCGGGGGCAGGACGCAGCAATGCCGCCGCGGCGAGAACAACGGCTTCATCGTGCACGGGCTCTGGCCGCAGAACGAGCGCGGCTATCCGGAATATTGCCCGACGCGGGAATCGGATCGCGTGCCGGAAAGCCTCGGGCGCACCGTTCTCGACATCATTCCCTCCATGGGGCTGATCGGGCATCAATGGCGCAAGCACGGCAGTTGCTCGGGGCTTTCCCAGACAGATTATTTCGCCGTTACCCGCGCGGCCTTCGAGCGCGTCCGCATTCCGGCCGAGGCAGGCCGTGGCGGCGGCCGTCTTTCGCCCGACAAGGTGGAAAGCGCTTTCATCGCCGCCAATCCCGGGCTCGACCCGAAGGGCATCGCCGTTACCTGCGAGGACGGCCGGCTGGAGGAGGTCCGCATCTGCATGACGGCGGACCTTGCCTTCCGCACCTGCCCTGCCGTCGACCGCGCCGCCTGCCGCGCCCCGTCCATCGAACAGCCGCCCATCCGCTAGAACAGGAACCACCCATGAAGATCTTCTATTCCGACGCCTCCCCCTATTCCACCAAGGTGCGCATGGCCGCCCATTATGCCGGCCTTCCGGTCGATGCGGTCGTTGTCGACACCAATGCGAACCCGGCCGAGCTGCTGGCCGCCAATCCGCTCGGCAAGATCCCGACGCTTCTCACCGACGACGGGCTCGCCGTCTACGACAGCCGGGCGATCATGAACTATATCGACCGCCAGACGCGCGGCACGCTCTATCCGCGCAACGCCGCCAAGCGCACCGAGGTGGACGTGCTGGAGGCGACCGCCGACGGCATCTGCGACAGCCTGCTCTCCATCGTCTACGAACGCCGCACGCGGCCGGAGGACAAGGTCCACCAGCCCTGGATCGACCGCCAGTGGCAGAAGGTCGAGCGCGCGCTCGATCACCTTGAGGCCAACATGCCGCGCCTCGGCAAGAAGCCCCATGCCGGCCATTTCGCGCTTGCGGCGATGCTGCGCTACATCGAGATGCGCTTTTCCGGAAAGTGGCAGCGCGGCCGGCCGAAGCTGAAGCGCTATCTCTCGCGCTTCGAGGCCGTCTTCCCCGACTACGCGTCGTTCAAGGACTGAACACGGCAAAAAGGCCGCGGATCGCTCCGCGGCCTTTTCTTTTCCTGAGCCGTAACGGCTTAGAACTTCACGCCCATACCGACGCGGACGCTGTGGTCTTCGAAGCCGCTGCGCGTGCCGCCAGCACCAGCGAAGGTCTTCTTGCCGTAGTCGCTGTAGCGGTATTCGACGCGAGCCGTCACATTGTCCGTGACGAAGGCTTCGACACCGGCACCGGCCGTCCAGCCGAGCATGGTCGCGTCATCCTTCGCACCAGCCCTGTTGACCTTAACGTTCGAGGCAGCGATACCGGCCGTGCCGTAGACCAGAACCGGGTTCAGGTCGACACCGACGCGGCCGCGGATGGAGCCGTTGGCGCCCTGCTTGGCCGAGAACACGCCGTTGTTGTGGTCGACGCCGGAGTAGTTCAGGTCGGCTTCGCCGCCGTAAACCATCTGGCCGTTCTGCATGTTGTAGCCGCCGTAGACGCCGCCGCCGAAGCCGTGTGCGCGGTCCTGGCCCTGGCCGTTGAACTTGCCCTTCTGCCAGGTGGCGGTGCCACCGACATAGGCGCCCGACCAGTTCTTGACGACCGGCTCGGAATATTCGGCGGCCGGAGCCTGCGGAACTTCGTCGATGGCGTCGGCAGCATGGGCGACCTGGAAGGCGGCCATGGAAACCGTCGAAGCAACGAGGGTGGCGATAAGTGTACGCATGATATTCTCCTTTACTAAACGACGCCCTCTTTGGGAGGCTGACGGGCGTCGTCATTTCCAATTCAGTCCCGCCCGGTTGAGGGGAAATTGAATAAAGATTGAGGAAATGGAAGAGCCAAAATGTGAAATCATTGTGGCAGACACGCGGCGCAAATTGGATGTGACTTTTGCACAACAGGGAATTCGTTAACCATGATTTCAATGACCGAAGAATTACGCAAAATATACTTCAAATTACTTTAAAGTGGCCTTTGCGGTTAATTTTTCCGCAACCAATTTTCAGGGGGAGTTTAAGCCTGCGAGAAGATGTCTATATCTTGGGCCGGTTAATCAAATGAATCGGCAGGACGGACTTTTCTTGAAGAATCCCTTGAAGACGGCCCTGGTGACGGGCGGCGCGAAGCGCATCGGCAAGGCCATCGTGGAGGATCTCGCGGCAAACGGCTTTGCGGTCGCCATCCACGCGAACGAATCCCTGGAGGAGGCGGCGGCGATCGCCCGCCGCCTCGGCGAACGCGGCCTCAGGGCCGTCGCGCTGCAATGCGACCTGGCGGACGGGGGCGCGACGACCCGCCTGATGGACAAGGCAACGGCCGCCATCGGGCCGATCGACCTCCTCGTCAACAATGCCTCCCTGTTCAAGCCCGACAGCGTCACGGCCTTCGATGACACGCTCTGGGACCGGCACTTCGCCGTGCACTTGAAGGCGCCGTCGATCCTTGCCCGCGACTTCGTGCGCCAGCTTCCCGCGGACGCGGCAGGCTCGATCGTCAACATCATCGACCAGCGCGTCTGGAACCCGACGCCGCGCTATTATTCCTACACGCTCTCCAAGGCGGCCCTGTGGATGGCGACACGGACCATGGCGCAGAGCTTTGCGCCGCGGGTGCGGGTCAATGCCATCGGCCCCGGCCCTTCCCTGCCGAACGAGCGGCAGGACGACGCAGCATTCCAGGCGCAGGTGGAAGGCCTGATCCTGCAGCGCGGCCCCGCCCTGGAGGAATTTGGCCGCACAGTTCGCTTTTTGTTCGACACGCCGTCCATAACGGGGCAAATGATAGCGCTCGACGGCGGGCAGCATCTCGCCTGGGAAACACCCGATGTCGGGGGAATAGCGGAATGAACGGCCGGAAGGTGGAGGATGGCGGCATCCTCTACGACGAGAACGAGACCGACGAGGAAGACGAGCTTCAGGAAAGCCCGCCCGAAGGCGGCGCCGCGCCCGCCATCGCCACCCCGGGCATCGACTGGAACGAGGGCGGCGACGTGCCCGAAGGCCTTGTCGGCGCAGAGCGGATCCAGGCCATCGTCAAGCGCCTGCCGAACAGCCCCGGCGTCTACCGCATGTTCAACGCGGCAGGCGACGTGCTCTATGTCGGCAAGGCACGCAGCCTCAAGAAGCGCGTGACGAACTACGCGCAGGGCCGCGGCCACTCCAACCGCATCACGCAGATGATTCGCCTGACGGCGAACATGGAATTCGTCACTACGCGCACCGAGACCGAGGCGCTGCTGCTGGAGGCGAACCTCATCAAGCGCCTTCGCCCGCGCTTCAACGTGCTGCTGCGCGACGACAAGTCGTTTCCCTATATCCTCGTGACCGGCGACAGCCGGGCGCCGGCGATCTTCAAGCATCGCGGCGCGCGCAGCCGCAAGGGCGACTATTTCGGGCCCTTCGCCTCGGCGGGGGCGGTCGGGCGCACGATCAACTCGCTGCAGCGGGCCTTCCTGCTGCGCACCTGCACCGACAGCGTGTTCGAAACGCGCACGCGGCCGTGCCTGCTCTACCAGATCAAGCGCTGTTCCGCGCCCTGCACCCACGAGATCAGCGATAGCGGCTATGCCGAACTGGTGCAGGAGGCGAAGGACTTCCTCTCCGGCAAGAGCCAGAAGGTGAAGGCGCACATGGCCGAGGCCATGAACGCCGCCTCGCAGGACCTCGATTTCGAGCGCGCCGCCGTCTATCGCGACCGGCTGGCGGCGCTTTCCCACGTCCAGAGCCACCAGGGCATCAATCCGGCGGGTGTCGAGGAGGCCGATGTCTTCGCCATCCATCACGAGGGCGGCGTTTCCTGCATCCAGGTCTTCTTCTTCCGCACCGGGCAGAACTGGGGCAACCGCGCCTATTTCCCGAAGGCCGACCCGCAGCTTTCGAGCGCGGAAGTGCTCAACGCCTTCCTCGCCCAGTTCTACGACGACAAGCCCTGTCCCCGTCAGATCCTGCTTTCTGAGACGGTAGAGGAGATCGACCTTCTCTCGCAGGCGCTTTCCGAACGGTCGGGCCACAAGGTTCTGATCTCCGTCCCGCAGCGCGGCGAAAAGAGGGACCTCGTCGACCATGTGGTGGCCAATGCCCGCGAGGCGCATGGCCGCAAGCTCGCGGAAACCGCCTCGCAGTCGCGCCTGCTCGAAGGCTTCGCCGCGACCTTCAAGCTGCCCTATGTGCCGCGCCGCATCGAGATTTACGACAACTCGCACATCATGGGCACCAATGCCGTCGGCGGCATGGTGGTGGCGGGGCCGGAAGGCTTCGTGAAGGGGCAGTACCGCAAGTTCAACATCAAATCGACCGACATCACGCCCGGCGACGACTTCGGCATGATGAAGGAGGTGATGACACGGCGCTTCTCCCGGCTCATCAAGGAAGAGGGCCTGCCGGACCGCAATGCGGATGCGGGGGCGGAGGTGGCGGACCTGCCCTTCCCCGCCTGGCCGGACGTCATCCTCATCGACGGCGGTCAGGGCCAGATGACGGCGGTGCGCGCCATCCTGGAAGAACTCGGTATCACCGACCAGGTGATCGCCATCGGCGTCGCCAAGGGCGCGGACCGCGAGGCGGGGCGCGAGCGCTTCTTCATGAGGAGCATCCCCGACTTCTCGCTGCCGCCGCGCGATCCGGTGCTCTATTTCGTGCAGCGCCTGCGCGACGAGGCGCACCGCTTCGCCATCGGCTCGCACCGGGCGCGGCGCAAGAAGGAACTGGTCAGGAACCCGCTGGACGAGATCGGCGGCATCGGCCCGACGAGGAAGCGCGCCCTGCTCCAGCATTTCGGCACGGCGAAGGCCGTCTCCCGCGCGGCGATGGCCGACCTGATGGCCGTGAGCGGTATTTCGGAAAGCGTGGCGCGCCTCGTCTACAATCACTTTCACGACGATGCGGCGGGATAGAATCCGCAGCACCGTAAATTCGCCACCAATTGCCGGAAACAAAGGTTGACGACGCCGTCACAAACGCCTCATCTAGCCGCAAACAGACGAGACTGAAGAATCCATGGCCTCCCGCGCATACAGCATCCCGAATCTCCTCACCTACGGCCGCATCATCGCCGTGCCGCTGATCGTTCTCTGCTTCTTCGTGGAAGGGCGGCTGGAATCGTCGGATTTCGCGCGCTGGACGGCCTTCTGGCTGTTCGTCGTCGCGTCCATCACCGACTATCTCGACGGCTACCTCGCCCGCATCTGGAACCAGACGTCGAATATCGGCCGCATGCTGGATCCGATCGCCGACAAGCTGCTGGTCGCCTCGGTCCTGCTGCTGATGGCCGCCGACGGAACCATCGCCGGCTGGACGATCTGGGCGGCGATCATCATCCTGTGCCGCGAGATCCTCGTTTCGGGCCTGCGCGAATATCTCGCCGACCTCAAGGTCAGCGTTCCCGTGACGCGCATCGCCAAGTGGAAGACGACGATCCAGATGGTCGCCATCGGCTTCCTGCTGGCCGGGCCGGCCGGCGAGAAGGTTCTGCCGTACACGACCGAGATCGGCATCGGCCTGCTCTGGGTCGCGGCGATCATCACGATGTATACCGGCTACGACTATTTCCGCGCCGGCCTCAAGCACATCGTGGACGAGTGAGATGACCAGGCTCGTCTATTTCGCCTGGGTGCGCGAACGGATCGGCAAGGGCGAGGAAGACATCGACCTGCCGGCCTCCGTGAAGACCGGTGCCGACCTTCTCAGGCACCTGAAGACGCTCGGTGAGGACTATGCTCATGCACTGGAGCACGAGACGGTCATCCGCATTGCCGTCAACCAGGAGCATGTCGAGCACGACGAGCCCATTGCCGGCGCCCGCGAGATCGCCCTCTTCCCCCCGATGACGGGGGGCTGAGCCATGGCCGGCGACATCCCGGCACCGGTCGTCGTCCGCGTCCAGACGGACGACTTCGACAGTGCGGCCGAAACGGCGCGCCTGACTGGCGGGCACGCCGCCGCGGCCGGCGCCATCGTGACCTTCACCGGCCTTTGCCGCGACGAAGGCGGGCGGCTTTCGGCGCTGGAACTGGAGCATTATCCGGGCATGGCCGAGGCCGAGATCGAGCGCATCTGCCGGACGGCCGTCAAGCGCTTCTCCCTCCTCGGCATCTCGGCGATCCACCGCGTCGGCAAGATCGCGCCCGGCGGCAATATCGTGCTCGTCATCGCCGCCGCGCCGCACCGTCACGCGGCCTTCGACGGCGCGTCCTTCGTCATGGATTACCTGAAGACCTCCGCCCCCTTCTGGAAGAAGGAGCATTTTGCCGACGGAAGCGAAGGCGGCTGGGTCGATGCCAAGGAAAGCGACGATCGGGCGCGGGGGAAGTGGGCGTAAGGGACGCTCCCCGCGCTACGGCACCGGCCGCTCCCGCCGGAAGATCACCAGCAGCAGCACCAGCCCTGAAAAGATCACCAGGTCGCGCCAGAGGAACGCGCCGTAGGCGCTCCAGAGCGTTTCGGCCAGGCCCATGGCCGCCCCGCCGACCGCGGAGCGAAGCGGCGCCCCTGCCCCGCCGATGGCGGCGATGAAGAGCACCTTGACGCCGAAGACCATGGCGGCACCGAAATCCATGTTGCCGTAGTAGGAGACCGCGAGGATGCCGGTGAGGCTGGCGATCAGCGCTGCCGCGACATAGGCGGAGAGGAAGACGGCGCCGGCATCGACCCCGCACAGCGCCGCCGCCTGGCGATCGTCCGACACCGCCCGCCAGCGCCGGCCCCAAGCCGAGCGGACGAGGAAGGCATGGCCGAGGACAACGATGGCCGCCATGGCGGCCGTGTTGACGAGCTGCAGCACGGTCAGCACCACGGGAAAGCCGGGATCGTCCCAGAAGACGACACGCGTGCCGAGCAGCGGCGGCAGCCACAGGCTCTTCGTATCCGAGGCAAGCCGCGCCGTCTCCATCAGCACCAGCACAACGCCGAGCGCGGCGACCACGACCGTATTGTCCGAGGAAAAGGCGAGCGGCCGCATGACATGGCGCCCGACAAGGAGGCCGGCGCCGACGCCGTAAAGCAGCGCCGCAGCCGCGCCGAAGGCGAGCGCGGCCGGCAGCACGAGCCAGAGCCGCGTCCAGCCGACGCTTGAGAAGAGCACGAACATCTGCGCCGCGAAGGCGAAGAGCGCGCCATAGGCCACATCCGCCCGGCGCGTCACCGCGAAGGCGATGGAATAGCCGAAGGCGAGCGCCGCATAGAGCGCCGCCACGGGTGCGGCATTGGCGATCTGCTGGAGAAAGTAGGCCATGGCGGCTCCGCAATTTCCAGAATTATAACTGGCAAAATAGCTTTTACCAGTTAGAATATTGCCATGACCTTTTCCTGGACCCCACATCGCTTTTCCGGCGGCGTGCTTGCGCTCGATGTCGCCAATTCCGTCGTGCTGCGCGCCGATCCGGACCGGCGGATCGACCGCTTCGCCGATCCGGCCGCGATGGACGCCTTTCCGGCCGGCGCGAACCGGCACGGGGCGGAGCGCACCCTTTTCGGCCTGCTGGAACCCGTTGCGCTGGATGCACGCGCAGGAATGGTGCAACTTCGCGAGGCGATAGACCGGCATTTCCGCGCCGAGGTGCTGGGTGCGGGAACACCGGGCCTGCTTGCCGACCTGCTGGAGGCCATCGCCTCGACGCTGCGCCTGTCCGGCGAAAGGCCGCAGGCGCTCGATACGGCCACGGCCCGCTCCGCGCTGATGCTGCTTTCGCAGCCGGACCCGCAGCGGCTGAAGATCTGCCCGAACTGCGGGTGGCTCTTCCTCGATCGCAGCCGCAACCGCTCGCGCGCCTGGTGCGACATGGCGGTCTGCGGCAACCGCGCAAAGGCGAGCCGGCACTACCGCCGCAACCGCGAGGAGCCACGGCCATGAGACGATATCTGGCGATCCTGCTACCGCTTGCCCTCGCGCTCGCCGCCTGCCAGCGCGAGACGGGCGGCGATCCGCTGAAGCTGACGGGCAAGATGTTCGTCTTCAACTATCGCCTCGCCTACGCGACCTATCTCGTCACGCTGGAGCAGACCGAGCCGCTGCCCGACGGCGCCATCGTGAAGGCCGAGTTCGAGAACCCGGCGGGCGGCGCGCCGCTGACGCTGGAGCGGAAGATCTTTCCCAACCTGCCGCGCGTGGTGCTGGAAAGCCCTGATGTGACCTGCGTGAAGAAGGCGCGGCCCTACAAGGTCACGATCGTGGTGGTGGGGCCGGACGGCGGTACGCTGCAATCGATCGAGACCGAGGTGACGTCGAGCGCCGACCAGAGCATCCTGCCGGCAAAGCCCCTCGTCGTCGGCCCCGGCTACGACAAGAACCCCGAAGTCTTCAAGGACGGCAAGGCGCCCGCGCATTTCGAAATGGCGACGTGCGCCAGGTAAAAAGCCCCTCGGCCATGACTCGTTCGGTCCAACTCGTGTGAACGGTAGATCCGGCAGCCCCTTCTTCGTCATGCCCGGGCTTGCCCCGAGCATCCACCCCTCAACGCGACGCCTCTCCCTCGGGCATGGACCCTCGGCTCAAGGCCGAGGGTGACGACGGTGAGGTGCTCGGGTCAATCGGGTACGGCGGCCGCTCGACAAACGAAAGAACCGGAGCCTTGCGGCCCCGGTTCCCGAGTCATTTCAAAGGCTTCCGGCCGGAGCCGGACAAACCGATTCAGCCGACGATTTCGGTGTCGGAGAACCAGTACTTGATTTCCTGGGCGGCGGTTTCCGGAGCGTCGGAGCCGTGGACCGAATTTTCGCCGATCGACAGGGCGTGAGTCTTGCGGATGGTGCCTTCGTCGGCGTTGGCCGGGTTGGTGGCGCCCATGACTTCGCGGTTCTTGAGGATCGCGTTCTCGCCTTCGAGGACCTGGACGACCGTCGGGCCGGAGGTCATGCCTTCGACGAGCTCGCCGAAGAACGGGCGTTCCTTGTGGACGGCGTAGAAGCCTTCGGCTTCGCGGCGGCTCATCCAGACGCGCTTGGAAGCAACGACGCGGAGGCCCGCATCTTCGAGCATCTTGGTGATGGCGCCGGTCAGGTTGCGCTTCGTCGCGTCCGGCTTGATCATCGAAAAGGTGCGTTCAATCGCCATTTTCCCGTTTCCCTTGGTTATCCGGTGAAAGTGGCGGTTCCATAGCCGCCAACGTCCCGCAAAACAAGAGGGCGGCGGCTTTTGCCGTCTTCAGGCGGAAACTTTCATGCCGCCGTCACACGATGGCCGACGCCGCCGTGGAGGTCGAGGCAGCGGCGAAACCAGAGGGCGACCGGATCGTCGTCGTCCAGCACCTTCGTTCCGGCCGTCGTGCGCAGCCATTGCAGCGCGCCGAAGACGATATAGTCGGCAAAGAGCGGCCCTTCGCCGCCGATGAAGGGCTGCGCCTTCAGCATGCTGCGCAGAGGCTGGAGCCTCTTGGCAAAGCCCGCGACCTCCGCCGCGCCGGCCGCCGCGATGTCTTCCAGCGAGGCGCCGAGCCGCGCCTCGCGACTGCGGCGGAAATAGGCCCGGTCGGCCGGGCCGAGCAGGTCGTGGATGTGGAGGATGGCGATGCGCGTCACGGCCATGTGCAGCGCCGACTGCGACCAGCTCTCGATGAAGCGGGCCATCGCCCTGCCGCCCTGCCCGCCAAACAGCGTCGGCCGGTCGGGATAGGCCTCGTCGAGATAGACCGCGATGTCGAAACTGTCGCGCACCAGGAGGCCGCCGTCGCGCAGCACCGGCACCGTCGCCGCGCTGCCGTCCTCGATGCCCGCGATCTCCGTGAAGCCCACCGGCACGGTCTCGTAGTCGAGGCCCTTGTGGGCGAGCGACATCACCGTCTTCCAGACGTGGGGCGAAAACTGGCGGTCCCTGTCGGCGCCGGCGAGCGCATAGAGCAGTCGGGTCATGCAAACCTCTTCGATCGATCGGGCCGCATTGGAGCGCAACGCGAAAGCCGGCGCAAATCAGATAATTTCATGGATGGCATTCATGCGCGCGATGGCCGGCCGGTCTATAGTCGGGCAAACCACGGAGAGGCCGATGCTCGATCACTACCGCATGTTCGCCGCCTACAATGCCTGGGCCAATCGCGTGCTCTACGAGGAGGTCGGCAAGCTCGACGATGCCGACTACCGCCGGAACCTCGGCGCCTTCTTCGGCTCGCTGCACGGCACGCTGAACCACCTTTTGTCGGCGGACCGCATCTGGATGCGCCGCTTTACCGGCGAAGGCCAGGCGCCGGCGAGCCTCGACACGATCCTGCACGAGGATTTTGCCGGCCTGCGGGCGGCGCGGCAGGCGGAGGACGCGCGCCTTGCCGCCTATGTCGGTTCGCTGACGGAAAAAAGGATCGCGGCACATTTCACCTACAGCCCGATTACCAGCCCTGCGGTCATCACCCACCCGCTCGGCCCCGCGCTGGCGCACCTCTTCAACCACCAGACCCACCACCGCGGCCAGTGCCATGCCATGCTGACGACGCTCGGCGGCCCGAGTATCACGCTCGACCTCATCTCCTTCGTGCGCACCGAGGGCGCCGGCCTTCTGAAAGCTGCAGGGTGAGCGGACCGTCCGCTCCCGCGATGATCCTGCAATAGTACTGATACACTTCTGGGATATGGGAGCGTTCGGTGCCGGCGCCGAAGGGCGCGTGCCTTGCCCGGAAAGAGGAAAGACGATGGCGAGAACGAACGAGGAGTGGGCAGCCCTGCTCGGCAGCACGCTTTGCAAGATGGCGCGCGTCCACGGCACCGATGCCCCGGGCGCCTACCTGCCGGAGGAGTGCTATCCGGTGATCGAGAAGACCATCGAAATCGCGGTGAAGGAAGCACGCGCCGAAGGCTATGCGGCCGCCATGCGCGAATCGCAGCCGGAAAGCCGCCCGGCCCGCAACAGCCCGTCCCGGCGCCTGGCGGCGATCGGCCAGATGATGCGGGCGATCCCGCTTGCCCGGCGCACCGCCTGACCGCCCGGGGGTTGCTGCCGGCGGGGGCGGCGATTGTGTCCGCTCAATTACGACTTTGGTTGAATGCTTGTTCAGCACACGTAAAATTAACCGTGCAATCCAATACTTAGGCCGAAATATCCTTTCCGAGCGCAGGCGTTCCCCGCCCGCGCCCCATCTGACGGCGTTTTCATGAGCAGCAAAGCTACACCCGCCCCCAGGGATGCACAATCGGCCGTTCCGCCGATCATGGCGCGCATCGCGCATCTCATGGTCAGCCTCGGCATCGCCGCGCTGCCGCGCAACTACGAACTGCTGTTCGAGGCGCTGAACGGCAATGCGGGCGTCGCGCGCGAGATCGCGGCGCTGGGCAAGGCGCCCGAGCAGTCCGCGCTCGATGCCGTCGCCCTGCGCCATTCGCTGCCGAGCCACAATGTGCTTGCCGCCGGGCAGGCCGCCGGCGAGGCCGTGCGGGTTCTCACGGAAATCTCGAGGACGGCGGAGGAAAGCCATCGCCAGCGCGCCGCCGCGACGCAGGAACTGGAGGAAATCGCCGGCCGCCTGAGCCGGGATCCCGTCCTCGGCATTTCCGATTTCGGCAGCGACACGGCGCGCCTGCTCTCACTGGTCCGCGACATTCTCGGCGCCGACCGGAAGGCCAGCGCCCGGCTCGACGATCTTCAGGCCCATCTCGACGGCCTGCGCTCCGGCCTTTCCGTCAGCCGCGAGGCGCTGACCCACGATCCGGTGACCGGGCTTGCCAACCACGCCGCGCTGCTCGGCCGGCTGAAGGGCCTCTTCAAGGAGACGTCGGGGGAGAATGCGTCGGCCCTGCTCCTCTTCCGCGTGGAGCAACTCAAGGACTTCGCCGAAACCCATCCGGCCGGCGCCGCAGAGAAGACGCTGAAGCGGCTCGCCGGCCTCTTCCGCCAGTCGGTCAAGAAGGAGGACTTCGTCGCCCGCTCCGGGCCGGACGTCTTCTGCCTGCTGCTTGCCGATGTCAGCCGCGAGATCGCCGTCACCATCGCCCGGCGCATCGCGGTCCGGGTCGCCGAAAAGCCCTTCCCCTTCATGGACCGCGAGCTTCCCGCCGGCTTCCTGACGCTGACGGCCGGCCTTTCGATGAGCGATTCGGCGCAGTCGCCGGCCATGCTCTACGACCAGGCGGAGCAGGCGCTCGGCTATGCGGCCGAGGCGGGCATCGCGCTGCGCATCTATTCGGCCGAGGTCGCCGAACGGTCAAGCCGGGTCTATCGCGGCGGCAACGCGGCCTGAACCCCTTGCCTTAGCCTGCCGCCCCGCCCTATAGACCCGGAATGATCACGATTTCCGGCCTCACCGCCCGCGTAGCCGGGCGTCTCCTCATCGACAACGCGTCCGTTTCCCTGCCGAGCGGCGTGAAGGCGGGCCTCGTCGGGCGCAACGGCACGGGCAAGTCCACGCTGTTCCGCGTCATCACCGGCGACCTTGCCGCCGAAGCCGGAACCATAACGGTGCCGAAGAACGCGCGCATCGGCCAGGTGGCGCAGGAAGCGCCGGGCACGGACGACCCGCTGATCGAGATCGTGCTTGCCGCCGACAAGGAGCGCGCCGCCCTCATGAAGGAAGCGGAGACGGCGAGCGACCCGCACCGCATCGCCGAGATCCAGACACGCCTCACCGACATCGGCGCCCATTCGGCGGAAGCGCGCGCGGCCAGCATCCTGGCCGGCCTCGGCTTCGACCACGAGGCCCAGCAGCGCCCGGCGAAGAGCTTTTCGGGCGGCTGGCGCATGCGCGTGGCGCTGGCGGCCGTGCTCTTCTCCGAACCCGACCTCCTGCTTCTCGACGAGCCGACCAACTACCTCGACCTCGAAGGCACGCTGTGGCTGGAAGATTACGTGAGGCGCTATCCGCACACGGTCATCATCATCAGCCACGACCGCGACCTGCTGAACACCGCCGTCAATTCGATCATCCATCTCGACCAGCAGAAGCTGACCTTCTATCGCGGCCCCTACGACCAGTTCGAGCGGCAGAAGGCCGAGGCGGACGAGTTGCAGATGAAGGCGAAGGCCAAGAACGACGCCGCGCGCAAGCACCTGCAGAGCTTCATCGACCGCTTCCGCGCCAAGGCGACGAAGGCCCGCCAGGCGCAGAGCCGCATCAAGGCGCTCGAGCGCATGGGCACGGTCGCCGCCGTGATCGAGACGCAGGTGCAGCCGATCACCTTCCCGGAGCCGGAAAAGCAGCCCGCCTCGCCGATCGTGGCGATCGAGGGCGGCGCCGTCGGCTATGTGCCGGGCAAGCCGATCCTCAAGCAGATCAACCTCAGGATCGACAACGACGACCGCATCGCCCTGCTCGGCTCGAACGGCAACGGCAAGTCGACCTTCGCCAAGTTCATCTCGGGCCGGCTGGAGGCGGAGGCCGGCGCGGTGAAGAAGGCGCCGAACCTCAAGATCGGCTTCTTCGCGCAGCACCAGCTCGACGACCTCGTCCCCGACCAGTCGCCGGTCGAGCATGTGCGCCGGCTGATGCCGGAGGCGCCGGAGGCTAGGGTGCGCGCCCGCGTGGCGCAGATGGGGCTTGCCACCGAGAAGATGTCGACGGCCGCCAAGGACCTTTCCGGCGGCGAGAAGGCCCGGCTCCTGATGGGCCTTGCCGCCTTCGACGCGCCGAACCTGCTCATCCTCGACGAGCCGACGAACCATCTCGACATCGACAGCCGCCGCGCGCTGATCGAGGCGCTGAACGACTATGACGGCGCCGTCATCCTGATCTCGCACGACCGCCACCTGATCGAGGCGACCGTCGACCGGCTCTGGCTGGTCAGCGACGGCACCGTGAAGTCCTTCGACGGCGACATGGAGGACTACCGCAGCCTCATCGTGCAATCCGGCCGGAAGGACGACCGGGACAAGGTCGCGACCGGCGGCGAGGCCAGCAAGGCGGATCTGCGCAAGGCCAATGCCGACCGGCGCGCCCAGCTCGCTCCGCTCAAGAAAAAGATCAACGAAATCGAATCCCTGACGGCGAAGCTGCAGAAACAGATTCAGCTTCTCGACACGGAACTGGCGGACCCAATGCTCTACGAGAAGAGCCCGGCGAAGGCGGCCGAGAAGGCGAAATCGCGCTCGGTGGCGGTGGACCGGCTCAACGAGGCCGAGGAGCAATGGCTGGAGCTTTCGGCGCAATACGAAGAGGCGATGGCCGGCTGACCGGCACCCCTGCGGGATAGGGAACACGCAGTCGGGGACGCGGGGGGGCGGCCTTGCCCTGCCCGGCGGTTCTGCTACAACAGCGCCAAATCATCATACAAATGAGGGCGGAGCCATGTCCCCGATCAATCTCGCAATCGTCGGCGTCGGCAAGATCGTGCGCGACCAGCATCTTCCGGCCGTCGCCGGCAACAGCGACTACAGGCTGGTCGCCGCGGCGAGCCGCCACGGTACGGTCGAGGGCATCGACAATTTCAAGTCCATTGACGAGATGATCGCCGCCGTGCCGGCCATCGATGCCGTGTCGCTCTGCATGCCGCCGCAGTATCGCTACGAGGCCGCCGAAAAGGCGCTGTCGGCTGGCAAGCACGTCTTCCTGGAAAAGCCGCCGGGCGCGACGCTCTCCGAGGTCGCCGACCTCGAGGCGCTCGCCGCCTCCAAGGGGCTTTCGCTCTTTGCAAGCTGGCACTCGCGCTATGCGCCGGCCGTCGAGGCCGCCAGGGAATTCCTTGCCGGCACGGCCATCCGCTCGATGCGCGTGATCTGGAAGGAAGACGTGCGCCACTGGCACCCGAATCAGGAATGGATCTGGCAGGCCGGCGGCCTCGGCGTGTTCGACCCGGGCATCAACGCGCTCTCCATCGTGACGCACATCCTGCCCCGCCCCGTCTTCATCACCGCCGCCACGCTGGAGTTCCCGGAAAACCGCGACGCCCCCATCGCCGCCTCGATGACATTCTCGGACGCCAAGGGGCTCGATCTTGCCGCCGAATTCGACTGGCGCCAGACGGGCAGGCAGAGCTGGGACATCGTGGCGAAGACGGACGCCGGCGAGATAGTGCTGTCGGAAGGCGGCGCCAAGCTTTCCATCGACGGCAAGCTGGTGCACGAGGAGCCGGAGCAGGAATATCCGATGCTCTACAGGCGCTTCGCCGAGATCATCAAGGCCGGCAGGTCCGACGTCGACCTCGCGCCGCTCCGCCACGTCGCGGATGCCTTCATGCTCGGCCGGCGGAAGTTCGTCGATTCGTTTTACGATTGATATTTCGAAGAGAGCCCCTCATCCGGCCGGCCACCTTTTCCCCGCGAGCGAGGCAAAAGTGCTGTGCCGCGCCGGTTTCCTGAACCTGTAACATTGCGTGAGGCCAGCCCCCTCTCCCCGCTTGGGGGAAGAGGGTTAGGGTGAGGGGCGAAGCCGCCCAATGACGGTCACGCCTTCTTCATCCAGCGCCCGTCGCCGTTCTGCTGCCAGTAGGTGAGCTGGTGCCCCTCGCCTTTCAGGCGCTTCCAATGCGCGCGTGCTGTCTCCAGCTCGGCCTGGTCGTAACCGTCGAACATGAAGATGACGCGCTCGTAGGCGTCGAGCGGCGGCGGCTCAGCGCCGGCGACGAGGAAGCGAACGGTGGCGGCGTTCGGGTTGTCGGGCGTTGCCGTCAGGAGCACAGGCTGGTCTTCCGGGAAGGCGTGCTCGTCCGTGCCGTGCGGCAGGAAGCTGTCCTCGCGGAAGGTCCACAGATGCGTGTCGAGCGCATCGCGGCGCTCGGCGTCCCCCGCCTGCACGACGACACGCCAGCCGCGCTCCAGGCTCTTGTCGAGCAGCGGCGGCAGCGCGTCTTCGAGCCTGGATTCCGTCAGGTGGTAGAAGAGGACTTCGCTCACCTCTTCCTCACCCCTCGTAGTTGGCGCGTACGAGCTCATCCAGCAGGCGCACGCCGAAGCCGGAGGCCCAGGACTGGTTGATCTCGTCGGTCGGCGAGCCCATGGCCGTGCCGGCGATGTCGAGATGCGCCCAGGGCGTATCCTTGACGAAGCGCTGGAGGAACTGCGCGGCGGTGATCGAGCCGGCATAGCGGCCGCCGGTGTTCTTCATGTCGGCGAACTTGCTGTCGATCATCTTGTCGTACTCTCGGCCGAGCGGCATGCGCCAGAGGCGCTCGTTCGTCGAAAGGCCGGCGGCGGTGAGGCGCGCGGCAAGCGTGTCGTCGTTGGAGAAGAGGCCGGCATGATGGCTGCCGAGCGCCACCATGATCGCGCCGGTCAGCGTCGCAAGGTTTACCATGAACTGCGGCTTGAACGTCTCGTTGCAGTACCAGAGCGCATCGCAGAGCACGAGGCGGCCCTCGGCGTCCGTGTTGATGACCTCGATGGTCTGGCCGGACATGGACCTGACGATGTCGCCGGGGCGCTGGGCGTTGCCGTCGGGCATGTTTTCCACGAGGCCGAGGATGCCGACGACATTCGCCTTCGCCTTGCGCGCCGCGAGCGTGTGCATGAGGCCGATGACGGCGGCGGCGCCGCCCATGTCGCCCTTCATGTCCTCCATGCCGGCGGCAGGCTTGATGGAAATGCCGCCGGTGTCGAAGACGACGCCCTTGCCGATGAAGGCGACCGGCCGGTCCTTCTCCTTGCCGCCCTTCCAATGCATGACCGCAAGGCGCGGCGGGCGCACGGAGCCCTGCGCGACGCCGAGCAGCGCGGCCATGCCGAGCTTCTTCATCTCGCGCTCGGTGAGGATGTCCACCTCGACGCCGAGCTTTTCGAGCGCCTTGGCCTTGTCAGCGAATTCGACGGGGCCGAGCACGTTGGCGGGCTCGTTGACGAGGTTGCGCGCGAGAATCACGCCCTCGGCCACGGCGTCGGAGATGTCGTTCGCCTTCTTGGCGGCGGTCGCCGTCGCGGTGACGATCGTCACCTTCACGGCCTTGCCGTTCTTCGCCTCGTCGTCGTCGCTCTTCTTCGTCTTGTAGAGATCGAAGCTGTAGGCGCCGAGCTGCATGCCGAGGGCGAAGTCGGCGGCGTTCTTCGCCGTGACGGTGACGCCCGGCGCATCGAGATGGATCGTCGCCTTCTCGGCGCGGGAAATCTTCGCGGCGGCCGCGCCGCCGGCCTTCAGCCAGTCATGGGCGGCAAGCTTCTCCGCCTCGCCGAGGCCGAGCACGACGATGCGGTCGACCGGCGCGCCGTGCGGGGCCAGCACGTCGAGGCTTTTCAGCGCCTTGCCGGTGAATTTCGTAACACCCGCGGCGCGCGCCACGACGCCCTCCGGGTCGACCTCGCCAAGGCCCGCCGCCTGCGCGCCGGCAACCTGAAGAAGGATCGCAAGACCGCCCGAAGCGCGCGCCGTCTTTGCAAAACCGATGTCGAACCTGAAAGCCATGATACACTCCGCATGTGGCCTTGCGGCCTCTCGTCCGGCCGGAAAGGCCGTGAACCACATCAATTCCTTGTCGCTTTTACGACGCTTGGCAAGATGCGCTCGCTTGTTTAGAGAACGTTAGGCATGCTTGTTCGCCATAAATTTTCCATCCGGGCGGACACTCTTCGCTATGGCGTCAGCCTCAAGAAAGCTTATATGCCCATTGCAGTTCCGTTGACGGGCGTCGTGGGCGCGAGACCGGAACCGCTTGTCGGACGCACGGACTGAAAGATGAAACTGATCGAGCGCTATATCCTGCGGCGGGCGTCGCTGATGTTCGTCGCCACGCTTCTGCCCCTGCTCGGCATCGTCTGGGTCACGCAGGCGCTGACCAGCGTCAACCTCGTCACGGACAGCGGCCAGTCGATCTTCGCCTTCCTCAAGCTCGCAACGCTGATCCTGCCCTCCGTCATCCCCATCATCCTGCCCTTCGCGCTCGTCATCGGCGTGTCGCAGACGCTGACCGTCATGAACGGCGATTCGGAGCTGACGGTGCTGAATTCGGCCGGCGCCTCGCGCGTGACGATCATCCGGCCGATCATGATCCTTGCCGTGGCGATGAGCCTCGTCTCCTTCGCCGTCGACAATTTCGTGGAACCCTATTCGCGCATGGCCGTGCGCAAGATGATCGCCACGGCCCATGCCGACATGCTGTCCGCCGTCGTGCAGGAGAACACCTTCCGCAAGATCACCGACGGTCTCTACGTGCAGGTGGCGGAACGGCGGAACGGCGGCGTGCTGCGCGGCCTCTTCGTCGCCGACACGCGCGATCCGCGCTTCGAGATGGTCTATTACGCCCGCGAAGGCGCGGTCGACGAGAACAGCTCGGCGCTGGTGATGAAGGACGGCGAGGTGCACCGCAAGCTGCCGGACGGCAACGTCTCCATCATCAAGTTCGAATCCTACGCCTTCGACCTGGCCGACCTCACCCAGAGCGCGGGCGAGGCGAACATCCGTCCCAAGGACCGGGACCTGCCCTATCTCATCAACCCGGATCCGAACGACCCCTACTTCAAGAGCAAGCCGGGCGCCTTTTCCGCCGAACTGCACCGCCGCTTCTCCGAATGGCTGTTTCCCGCGGTCTTCGGCCTGATCGCCCTCGTCGTCAGCGGGGATGCCCGCTCGCACCGCGAGGCGCGCATGCATCCGATGATCACGGCGCTGCTGACGGCGCTCTTCGTGCGATGGGCGAGCTTCTATGCCTCGAACAGTGCGGAAAACTCCGTCTATTTCACGGTCATGATGTATCTCATACCGCTCGTCACCGGCGGCCTTGCGATCCGCTACCTCGCGCGCAACAAGAGCCTGGAGATTCCCGCCACGCTCGGCGAGCGCCTCGCCGAGCTGCGCGGCAGGCTGCTTTCGCGCCTCACGGGCGGCGGCTCGGCCCCGGCCGGCGGAGGCGGCAATCCATGATCCCCACGCTCGCCCGCTACTTCCTTCGCCGCTATGTCGTCACCACGATCTGGTTTCTGCTCGGCATCTTCGCGCTGATCTTCATCATCGACTTCAGCGAGATGTCGAATCGCGTCGGCAGCCTGCCGCACTACACGGTTACCACCGGCCTGCTCGTCACGGCGCTGCGCATTCCCACGATCCTGATGCAGACCGTGCCGTTCGTCGCGCTCTTTGCCGGCATGGCCGCCCTCATCTCGCTCAACCGGCGATACGAGCTGGTCGTCACGCGCGCCGCGGGAATCTCCGTCTGGCAGTTCCTGCGCCCTTTCGTGGTCGGCGCCTTCCTGTTCGGCATGCTGGCGGTGCTGGTGCTCAATCCGCTCGCCGCCCTGGGCAGCAGGAAGGCACAGGAATTCGAAGCCTCCTGGGGCGCGACCAACGCGCGCGCCGAGAACACCGTTCCCTGGCTGCGCCAGATCTACGGAAAGGACCAGGCGATCATCGGCGCGAAGGCGATGCTGGACGGCGGGACGCGCCTCCTCAACGTCTCCGTCATCCACTTCGACGAGGGGGGTGCGATCGTGCTCCGGCAGGACGCCGACTCAGCCACCTTGGAAGATGGTTACTGGCTGCTTAAGAACGTTCGCGAGACGCGCATCGGCGAGCTGCCGGTTCGTCACGATGAGGTACAACTTCGTACCAACATGAAACGGGAGTTCGTCCAGGAGAGCCTGGAAAAGCCTGAAAACATTGCATTTTTCGAGCTTGGACGCAAAATCGAAGCGGCGAGGTCCTTCGGCTTCCCGACGAATGCGATGGAAACGCAGCGTCACTCCATGCTTGCGCTTCCGCTGCTCCTGGTTGCGATGACGCTGATCGCAGCCTGTGTATCGTTAAAATTTAGCCGGTTTAATCAATCGCGTGCGGTGATTCTGGGTGGAATCCTGTCAGGCTTCATGCTTTATGTCGTCACCGTGCTTGTGAAGGCATTCGGAAGCAGCGGTGTTGTTCCTCCGTTCGTTGCGGCCTGGCTCCCAGTGGTCGTCGCAATGTCCTTGGGTGCGACGATTCTTCTGCATCAGGAGGACGGCTAGTGGCGGCAGGCGACCGCAAAACGAATAGGTGGTTGAAAGCCGCCCTGCTTGCAGGTGCGGCAACGTGCGCGCTCACCTGTGCATCCGCCGTCCCTTCCCTTGCGCAGTCGCCGGACATCGCCCGGATGGAGCCGAGCATTCCCGAGGGCAGCAAGCTGATCCTCGCGGCCAACGAACTCGTCTACAACAGGGACAACGAGACGGTCGTCGCGCGCGGCGCCGTGCAGATCAATTACGGCGGCTACAAGCTCGTCGCCCGCGAGGTCGAATACGACCAGAAGACGGGCCGGCTGAAGGCACGCGGCAATATCGAGCTCATCGAGCCGACCGGCAACCGCCTCTACGGCGAGGAAATGGACCTGTCGGACGACTTCGCCAACGGGTTCGTCAACGCGCTGCGCATCGAGACCACCGACCTCACCAAGCTGGCCGCCACCAGCGGCGAGCGCGTCGACAACGAGGAGATGATCCTCAACCACGCCGTCTACACGGCCTGTACGCCCTGCGCCACGGACCCGACGCATCGCGGCCTGTGGGAGATCAAGGCCGAGCGCGTCGTGCAGAACGGCCGCACCAAGACCATTCGCCTCGAACGCGCCCGCTTCGAGATGTTCGGCAGGCCGATCGCCTATATTCCGGTGCTCGAAGTGCCGGACCATACCGTCAAGCGCAAGACCGGCTTCCTCTTCCCGCAGTTCAGCTACGCCCAGAAGCTCGGCCTCGGCGTGACGACGCCCTATTACATCGCGATCGCACCCGATGTGGACGCGACGCTTTCGCCCACCGTGCTGACCAGGCAGGGCTTCCTGATGGAAGCGGAATTCCGCAAGCGCTTCCACAACGGCCTCGTGACGCTGCGTACCGCCGGCATCAAGCAGATGGATTCGGACACCTTCACGCCGGGCAAAAGCGACAACCTGGCGGACGGCTTCCGCGGGATGGTCGCCTCCACCGGCCAGTTCCGGATCAATCCGCGCTGGTCGTTCGGCTGGAAGGTGATGGCGCAGACCGACAACAACTTCTCGCGCACCTACGACATCGACGGATTCAACGACAACACCTTCGTCAACCAGGGCTATCTTTCGGGCCTCGGCCGCCGCAACAGCTTCGACCTGCGCGCCTTCTATTTCGACGTCCAGGACGCCGACCCCGATGACAATGCCGAGCGCAAGCAGGCGATCGCCCAGACGCTCGACCACGAATATATCGTGCCGCAGCCGGTGCTCGGCGGCGAACTCAGCGTCACCACGAACATCACCAATATCGACCGCGACCTTGCCGATACCGTGACCATCGGCACGAGCGACCGCTTCCTCGGCCTCGAAGGCGGCATGACGCGGCTGACCAGCGAAGTGGAATGGAAGCGCCAGTTCGTCGTGCCGGGCGGGCTCGTGCTGACGCCGTTGCTCGCCGCGCGCGGGGACATTCATCGCCTCGACATGCGCGCGCCAGGCGGCGGCCTCAACCCCTATGGCGGCGCCTACGAGACGGGCGGCAGCGCGACCCGCTCGATGCTGACAGCCGGCCTGGAGGCGCGCTACCCGATCCTCGCGACGACGGACTACAGCACGCACCTCTTCGAACCGATCGCGCAGCTCTACGTGCGTCCCGACGAGGACCTTGCCGGAGGCCTGCCGAACGAGGACTCCCAGAGCTTCGTCTTCGACGCCACTAACCTCTTCGAGCGCGACAAGTTTTCCGGCTTCGACCGTATCGAGGGCGGCACGCGCGCCAATCTCGGCCTGCGCTATACCGGCACCTTCGACAACGGCGTCCTCGTGCGCAGCATCGTCGGCCAGTCGTTCCATCTCGGCGGCGTGAACTCCTTCGCAACGCCCGACCTGGTGAATGCCGGCGCCAATTCCGGCCTCGACACCGACCGCTCCGACTATGTCGGCATGGCGGGCGTGGACCTGCCGAACGGCATTTCCTTCTCCACCAGCGCGCGCCTCGACAAGGACGACCTGTCGCTGCGCCGCTCGGACACCTCGCTGCGTTTCGACGGCGCGAAGGTCGAGACGGAGTTCACCTATACGCGCGTCGCGGCGCAGCCGGACTACGGCTCATTGGAGACCGCCAGCGAACTGCAGAGCAAGGCGGCCTTCAAGTTCCACGACTACTGGTCCGTCTTCGGTTCACTGACCTACGACATCGGCAATCACGTCATTTCGCGCAACGGTATCGGCCTGTCCTACGATGACCGCGACACGGTCTTCTCCATCGTCTACGAGCAGACGAGGGATAGAGGAAATACCAATGCAAACGACTGGTCGATCGGCGCGCGCCTGATGTTCCGCACGCTCGGCGACATAAAGGTCGGCGATGCGACGCTCACCGGTTTCGAATAACCGCCGTCTGCCGGTCTTGTCATCGTTTGGCCGTATGTATTATGCACATCCGGGGCAATGGTTTCCCGCCGACGCCGCGCGCCCTGATGGCCGTGCGCAGAACAGGCGGGCGCAAAACGGGTTTGGATAAAGGGACTGGCAAGATGGGCAGACAATCTCTGGTGCGATCCATGACGGCGGGCGTTGCGCTGGCGGTGGCGGCGATCATCGCTGCGCCGGCCGGCATTGCGCAGGCGGCGACGTCGGTCGTCGCGGTCGTCAACAACACGCCGATCACGTCGGGCGATGTCGAGCGCCGCATCAACTTCCTGAAGCTGCAGCGCACCAAGGGCAATCTGCGAAGCGTTGCCCGCGAGCAGCTCATCGAGGAAGCGCTGAAGCGCGAGGAGGTGCTCAGGGCGCGCGCTTCCGTCAGCACGAGCGAGGTGGACGCCGCCTATGGGCGCTTCGCCTCGTCCAACAAGATGACGACGGACCAGCTTGGAAAGATCCTCAACCAGGCCGGCGTCGGACCGGAGCATTTCAAGCAGTTCATCGCCATCCAGATGAGCTGGCCGCGCGTGGTCAATGCCCGCTTCGGCGGCAACGCCAACGGCAAGACGCTTGTCGAGCGCATGCAGGAGCACGGCGGCAAGAAGCCGGTGACGACGGAATATTTCCTCAAGCAGGTGATTTTCGTGGTGCCGGAAAAGCGCCGCAACGCGATCCTTGGCAAGCGCAAGGCGGAGGCCGAAGCCTCCCGTTCGAAGTTCCCCGGCTGCGACCAGGCCAAGGCCTTCGCCGCGACGATGCACGACGTGTCGATCCGCGATCTCGGCCGCGTCCTCGCCCCGCAGATGCCAGAGGACTGGAAGCCGCTGGTCGAGAAGGCCAACGGCCTGACGACCGGCACGCGCGTCACCGAACGCGGCGTCGAATATCTCGCGATCTGCAAGAAGCGCGAAGTGAACGACGACGTGGCCGCCGAAATGGTCTTCCGCGCCGAAGACCTCGCCAAGGCCAAGGGCGACGAAAACGACGAGAACAGCAAGAAGTACATCGCCGAACTGCGCAAGAAGGCGACGATCACCGAACGCTGATCCTCCGGCGCGCCGGGGACGGCAGACGCTTTTCAATCCCGCGGGAGCATTTGCGAATGCTCCCGCCTTTCATTCCCCCGCAATTCCGGATGCCAACCGCGGCGCGCGCTTGCCGGAATTGCTCACGCGGCAGGGTCTCATGACGACGACGAACATTCCGCCGCTGGCGCTCACCATGGGCGATCCGGCAGGGATCGGGCCCGACATCACCCTTGCCCTCTGGTCTGCGCGCGAGGCGCTCTCGCTTCCTCCTTTTCTTTTCATCGGCGATGTGCGGGTCCTGCGTGAGCGCGCAGCGGTACTCGGCCTCGATATCGCCGTGGCGGCCGCGGAGCCCGAGACGGCCAGCGCCGTCTTTCCAAAGGCCATCCCCGTGCTCGCCGCCGATTGCCCTGCCCCCGTCGTGCCGGGCGCGCCGGATGCGCGCAATGCCGGCGCGATCATAGGCGCGATCGAGACCGCCGTCGCCCTGACCATGGCCGGCCGGACATCCGCCGTCGTGACGAACCCGATCGCCAAGGCGGTCCTCTACGATGCCGGCTTCGGCTTTCCCGGCCACACGGAGTTCCTTGCCGACCTCGCGGCGAAGGCGACGGGCCAGGCCTCCCTCCTCCCCGTCATGCTGCTCGCCGGGCCGAAACTGCGGGCGGTGCCCGTGACAATCCACATCCCGCTGAAGGACGTTCCCGCCGCGCTCACGGAGGACCTGATCGTCGAGACGGCCACCATCACCGCGCGGGATCTGCGCGAGCGCTTCGGCATTGGAAGGCCGCGCCTTGCCATTGCCGGGCTCAACCCGCATGCGGGCGAAGGCGGCGCGCTGGGGCTGGAGGACGATGCCGTCGTGCGGCCGGCCGCCGCGCGGCTGCGGGCGGCCGGCATCGATGCCGTCGGCCCGCTTCCGGCCGACACGATGTTCCACGACGCCGCCCGCGCGACCTATGACGTGGCGCTCTGCATGTATCACGACCAGGCGCTCATTCCCGCCAAGGCGCTCGGCTTCGACACGTCCGTCAACGCGACGCTGGGCCTGCCCTTCATCCGCACCTCGCCCGACCATGGCACGGCCTTTGCTATCGCCGGAAAGGGCGTCGCGAGGCCGGACAGCCTGCTTGCCGCGCTGCGGCTTGCGGCGGAACTCGCCACGCATGAACAGCTTGCGAAGGCGGGCGCGTGATGGCGGCACTCGACGGACTTCCGCCGCTGCGCGACGTCATCCAGCGGCATGGGCTCGACGCCAGGAAGGCGCTCGGCCAGAACTTCCTGCTCGACCTGAATCTCACCCAGAAGATCGCCCGCACCGCCGGCCCGGTCGAGAACCATACGGTGATCGAAGTGGGGCCCGGTCCGGGCGGCCTGACGCGCGCCATCCTTGCGCTCGGCGCGAAACGCGTGATCGCCATTGAGCGCGACGCCCGCTGCCTGCCGGCGCTGGCGGAAATCTCCGACCACTATCCGGGCCGCCTGACGGTCATCGAAGGCGATGCGCTGAAAACGGATTTCGAGGCGCTGGCACCCGGCGAGCCCGTCCGCATCATCGCCAACCTGCCCTACAATGTCGGCACGCAGCTCCTGGTCAACTGGCTGCTGCCGAAGACATGGCCGCCCTTCTGGGAATCGCTGACGCTGATGTTCCAGCGCGAGGTGGGCCTGCGCATCGTCGCCGAGGAGAACGACGACCACTACGGCCGGCTCGGCGTGCTCTGCGGCTGGCGCACCCATGCGCGCATGGCCTTCGACGTGCCGCCGCAGGCCTTCACGCCGCCGCCGAAGGTGACGTCCTCCGTCGTGCATCTGGAACCGATCGCCAATCCGCTGGCCTGCGATGTGGGCACGCTGGAGCGCGTCACCCAGGCTGCCTTCGGCCAGCGCCGCAAGATGCTGCGCCAGAGCGTGAAATCGCTCGGCGGCGAGGCGCTGCTGGCGCGGGCGGAGATCGATCCGCAGCGGCGGGCGGAGACGCTGAGCGTGGAAGAGTTCGTGCGGCTGGCGAACGCGATGTAGCATTCGCCCCTCATCCGGCCTGCCTGCCATCGGGGAGAAGAAGACGTGCCGCGCCGGTTTCCCCAAACCTCGAACATGCCGTGGGGCAAGTGCCCTCTCCCCGCTTGCGGGGAGAGCGACTGTCTTGTCAGTCAAGCGCTTTGCCATGGTTTTCCGTCCCGGATGATGGCGTCGAGGATGGTGAGGAGCTTTCGCATGGTCGCGACGATGGCGACGATCTTCGGCTTTCCGGCAGCAACGAGACGGTCGCGGAAAGCCTTGAGGACCGGGTTGTGGCGGGCCGCCACGAGAGCGGCCATGAACAGCACGGCCCGCACCCGGCTGCGCCCGCCACCGATGAAGCTCTTGCCGCGCCACTTGCCCGACTGCCGCGTGAACGGTGCAACGCCCGCCAATGACGCGATCCGGCGCCGGTCGAGGCTGCCCAGTTCCGGCATCTCGGCAATCAGCGTGCGGGCCGTGGTCGGCCCCACGCCCGGCACCGACGTCAGAAGGGCCTCGCGCACCCGCCACAAGGGCGATTTGCGAATGCGCCCGTCCAGATCGCCATCCAGGCTTTCCAGTTCACGCCTCAGCGCGGCAAGCAGCCGCCTGATGCTCTTGTTCGTCTCCTTCGCCAGGGCCATCCGCGCCCGGTTCTCTTCCGCCGTGATCATCTGCACGATCTGGCGGCGGCGCGAAACGATGGCCGAGAAGACCTCGCTTTCCTCATCGTGCAACGGCCGGATCTCGGGGCTTGTTGCGGTCACGAAGGCTGCGATCACGGCCGCATCGATCGGATCGGTCTTGGCGCGCTTGCCCAGGGCATGGGCATAGGAACGCACCTGCGCCGGATTGACCACGACCACCGCAAAGCCGGTCGAAGACAGGCCTGCGGCTGCAAGCATCTCGTAACCGCCGGTCGCCTCCAACGCCACGATCCCGGCCTTCGCCCGGGTAAGCCGCCTGGCCAGTTCATCCACGCCGGCATGATCATTGCCAACGAAGAAACTGTCCCCGGCCGGAAGCACATGCACATCCAGCCGTTCCTTGGAAACATCGATGCCAACGATCACATTCATCTTGTCCCATCCTTGCCTAAGCGGGCTTCGCGAGCGGCCCTGGCGACTGTTCGGGTTCGATGGAACGGCGGATGATGACCCGAGCTCTCCCACGGGCTTGCAAGCCCAAAGGTCATGCGGTCTCTCATCCGCCACCGCGACACGCACTACAGCGCCAAACGCGGGCCAAGGGAAGTTACAAGGTTAGGGTGAGAGGCAAGGCCAAACGGTCCAAACCTTACAGAACCGGCTTCTCCGTCACCAGATTCGTCACGAACTCGAACAGTCCGTGCCGCCGGTCGCGGCGCAGGCGCTCGGCCTTGACGATGCTCTGCACGGCATCGAAGGCGACCGAGAGGTCGTCGTTGAGGATGACGTAGTCGTATTCCCGCCAATGCTCGATCTCGGCGCAGGAATTGGCGAGGCGCGTCTGGATGACCTCCTCCGTGTCCTCCGCGCGGCGATGCAGGCGCGATTGCAGCTCGGTCATCGAGGGCGGGAGGATGAAGATCGAGACGACGTCGGCCGGCATCTTCTCCTGGAGCTGCTGGGCGCCCTGCCAGTCGATGTCGAAGAGCATGTCGCGGCCGGCGGACATGGCTTCCTCCACCGGCTCGCGCGGCGTGCCGTAGAAATTGCCGTGTACCTCGGCCCATTCGAGCAGCGCGTGGCTGTCGCGCAGGCGCTCGAATTCCTTGTGGTTGATGAAATGGTAGTGCCGGCCGGCGATCTCGCTGGCGCGGCGCTGGCGTGTCGTCACGCTGACCGAGAGGCTGAGGCCGGGATCGGCCTCCAGCAGGTTGCGGGCGATGGTCGACTTGCCGGCGCCCGACGGCGAGGAGATGACGAGCATGAGCCCGCGGCGCTCGATGTGGATCTGCTTCGACGGTTCGGCCATGGCCTACTCCAAATTCTGGACCTGTTCCCTGAACTGGTCGATGACGACCTTCAGCTCGATGCCTGCAGCCGTTACAGCAGCGGCGTTCGACTTGGAACAGATCGTATTCGATTCCCGGTTAAATTCCTGTGCGAGAAAATCGAGCTTGCGGCCGATCGGGCCGCCGGCGGCGATGAGCTCGCGCGCGGCCGCCACATGCGCCTTCAGCCGGTCAATCTCCTCGCGCAGGTCCGCCTTGGTGGCGAGCAGCGCCGCCTCCTGGTGCAGCCGGTCCCGGTCGAGCGCGGTGGCGCCCTGCAGTAGCACCGCGACCTGCCCGGCCAGCCGCTCGGCAACCGACGCGACGCTGCGCGAGGGATCGGCCTCGACGATCTGCGTCAGCGCCTCGATGCGGTCGACCTGGCCGAGAAGCACGCCGGCAAGCGCGCTTCCCTCCTTGCGCCGCATGTCGGCAAGACAGCGCACCGCCTCGGCAAAGCCCGCGCGGATGTCGGCGTCGCGCGCGTTGCGTTCGGCCTCGCTCTCCTCCGCTTCGCGGAAATCGACGATGCCGCGCACGGAGAGCAGGGTGTCGAGCCTGACCGGCGCGGGATCGATGGTGCCGGCGAGCTGGTCGCGCAGCGCCAGCACGGCGGCAAGCGCGCCCTGGTTCACGACGGCCTCGATCTGCGCCTCGCTGACGCTGGTCGAAAGGCCGACCTGGAGATTGCCGCGCGAGAAGGCCTCGCCGGCAAGGCGCCGCACGTCCGCCTCCAGCGCCTCCAGCCCCGGCGGCAGGCGCAGGCGCATGTCGAGCCCCTTGCCGTTCACGGAACGCAGCTCCCAAGCCCAGCGCGTGCGTCCGCTGGTTCCCTCGACCCGCGCAAAGCCGGTCATCGATTGCAACGTCATGTCAGCCTCCAATGGCACCTCGCTGCAAGCGGGCTGCCGGATACGCGCAGCAGCGCCATCATCCATTCAAAGTGAAACAGTTTCGCGGGGTTGGAAACGGCTTGGCGCGCGGTGCGGGCATCGATCCACATCAAAGGTGGTGCGACCGGCCGAAAAGCCCTCGAATGCGAGCGTCGGCGGGCTGCCGACGCCCGACGGGCCCCGGCGCATGCCGCGCCAGAGCCGCTTCACCGAATGCGGGGGCCGTTACGGGGAATCGGTGGATTTCGTTTCCTTGGCCGCTTCCGCCGCCTTCTCCGCTTCCAGCTTGCGCCAGCGGCGGACGTTCTGGTTGTGCTCCTCCAGCGTCTCGGCGAAGACGTGGCCTCCGGTGCCGTCGGCAACGAAGTAGAGGTCGGAGGTCCGCGAGGGGTTGGCGACCGCCTCCAGTGCCGCGCGGCCGGGATTGGCGATCGGCGTCGGCGGCAGGCCCTTGATGATATAGGTGTTGAACGGCGTCTGCTTTTCGAGGTCCGACTGGTAGATCGGCCTGTCGGCCGGCTTCCCCTCGCCGCCGAAGATGCCGTAGATGATCGTCGGGTCGGACTGCAGGCGCATGCCCTTTTCGAGCCGGTTGAGGAACACCGAGGCGACGCGCGAGCGCTCGTCGGCCCTGCCCGTTTCCTTCTCGACAATGGAGGCGAGCGTGACGAACTCCTCGCGGCTGGCGATCGGCAGGTTGTCGTCGCGGCGCTCCCAGATCTGGTCGATCAGGGCCTTCTGGGCGTCGAGCATCTGGCGCAGGATGTCGACGCGCTTGGTACCGCGCGAGAACTTGTAGGTATCGGTCATCAGCGAGCCCTCGGCCGGCAGTTCGGCCGGCAGGTCGCCTTCCAGCACCGGATCCTCCGCAAGACGCTTGAAGACCTGCTTGACCGTCAGGCCCTCCGGCACGGACACGCTGTAGAGGATCGACTTGCCGGACTTCAGCAATTCGACGATCTCGCGCATGGAGGCGCCGGCCTTGATCTCGTATTCGCCGGCCTTCAGGGTCTCGCCGTCGAGGTAGATGCGCGAGAGCACGCGGAAGACGCGGCTGTCGGTGATGATGTTGTTGCGCTCGAGGTTGGCGGCGATCTCGTTGGTGCCCGCCCCACCCCGCACGATGAAGTTCGTGTTGGCGGTCAGGGGGCCGGCTTCCTCGTAGCTCTTGATGCCGTAGTAGAAGACGCCAATACCGATGATCGTCGCGAAGACCACCACGGTCATGACGAAATTCAGGAAGATGACGACCTGGCTGCGCGCCTTGCGCGAACGGCGGCGGCTCGGCGGTTCGGGCACCTGCTCGGGACGCAGGGCCTCCTTGGCGGACTTCGGAATGATGCGCGGCTGGCCGGAGGCCTCGCCGCGGCCGAATTGCGTCTCGCCGGAATCGTTCGTGTCGCTCACGGACTGTCCTCATGGGTTCGGGCATTGCTCGACGTCTTGCAGCAGAGCAATGCGGCAAAAGCGGGATGAACCCGCTCTTCTCATTCGGGTGTGCGGGCGCGCCGGGACGACATGGCGTCCCGGACGGGATCAGGCGTCGTAACGCTTGAGAACCAGCGATGCATTCGTTCCGCCGAAGCCGAACGAGTTGGACAGCGCCACGTTGATCTCGCGCTTGCGGGCCTTGTGGGGCACCAGGTCGATCGCCGTCTCGACGTCGGGATTGTCGAGGTTCAGCGTCGGCGGCGCGATATTGTCACGGATCGCCAGCGCGGTGAAGATCGCCTCGACGGCACCGGCCGCGCCCAGAAGGTGGCCGATGGCCGACTTGGTGGACGACATGGAGACGCGGGAGGCCGCATCGCCGACGAGCCGTTCCACCGCGCCGAGCTCGATCGTGTCGGCCATGGTGGAGGTGCCGTGCGCGTTGATATAGTCGACTTCGCCCGCCGCAATGCCGGCGCGCTTCAGCGCCATGGTCATGCAGCGGAAGGCGCCGTCGCCGTCCTCGGACGGCGCGGTGATGTGATAGGCGTCGCCGGAAAGGCCGTAGCCGACGACTTCGGCATAGATCTTCGCGCCGCGCGCCCTGGCGTGTTCCAGCTCCTCCAGCACGACGATGCCGGCGCCCTCGCCCATGACGAAGCCGTCACGGTCGCGATCATAGGGACGCGAGGCGGCGGTCGGGTCGTCGTTGCGCTCGGTCGACAGCGCCTTGCAGGCGGCAAAGCCGGCGAGCGCGATGCGGCAGATCGGCGATTCGGCGCCGCCCGCCACCATGACGTCGGCGTCACCGAGCGCGATCAGGCGGCTGGCGTCGCCGATGGCGTGCGCGCCGGTCGAGCAGGCGGTGACGACGGAATGGTTCGGGCCGCGCAGCTTGTGGCGGATCGAGACGTGGCCGGAGGCGAGGTTGATCAGGCGGCCGGGGATGAAGAAGGGCGAGACGCGGCGCGGGCCCTTGTCGCGCAGCGTGTAGCCGCCCTCGACGATGCCTTCGAGGCCGCCGATGCCGGAGCCGATGAGCACGCCGGTGGCGATCTGGTCCTCGTCGGTCTTCGGATGCCAGCCGGCGTCGGCAAGCGCCATGTCGGCGGCCGCCATCGCATAGACGATGAACGGGTCGACCTTGCGCTGTTCCTTGGGTTCCATCCACTGGTCGGGATTGTAGGTGCCGTCGGAACCGTCGCCGAGCGGGATGGAGCAGGCGATCTTGGCGGGGAGGTCCTCGACCTCGAAGGCGGTTACCCTGGCGGCGCCGCTGCGGCCTTCCAGAAGCCGGCTCCAGGTCACTTCGGTGCCACAGCCAAGCGGGGATACCATGCCGGTACCCGTGATAACGACACGCCTCATCGTCCGTGATCCACCCTTTGCAGTCTTATAGTCGTTGCCTCGTCAAGAGGTGCGGCCGCCCGCGGGCGGACCGGGGCGGGCCGCTGGAAAGCGGCCCGCCGGCAGCCAGATCAGGCCTGGGCCTTCTCGATGAACTTGACGGCGTCGCCGACCGTCAGGATCGAGTCGGCGGCATCGTCCGGGATCTCGACGCCGAATTCTTCTTCGAACGCCATGACCAGTTCGACGGTGTCGAGAGAGTCCGCGCCAAGATCATCGATGAAGCTTGCGCCTTCGCTGACCTTTTCGGCGTCAACGCCCAGATGATCAATGACAATTTTCTTTACGCGTTCTGCTACGTCGCTCATGTCGGATTCCTCGACCTTCGTTTTTTGATCGGCGCCTTCACGGCGCCGCACACTCGACACGCCCGATGTGCCTCAAGAACACACCCGGCAATCCCTTCAACCGGCAATGCGGGATCGACGATCCTTTTGCGTATCGCCCGATCGCTCAGGCTTTTACCGGTCGACTGCTGGCAGTCATGGCCCGATTAACACGGTTTATGCCTGCCGCAAAGCCTGAAAATGGCGGGCACTCCAGCGGTCAACATGCAATTTATGCTGTTTCGCCGGGCGCTTGGGCCATGTTCAGATCATCGCCATGCCGCCGTTCACATGCAGCGTCTGGCCCGTCATGTAGGACGCTTCCGACGAGGCGAGGTAGGCGACGGCGGATGCGACTTCCGCGCCGGTGCCCATGCGCTTCATCGGGATGGCCCCCATGATGGCTTCCTTCTGCTTGTCGTTCAGCTTGCCGGTCATGGCGCTTTCGATGAAGCCGGGGGCGACGCAGTTGACGGTCACGTTGCGGGTCGCGATCTCCTGCGCCAGCGACTTGGTGAAGCCGATCATGCCGGCCTTGGAGGCGCAGTAGTTCGCCTGGCCCGGATTGCCGGTGACGCCGACGACCGAGGTGATGTTGATGATGCGGCCGTAGCGGCGGCGCATCATCGGGTGGGTCAGCTCGCGCGTCAGGCGGAAGACGGCCGTCAGGTTGACTTCGAGGACGGCGTCCCAGTCCTCGTCGCTCATGCGCACGAACAGGCCGTCCCTGGTGATGCCGGCATTGTTGACGAGGATGTCGACGCCGCCGAGCTCGGCTTCCGCCTTCTCGCCGAGCGCCTTGACCTCGGCGCGGTCGGAAAGGTTGGCCGGGAAGATGTGGACGCGCTCGCCAAGGTCGCCCGCGAGCGTTTCCAGCTTCTCGACGCGGGTGCCGTGCAGGCCGACGATAGCGCCCTGGGCGTGGAGGATGCGGGCGATCTCCTCGCCGATGCCGCCGGATGCGCCGGTAACGAGAGCCTTGCGGCCGGTAAGATCAAGCATGGTCGTGTTCCTTCAAAAAGAGATCAGCCGATGAGCGCGGCGAGCGCGCTGTCGATGTCGGCGGGGGTGTTGATAGCGATGCCGGTGACGGACTTATCGATGCGGCGCGCAAGGCCGGTCAGGACCTTGCCGGAGCCGACTTCGTAGAGCGTCGTCACGTCATTCTTTCCGAACCATTCGACCGTCTCGCGCCAGCGGACCTGGCCGGTGACCTGCTCGACGAGGAGCGTGACGATCTCCTGCGGGTCGCTGACCGGGGCGGCGCGGACATTGGCGACGACCGGGACGACGGGGGCCTTGGCCGTGACAGTTGCGAGCGCCTCGCGCATGGCGTCGGCGGCGGGCGCCATCAGGGCGGAATGGAAGGGGGCGGAGACGGAGAGCATCAGCGCGCGCTTGGCGCCCTTCTCCGTCGCGAGCCGGGCTGCGACTTCGACGGCCGGCTTGGAGCCGGAGATGACGAGCTGGCCGCCGCCATTGTCGTTGGCGATCTGGCACGAGCCGCCGGTGGAGGCTTCCCTGCAGATGGCTTCGACATCCGCCTGTTCCAGACCGATGATCGCGGCCATGGCGCCCTCGCCGACCGGAACGGCCGACTGCATGGCGTTGCCGCGGATGCGCAGCAGGCGCGCCGTATCGGCCAGCGAGAAGGTGCCCGCGGCACAGAGGGCGGAATATTCGCCGAGCGAGTGGCCGGCGACATAGGAGACCTGATCCTTCAGCGACAGGCCGCGCGCTTCCAGCACGCGCATGACGGCGATGGAAACGGCCATCAGCGCCGGCTGGGCGTTGGCCGTCAGCGTCAGCGTTTCCTCGGGTCCCTCGAACATGATGGTGGACAGATTCTGGCCGAGGGCCTCGTCGACTTCGGCGAAAACGGCGCGCGCTTCCGGGAAGGCGTCCGCGAGATCCTTGCCCATGCCGACGGCCTGGCTGCCCTGGCCGGGGAAGGTGAATGCTACGCTCATAGGGGGTTCTCCCGTCTCATCTTTCCTTTTCCATTCACATTCCGGCCCCGCAAGTCAAGGCGTGGCGCCTCCCCGGCCCCGCCTGCCCCCGCCTTTCCGGGGCCTTCGCACAGGGAATCGCGCCCTTCGGACTTGCGCTTCGCAAAGACCTGCCTACATTCGCGCGGTTTCCACCAAAGGATTTTCCCACCCATGAAATACAATCCGCTCGGCCGGACCGGCATCAGCGTGTCGGAGATCTGCCTCGGCACGATGACCTGGGGGTCGCAGAACAGCGAGCAGGACGCCCACGACCAGCTCGACTACGCGTTCTCGGAAGGCGTCAACTTCATCGATACCGCCGAGCTCTACCCGACCACGCCGCTTTCCCCCGAAACCTATGGCGACACCGAACGCTTCATCGGCAGCTGGATGAAGGCGCGCGGCAACCGCGACCGGATCGTGCTCGCCTCCAAGGTCGCCGGCCCCGGCCGCCCCTACATACGCGGCGGCGCGCCGATGAGCCGCGCGGGCATTCTGGAGGCGATCGACAACAGCCTGTCGCGCCTCAAGACCGACTATCTCGACCTCTACCAGCTCCATTGGCCGAACCGCGGCCACTACCATTTCCGCAACGCCTGGAGCTACGAGCCCTCCAGGCAGGACCGTGCGAAGGTCGCCGCCGAGCTTCTCGAAATCCTCGAAACGGTCGGCGAACTCGTCAAGGCCGGCAAGGTGCGGGCGCTCGGCCTTTCCAACGACACGGCCTGGGGCACGATGCAGCTCCTGAAGCTTTCCGAGGAAAAGGGCCTGCCGCGCGTCGCCTCGATCCAGAACGAATACAACCTGCTCTATCGGGCCTACGACCTCGACTTCGCGGAGGTGTCGCATCACGAGGACATCGGGCTGCTCGCCTATTCGCCGCTCGCCGCCGGGCTCCTGACCGGCAAGTATCTCGACGGCGCGCGGCCCGAAGGCTCGCGCCTGACGAAGAACGGCGATCTCGGCGGGCGCTACCAGCCGCTGCAGGAGCCGGCGGTGCGCGCCTATGTGGAGCTTGCGAAGGAAAACGGGCTCGATCCCGCCCAGATGGCCCTCGCCTTCTGCCTGACGCGGCCCTTCATGGCCTCCGTCATCATCGGCGCGACGACCATGGAGCAGTTGAAGACGGATATCGCGGCGAAGGACGTGACACTTTCCACCGAGGTGATGAACGGCATCCGCCGCATCCACCGGCTCTACCCGGCGCCGATGTAGGCGCCGCACGAACGGCTTGCCGGAGCCTCCGGCAAGCCGGAAACCTCAGTGCTCGTACTGGCTGAAGGACGGGTCGGCGAGGTCGGTGAAGCGGGTGTATTCCGACTGGAAGGCGAGCTTGACCGTGCCGGTGGGTCCGTGACGCTGCTTGGCGATGATGACGTCCGCGGTGCCCTTCACCGCTTCGAACTTCATCTTCCATTCCTCGTATTTCGGATCGAACTCGTCACGCGGCTCGAGGTTCTTGACGTAATATTCCTCGCGGAACACGAAGAGCACCACGTCGGCGTCCTGCTCGATGGAGCCCGATTCGCGAAGGTCGGAGAGTTGCGGGCGCTTGTCCTCGCGGCTTTCCACCTGACGGGAGAGCTGGGAGAGCGCGATGATCGGCACGTTCAACTCCTTGCCGAGCGCCTTGAGGCCTGTCGTGATCTGCGTGATCTCCTGCACGCGGTTGTCGCTCGACTTGCCCGAGCCGGTCATGAGCTGGATATAGTCCACCACGAGGCAATCGAGGCCGCGCTGGCGCTTGAGGCGGCGGGCGCGGGCGGAAAGCTGGGCAATCGAGATACCACCGGTCTGGTCGATATAGAGCGGCACCTTCTGCATCATCTGCGAGCAGGCGACGAGCTTTTCGAAATCGGCCTCGGAAATGTCGCCGCGGCGGATCTTCGAGGAGGAGACTTCCGTCTGCTCGGAGATGATACGGGTGGCGAGCTGTTCGGAGGACATTTCCAGCGAGTAGAAGCCGACGACGCCGCCGTTCCTGGCCTTGAACGAACCATCCGCCTGAACTTCCGGCTCGTAGGCGGCGGCGATATTGTAGGCGATGTTGGTGGCGAGCGAGGTCTTGCCCATGCCGGGGCGTCCCGCGAGCACGATCAGGTCCGAGCGCTGCAGGCCGCCCATGCGGCCGTCGAGCGACTGGATGCCGGTGGAGATGCCGGAAAGCGAGCCGTCGCGCTCGAAGGCCTGGCCGGCCATGTCGATCGCCTGCGCCACCGCATCGTTGAACGACTGGAAGCCGCCGTCGTAACGGCCGGTCTCGGCCAGCTCGAAGAGGCGGCGCTCGGCATCCTCGATCTGCGTCTGCGGCGGCATGTCGAGCGGCGCGTCATAGGCGATGTTGACCATGTCCTCGCCGATATTGATCAGCGAGCGGCGCAGCGCCAGGTCATAGATCGCGCGGCCATAGTCTTCCGCGTTGATGATCGTCACGGCCTCGGCGGCAAGGCGGGCGAGATATTGCGGGATCGTCAGGTCGCCGACCTTGCCGTCGGCCGGCAGGTGGGTCTTCAGCGTGATCGTCGTGGCGATCTTGCCCATGCGGATCGTGTCGCCGGCGAGCTCGTAGATCTTGCGGTGCAGGGGCTCGTGGAAATGGATCGGCTTGAGGAAGTCGGAGACGCGGTAATAGGCGTCGTTGTTGACGAGGATCGCGCCGAGCAGCGCCTGTTCCGCCTCGACGTTGTTCGGCGCCTCGCGGTGATGTGCCTCCGGCAGTTCGCGACCGGCCTGGCTCAGCTTGCGCACGGCATCGTTCATCGTCCCGAATCTCCCGTCCCTGTTTCCTGAAGCCGGTGGTTTGGTTGCTTTGGCGCCGAGGGTCAAGCGCTTCCGACTCGACGCTTGCCTTAGGCCCGGTGTTAGACTTTTCCACAGGCAGCGGGGACACAGCAAGCCCGGATTCCGCCGGGCCTGCCACCTTGCGGTTGACTCGTGCGACTCAGAGCGAGGCCTCCTGCGGGAACTGGCGGGCGCCATGCCGCTCGCCCTTCGGATTGGCCTCGTGCGCCTTCAGGCAATCCTCGCCGCGGCCGATATATTCGCGGATGAGCGGCACGGACTGCTGGTCGTGCGCAAGCTGGAGCTGGAAGACGACGAGGTGCTGCCAGCGGAAGGCGCTTTCGGAGGCGGCGAGATAGAACTCCCAGATGCGGCAGAAATTCTCGTCGTAGAGCGCCTTGGCCTCCGCGCGCCGCGCCATGAAGCGCTCGCGCCAGTGGCGCAGCGTCTCGGCGTAGTGCAGCCGCAGGATCTCGACATCCGTCACCGCAAGCCCGCTCTTCTCCACCGCCTGCATCACCTCGGACAGCGCCGGGATGTAGCCGCCCGGGAAAATGTACTTCTCGATGAACGGATTGTTGGCGGAGGGCCGGTCCGTGCGGCCGATCGTGTGCAGCAGCATCACGCCGTCGCGCTTCAGCAGCGATGCGCTCTTCTTGAAGAAGGTCAGGTAGTTCGGCCGGCCGACATGCTCGAACATGCCGACGGAGACGACGCGGTCGAAGGGACCGTCCGTGTTGCGGTAGTCCTGCAGCAGGAACTTCACCTCCTCCGACAGGCCCGCGTCGCTCGCCCGTTTCACGGCCATCGCGTGCTGCTCGTCCGACAGTGTGACGCCGGTCACCTTCGCGCCGAGCTGGCGGGCGAGGTAAAGCGCCATGCCGCCCCAGCCGCAGCCGATGTCGAGTACGCTCTGGCCGGGCCGGTTGATGTTCAGCTTGGCGGCGATATGGCGCTTCTTGGCGAGCTGGGCGTCGTCCAGCGACTGGTCGGGGCGCTCGAAATAGGCGCAGGAATATTGCCGGTCCCGATCGAGGAAGAGATCGTAGAGCGCGCCGGTGAGATCGTAGTGATGCTGCACGTTCCTGCGCGAGCGCACGACGCTGTTCTTCTCGCGCACCCAGCGGAAGAGATAGCGGACCCGCTCGAGGAGGCGGTTCCAGCCGGTGTCGTAATACTTGAAGTCGGGATTGCCGGTGAAGACGGCCTTCAGCAGGCCGTACATGTCGCCCTCGACCAGGTCGACCTCCCCCGTGCCGTAACAATGGCCGAGATAGTAGGCGGGGTCGAAGCCGATGCCCCAGAGGGCCTTCCTGGTGTTGATGCGCAGATGGACGGGATTGCCAGTGCCGTCGCCATAGGTCTGGCTGCTGCCGTCGGGGTAAGTAATCGTCAGATTTCCGGTCTCGATGAGGCGGGAAACGAGAGCCTGTACAATGAATTTCATTCTCTAAACTCCGTCGCGCTTAAAATCTGGCGGAACGGGTCTGGTCGGAAACCGGCCTAGAAAGCGGCCCCACCGCCAATCCAGTCTAACGAAGTATAAATATTAACGGAAAAAGCGGGATTTCAACCCGCGTTTTTTGGCCTTTTTCAAGTCTGGCGGACAGGCGAAGCCGGCCGGTGAGGGCAGGAAGGCCCGGGGACCGTGGCGACAGGCAGCGTCGGGAGGCCTTCGCCGAAAACAAATGAGCCGGCAAAAGCCGGCTCATCCGTTCGATTGTTATTCTTCGTCGCCGTCGTTGTCGGCTTCCGGATCGAAGAAGTCTTCCGGCTTCAGGGCGTCCTCGTCCACGCCGTAGATGGCATCGGCGGAGGTCAGGCTTTCGCCCTTGGCCTGGCGCTCGGCTTCGTCTGCGGAGCGGGCGACGTTCAGCACGATCGAGATCTCGACTTCGGCATGAAGGTGCAGGACGACCTTGTGCAGGCCGATGGCCTTGATCGGGGTGTTGAGTTCGACCTGGTTGCGGCCGATGTTGAAGCCTTCGGCCGACAGGACCTCGATGATGTCGCGGGCAGCGACCGAACCGTAGAGCTGACCGGTTTCGCCGGCGGAGCGGACGACGATGAAGGACTTGCCGTCGAGCTTTTCGGCAACGCCCTGGGCTTCCGACTTGCGCTCGAGGTTACGGGCTTCGAGCGTCGCGCGCTCGGATTCGAAGCGCTTCTTGTTGGCTTCGTTGGCGCGCAGCGCCTTGCCGAGCGGCAGCAGGTAGTTGCGGGCAAAGCCGTCGCGGACCTTTACGGTCTCGCCCATCTGGCCGAGCTTGGCGATGCGTTCGAGGAGGATGACGTCCATTTCGAGTTCCTTTCTTGAGTTCAGGTATTCTGGTTTTTCTTGCTCGCCGGGCCGGCGGGCGTCAGCGCTATGGTGCGCCGCGTGTCCATCAGGCCGAGGACGAGGATGGCGAAGACCGGTATCGTGAAGAGCAATACCGAGATATAGGCGAACCACAGGGCGAAGAGCCGCCACGGTTTGCCGCGCGTCCTGAAATGCAGGCTCGCGAAGCCGGCGAGCACGAAGCCGGCCCCGAAGGTGCCGCAGACGAGCGCGCCGACGAGCGCCGGGACGCCGCCCATGAAGGAAAGGACGAGGCCGGCGAGGAAGATGAAGATCGCGTTGCGGTGCATGCGCAGCGTGGAGGGCATGTCCTCGCGCGGGCGCAGGCCCTTGCCGGAAAGGCGCACGATGAAGCTTGCGACATAATAGGCGGCAAACAGCAGGAACACCCACAGCGCGCCCTGCACCAGCGGCAGCGCCAGCGCGAAGATGGACTTCATCTGCGCGACGGCGGCGGCATCCGGATTGTAGAGCGGTTCCTGCGCCTTCAGCGTCTCGATGACGATGTCGACCAGCTTGCCGGCCATCTCGCTGTTGTAGCCGACGATCGCACCGACGGCGATCATGCCGAGCGTCACCATCACGGCGAGATGGGCAAGGATGTTGGACAGCGGATACCAGGCGAGCGCGTCTTCCGGGCCGCCAAGCTCGGAGGCCGGACGGGCGAGGTTCGCAAGATTGCTGAGCCAGCCGGCCGGGATGAGCGTGATGATGACGATCAGCGCGGCAAATTGCGAGGAGACCAGCGCGGAAGCCGTCGCGCCGCCCGCCACGACCGCGATGAAGGCGCTCGCATTGCCCCAGCCGAGACCGGCGATGAGGATGGGAAGGGCCGACGCGGCGTAGAGCACGATGGCGAGCGACGACTGCGCGTTCGCGCTCAGCGACAGCAGAGCGGCGGTCACACCGGCGACGAGGCCGGTCGCAATCGAGGTTGGCGTCAGGGTCTTCACGTTCGCTGTCCTGTCCGGTCAGACAGTTAGAGGAGTTTCCTGACAAAGCGATTCAGGAAGACATCCCCAACATGGGTTCTGGCCTCGAAAGGCCGGCGGTTCCGATCCGCGCCCAACGCGGAAGGGAGAAGGGGAAGGCGGCAGGCCGTCTTCCCCGAAATCAGGCGATCCGGCCCGACATGATGCCAGGCCGGAGACGTCGCGTTGTTACGCGACGACGTAGGGCAGCAGGCCGAGGAAGCGGGCGCGCTTGATCGCCTTGGCGAGTTCGCGCTGCTTCTTCTGGGAAACGGCCGTGATGCGGGACGGAACGATCTTGCCGCGCTCGGAGATGTAACGCGACAGAAGACGGACGTCCTTGTAGTCGATCTTCGGAGCGTTGGCGCCCGAGAAGGGGCAGGTCTTGCGGCGGCGGTGGAACGGACGGCGTGCCGGAGCGGAGGAAGTATCAGCCATTGTCTTAGTCTCCTTCTGCTTCGATTACGCGCGGTCTTCGCGGGCCGGACGGTCGCCACGCGGCGGGCGGTCGCCGAAGTCGCGGCGCGGACGGTCGCCGAAATCGCGGCGCGGGCCGCGGTCGTCGCCATCGCGGCGCGGACGGTCGTCGCGGTCGCGCTTCTGCATCATCGCGGACGGGCCTTCTTCGTGGGCCTCGACGGCGATGGTCATGTAGCGAAGAACGTCTTCGTTGATGCGCATCTGGCGTTCCATCTCGTGGATGGCGGCGGCCGGAGCGTCGATGTCCATCAGCGCGTAATGCGCCTTGCGGTTCTTCTTGATGCGGTAGGTCAGGGACTTGAGGCCCCAGTTCTCGACCCGGCCGACCTTGCCGCCGTGTGCTTCGATCACGCCCTTGTACTGTTCGACGAGAGCGTCGACCTGCTGGGCGGACACGTCCTGGCGGGCCAGGAATACATGTTCGTAGAGAGCCATGTGGCTTTGCCTTTCTTGCGTTTGATCCTACACCCGAAACCGGCGCCAAGCCTCAACGACAGTTCCCAGGGGCCCAAGGCCGCAAGCAAGAAAAGCGTTAATCCAGACGGTCGAGAGCGGAGACACGGGAGGCTGGAGCCCTTGGCTCCAAACGGCGGATCGCTGGGATCGCCGGCCCTCCGTTCAGCCACCAGCCGATTGACCGGGTGTGTTGAACAGCGCGCTTATACGGATTTTCCGGACGAATGCAAGGCCCCTGCCGAGAAGCGCCGTCCCGTTGCCCGATGGCACAGGAACAAAAATGGTCATGGCGCGTTGTTCAGCCCGACCAAACCAGATGGAGTGCCAGACATGCAAGACCCCAATCTTGTCAATCGTCCCGTGGAGGATCCCAATGCCCGCCGGCCGGAAGATCGCGGCCCCACGGTCGTCAATGCCAGCAGCGGCGGCAGCGGCGCTGGCGGCTGGGCCGTCGCCGTGATCCTGGCCGTCCTCGTTGCCGTGGGTATCTACTATTTCGTCGGCGGCGGATCGTCGGACCGCGTCGAGCCCAACGCCAACACCCCGACTGTCGGCACGCCGGATACCCGTGCGGCCCCGGCTCCTGCCCCTGCTACGGCTCCTGCCCCGGCTCCTGCTCCTGCTCCTGCCCCGGCCCCGGCTCCTGCACCGGCTGGAAGCACGGCCCCCGATGGCCAGACCGGCGGCGCGACTGGCGGCACCCAGGCGCCGGAAAGCCAGCCGAGCGGCAGCCAGCCGGCCGAAGGCGGCGGCGCGACCACGACCACGCCGTAATCTCACGCGCACGGACAGATGAGGAAACCCGCCCGAAACGGCGGGTTTCCTGCTTTCGGGTTCACTTTCCGCCGAAGGCCGGGGCCTTGCAGACGTCCGCGACGATGGCGAGGGCGCGCCTGCCGCGCGTCTTCTGGTCGGCGTCCGCCATGGACAGGTCGAGGCGGTCGGAACAGGCCTCGTCCGCGGTCATGCTCTCGCCGGAGAGCGACATGCGGCTGGTGCAGTAGAGCCCCTCGCCCGTCAGCACGACCTGCTCGACCGCCGGGGCATCGAGCGGGAGCGGATTGATCTCGGCGATCATGTCGTCGACCGAGGCATAGGCGGTGACGGCGGCGATGCGGGACAGATCGATACGGCCGAGGGTCAGGGTCGCCCACTTGCCGGGAAACTGCAGCGCGGAAACCGTGCGGGCGCGGCAGGGCGCGCCGGAGACCTCAAGCCGCGTGACCAGCCGCGGCGCGTTCGGGTTCTCGACGATGGAATAGTAGATGTCCGCCCCGTCGTCCCGCTCGGACTCCGCGCCGTCCTGGGCAAGGCCGAGCAACGCGGCATGGACCTGGCGCATTTCGGTATCCGTGGGCGGCGCCTGGGCCGCGCCCTGCGCCGCAAAGGCAAGGACGACCGCCACCATCCCGAAGGCCGTTCCCGTTATCCGCCGCATGCTCTTCCCCTTTTTGGCGCGAACCATAGTGACGGGCTTTTCCGGCGGCAATGCCGAGAAACGGCATATTGCCGCCATGGTCAACAGGCTGTATTCAGAATCATGAGCCCGCACCATTCCCATGCACGTTCCAGCCTGCCGATCGCCGGCGAGGATCACGCCCGCCTGACGATCGACCTCTCCGCACTCGCCGACAACTGGCGGGCGATGGCCCGGCGTTCCGGCGCGGCGCGCACGGCCGCCGTGCTCAAGGCCGACGGCTACGGCATCGGCCTGGAGCATGCCGGGCGGACCTTCCATCACGCGGGTGCCCGCGATTTCTTCGTCGCCACGCCGGCGGAAGGCGCGACGCTGCGTGCCGTCCTACCGGATGCGCGCATCTACGTGCTCTCCGGCATGTGGGCCGGCTCGGAACGCCTCTTCTTCGAATTCGACCTCGTGCCCGTCATCGTCTCGGAAGAACAGCTCGTCGTCTTCATGGCGGCGGTTTCCGATGGGCGCGACCATCCCTGCGTGCTGCATGTCGATACGGGCATGAACCGGCTCGGCCTTCGGGTCGAGGACGCGCTAGCGCTGGCAAACGACGCCGCGCGGCCGGCGAGCTTCGCTCCGATCATGCTGCTGAGCCACCTTGCCTGTGCCGACGAGCCGGCCCATCCGCTCAACCGCCAGCAGCTGCAAAGGTTCCGCAGCGTCGTCGAGGCCTTCGACGACATCGACGCCAGCCTTGCCAATTCGGCGGGCATCTTCCTCGGCGAGGACTATCACTTCACCCTCACCCGCCCCGGCATCGCGCTCTATGGCGGCAGCGCCGTCAACGGCGTCGACAACCCGATGAAACCGGTCGTCACCGCCGAGGCGCGCATCCTCCAGGTGCGCGAGGCGAAGGCCGGCGAGAGCGTCAGCTACGGCGCGACGCCGCTTGCCCGCGACAGCCGCATCGCCATCGCCGCCATCGGCTATGCGGACGGCTACATGCGCACGCTCGGCGCCGGCGTGCCGCTGCGCGCGGCCGGCATTCCCGCTGCCAGCGGCGTGCTGCACGGGCGCACCGTGCCGCTGATCGGCCGCGTCACCATGGACCTCACCCATTTCGACGTCACCGACCTGCCGCCCGGCAGCGTGCGGGCCGGCGACTTCATCGAGCTCTTCGGCCGCGCCATGCCGATCCAGGACGTCGCGCGCGCCGCCGGCACCGTCGACTACGAACTTCTCACCAGCCTCGGCAACCGCTACGAACGACGCTACGAGGCGGTGAAAAAATAGGACATGTTCCTGTTTTGTGCTATGGGCTTGCGGACGATTCCCATGTCCTGCACCAGAAGCGAGATCCGATGGCGAAAGCCCGCACCCAATTCGTCTGCCAGAACTGCGGCACCGCGCATTCCCGCTGGGTCGGGAAATGCGAGGGCTGCGGCGAATGGAACACCGTGGTCGAGGAAGACCCGATGGGCGGCATCGGCGCCGGCCCTGGCAAGGTGCCGAAGAAGGGCCGCCCCGTCGCGCTCACCACGCTTTCCGGCGAGACGGAGGAGGCCCCGCGCATCCATACCGGCATCGCCGAGCTCGACCGGGCGACCGGCGGCGGCTTCGTGCGCGGCTCGGCGGTGCTGATCGGCGGCGATCCCGGCATCGGCAAGTCGACGCTGCTGATGCAGTCCGCCGCCGCGCTTTCGCGGCAGGGACACCGCATCATCTATGTCTCGGGTGAAGAGGCCGTCGCGCAGGTGCGCCTTCGCGCCCAGCGCCTGCATGCGCACGAGACGGACGTGCTGCTCGCCGCCGAGACCAATGTAGAGGACATCCTCGCCACCGTCGGCGAAGGCAAGCGGCCGGACCTCGTCATCATCGATTCGATCCAGACGCTGTGGAGCGACACGGCCGAGGCCGCCCCCGGCACGGTGACACAGGTGAGGACCGGCGTGCAGGCGATGATCCGCTTCGCCAAGCAGACGGGCGCCGCCATGGTCCTCGTCGGCCACGTCACCAAGGAAGGCCAGATCGCCGGTCCCCGCGTCGTCGAGCACATGGTCGATGCCGTGCTCTATTTCGAGGGCGACCGGGGCCACCACTACCGCATCCTGCGCACGGTGAAGAACCGCTTCGGCCCGACGGACGAGATCGGCGTCTTCGAAATGTCCGACAAGGGGCTGCGCGAGGTCTCCAATCCCTCCGAGCTCTTCCTCGGCGAGCGCAACGCCAAGGCGCCGGGCGCGGCCGTCTTCGCCGGCATGGAGGGCACGCGGCCGGTGCTGGTCGAGGTGCAGGCGCTCGTCGCGCCCACCTCGCTCGGCACGCCGCGCCGGGCCGTCGTCGGCTGGGATTCGGCGCGGCTCTCGATGATCCTCGCGGTGCTGGAGGCCCATTGCGGCGTCAGGCTCGGCCAGCACGACGTCTATCTCAACGTCGCGGGCGGCTACCGCATCTCGGAGCCGGCGGCGGACCTTGCCGTCGCCTCCGCGCTCGTTTCCTCGCTTGCCGGACTTGCCCTTCCCGCCGATTGCGTCTATTTCGGCGAAGTCAGCCTGTCGGGCGCCATTCGTCCGGTTGCGCACACCGCCCAGCGCCTCAAAGAGGCCGAAAAGCTGGGTTTTTCGCAGGCCGTGCTGCCCGCCGGTTCCGCCGATCTGCCCAAGGGCAGCGGTGGCCGCTGGAGCGAAATCGGCGGCCTGCCGGATCTGGTGGCGCGCATTGCCGGATCGAAGAACGCCCTGAAACGGGAGGACGAGGACGTCTGACGCCCTCCGGCATGCATAAAGCCCTGTGGGAAACATGGCCTGGCGCGTGCCGGACCGGGACGGCAAGGACGCCTTTCGCTAATGTGCGCCCCGCACCGGGACGTGGGGCCGGCGACATTTCGGGTTTGGAGTAGGACGAACATGCCCATCACAATTCTCGACGGTATCGTCATCGGCGTTGCCCTGTTCTCCGCCGTTCTGGCGATGGTGCGCGGCTTTTCGCGCGAGGTGCTCTCCGTCGCAAGCTGGGTTGGCGCCGCCGCGGCCGCCTACTTCCTCTATCCGGTGCTCCTGCCCTATGCGAAGGACTATACGACGAGCGACACCGTCGCGATGGTCGGCTCGGCCGGTGCCGTCTTCCTCGTCGCGCTCATCGTGATCTCCTTCATCACCATGCGCATCGCCGATTTCATCATCGACAGCCGCATCGGCGCGCTCGACCGCACGCTCGGCTTCCTGTTCGGCGCGGCCCGCGGCATCCTGCTGGTCGTCGTCGCCATGCTGTTCTTCAACTGGCTGGTCGCCCCGCAGCAGCAGCCGACCTGGGTCACCACGGCCAAGTCCAAGCCGCTTCTCGACAATCTCGGCTCGCGCCTCGTGGCGCTGCTGCCGGAAGACGCCGATGCGACGATCATCGACCGGCTGCGCGGCAAGCCGGCCCAGGGCGAAGGCGGTGCGGAAGACCCTGATGGCGCCACCGGCGGCACGAACCAGACGCCCGCCGAAGATGCCCCGGCCACGAACGGATGAACCGACCAGGGGAGCCGCCGCTCGCGAGAATTGACGAGCGCAGGCTCCCCGATTTTTTGGTAGGATAGACAATCGCCACTGACGCTTCCGGGCCTCGGTGGCAAATGCTTTCGGCGATACCCATATGCGCCTCGCCGGACGCGAAGAAAGCGTAATACCCCGTGCAACCTCTTACGGTCCCGAGCAAAGGCTTGCAGCAATGAGCGATTTTGAGTTCCCCGGCCGCCACGACGACGATCTCGACGGCGATACGCTTCATGAAGAATGCGGCGTCTTCGGCATCCTCGGCCATCCCGAGGCGGCCACGCTGACGGCGCTGGGCCTGCACGCGCTGCAGCATCGCGGCCAGGAAGCGGCGGGTATCGTCTGCTTCGACGGCAAGCAGTTCCACACCGAAAAGCACATGGGCCTCGTCGGCGACCACTATACCAATCCGGCGACGCTGGCCAAGCTCCCCGGCAACATGGCGATCGGCCACACGCGCTATTCCACGACCGGGGAAGTGGCGCTGCGCAACGTGCAGCCGCTCTTCGCCGAACTGGAAGTCGGCGGCATCGCCGTCGCCCATAACGGCAACTTCACCAACGGCCTGACGCTGCGCCGCCAGATCATCGCCGGCGGCGCCATCTGTCAGTCGACCTCGGACACCGAAGTCGTTCTCCACCTCATCGCCCGCTCGCGCTACACCTCCACCACCGACCGCTTCATCGACGCCATCCGCCAGATGGAAGGCGGCTATTCGATGCTCGGCATCACCCGCACCAAGCTGATCGCCGCGCGCGACCCCACGGGCATCCGCCCGCTGGTCATGGGCGAGCTCGACGGCAAGCCGATCTTCGCCTCCGAGACCTGCGCGCTCGACATCATCGGCGCGAAATACATCCGCGACGTGGAGAACGGCGAGATCATCGTCTGCGAGATCCAGCCGGACGGCTCGATCACCATCGAGGCGAGGAAATCGGGCAACCCGCAGCCGGAACGGCTCTGCCTCTTCGAATATGTCTATTTCGCCCGCCCCGATTCCGTCGTCGGCGGCCGCAGCGTCTATGTGGCGCGCAAGAACATGGGCATGAACCTTGCCAAGGAACATCCCGTCGAGGGCGATGTCGTCGTGCCGGTGCCGGACGGCGGCACGCCGGCCGCGCTCGGCTATGCGCAGCAGAGCGGCATTCCCTTCGAATACGGCATCATCCGCAACCACTATGTCGGGCGCACCTTCATCGAGCCGACGCAGCAGATCCGCGCCTTCGGCGTGAAGCTGAAGCATTCGGCCAACCGCGCGATGATCGACGGCAAGCGCGTCATCCTCGTCGACGATTCGATCGTGCGCGGCACGACGTCGCTGAAGATCGTGCAGATGATCCGCGATGCGGGGGCCAAGGAAGTGCATATCCGCGTCGCCAGCCCGATGATCTTCTATCCGGACTTCTACGGCATCGACACGCCGGACCGCGACAAGCTGCTCGCCAACCAGTACAACGACGTCAAGGCGATGGCGAAATATATCGGCGCGGATTCGCTGGAGTTCCTGTCCATCGACGGGCTCTACCGCGCCGTCGGCGGCGAGGACCGCAACCCGGCCCGGCCGCAGTTCACCGACCATTACTTCACCGGCGACTATCCGACGCGCCTCCTTGACAAGGAAGGCGAGACGATGGGACGGAAGGTCTCGGTTCTGGCAAGCAACGGATAATTGAAGACATCATGAGCATCGACCTGAAGGGCCGCCTCGCGCTGGTCACCGGCGCCTCGCGCGGCATCGGCTATTTCACCGCCCTCGAACTGGCAAAGGCCGGCGCGCATGTCGTCGCCTGCGCCCGCACCGTCGGAGGGCTGGAGGAACTGGACGATGCGATCAAGGCCGTCGGCGGCAGCGCGACGCTGGTGCCGTTCGACCTTGCCGACATGGCGGCCATCGACAAGCTCGGCGGCTCGATCTTCGAGCGCTGGGGCAAGCTCGACATCCTCGTGGCCAATGCCGGCGTGCTCGGCACGATCTCGCCCATCGGCCATGTCGAGGCGAAGGTCTTCGAGAAGGTCATGACCATCAACGTCACCGCGACATGGCGGCTCATCCGCTCGGTCGAGCCGCTGCTGCTGAAGTCCGATGCCGGCCGCGCCGTCATCCTCTCCTCCAGCGCCGCGCACAAGTGCAAGCCCTTCTGGGGGCCCTACTCGGCCTCCAAGGCCGCCGTCGAGGCCCTCGCCCGCACCTGGGCCGGCGAGACACAGCGCACGGCGCTGCGCATCACCTCGCTCGACCCCGGCGCCACCCGCACCGCCATGCGCGCGCAGGCCATACCGGGCGAGGACCCTTCGACGGTGCAGCATCCTTCCGAGGTGGCGAAGGCCATCCTGTCGCTGGTCTCGCCGGATTTCACGGAGACGGGCAAGCTCTTCGAGATGCGCAAGGGGCGCCTGCTGGACTACCGGCTGCCGGATTGAGGCGGGCGCCAGTAGAGCCCCTCATCCGCCTGTCGGCACCTTCTCCCCGCAAGAGGGGAGAAGGATTGTCGTGGCACGGTTCTGCCATCCACCACGGTTGCGAATTGCTGGAAGCCAGATCGGCGTAAGCCTTCGCCCCGCCTGCGGGGAGAAGGTGCCGGCAGGCGGATGAGGGGCAAACCTACCGCCTACCGCCTACCGCCTACTGCCTACTCCCCGACCACCGTCGTCACCTCCACCGAAAGCCCCGGCGCGAGATATTTCGCCAGGTCCTGCCCCTCGTCGATGGCGATGCGGACGGGGATGCGCTGGGCGATCTTGGTGAAGTTGCCGGTGGCGTTGTCCGGGCGGATGACGCTGAATTCCGAGCCGGCGGCGGGCGAGAAGCGCTCGACATGGCCGGTGAGGACCGCGTGCTTCAGCGCATCGACGCTCACCTTCACCTTCTGGCCGGGCCTGATATAGGCAAGCTGGGTCTCCTTGAAATTGGCGATGACCCAGGTGTCGTGCGGCACGACGGCCATGAGCTGGGTGCCGGCGGCGACATACTGGCCGAGCTTGACGCCCACCTCGCCGACGACGCCGTCGCGGGGCGCGGTGATGACCGTGTTGGACAGGTCGATCCGGGCGAGCTCGACGGCGGCTTCGGCGCCCGCCACGGCGGCGCGCAGCGAATCGCGGCCGACGATGATCGTCTGCAGATCCTGCTTCGACACTTCGAGATTGGCCTCTCCCTGCGAGACGGCAGCTTCGGCCTGGTCGAGCGTCGTGCGGCTCTGCTCGCGGTCGCTCTGGGTGGCGATGCCCTTGTCGGAGAGCTCCTCGATGCGGTTCCAGTTCTCCTCGGCCCTGCGCTTGGCATAGGTGGCGCTGGCAAGCGCCGCCTCGCTGGCGCCGATGCGGGCCATGGCCGCCTTCTCCTGCTGCTGCGAATTGGCCAGCGCCGCCTTCTGGCTGGCAAGCGTGGCATTGGCCTGCTCGACCTTCTGGCGATAGATGCGGTCATCCAGGCGGGCGAGCACGGCGCCGGCCTTCACGGTCTCGTAATCCTTCACGGAGACGTCGGTGACGTAGCCGGGAAGCTGCGGGCTGATCAGCGTCACGTAGCCGCGCACATAGGCATTGTCCGTCGTCTGCACCTCGCTGGAAAAGGGCGGGAGCTGCCAGGCGTAGAGCACGGCGAGGATGCCGGCGAGGCCGAGGAGCACGGCGAGCGTGGTCGCGGTATTGCGGATGTACTTCTTCATTTCGGTCAACCTTCAACGGCCGCTTGCCCATCGGTGCGGGCGGCGGCCTCTCTTATACGGACGTAAAGCATGTGGATGGCGAGCGCGGCGGCAGCGGCGACCGCCAGGAGGGCGATGACGAGGAACGCGTCGTTGTGGGCCAGGACGTTCGCCTCGCGCGTCACCTGCTGGCCGAGCAGCGATATGCCCTCCGCCTTGAGCACGGCGGGATCGGTGATCGTGCGGCCATAGGCGGCGGAAAGCTGCGAGACGCGGGTGGCGACCAGCGGGTCGGTGAGCGTCATCGACTGGGCGAGCATGTTCGAATGGAACTTCTCGCGCAGCGTGATGAAGGAGCCGAACAGCGCCGAGCCGGCAAGCCCCCCGAGGCTCTGCGTCACCAGGAAGACGACGATGAAGCTGAGGATGTATTGCGGGCCCTTGCGCAGCGCCATGGTGAAGCCGGAGGCCACTGCCGGCGGCATGAAGAGGCTGCCGCCGACGGCGATCATCGCCTGGCTCCAGTACATCTGCTCCGGCCGCGTGAGGTTCGTCGCGTGGCTGTCGAGAAAGGCGCCGGCGCCGATGAACAGCAGCGCCACCATGTGGATGCCCGGTTCGCGCCCGGGCTTCATGACCGCCGCGCAGGCTAGGCCGCCCGCGATGGTGGCGAGCGCCACGAAGCCGTAGAGGCCGGTGAGCTGGTCGTTCTGCAGGCCGGTGATCTGGAAGAAGTTGCCGGCGACGGCCGTCTGCTCGGCCAGCATCAGCCGGAAGAGGACCAGCACGGCGCCGACATGCAGCACCTCGCGGCTGACGAGCCAGCGCAGGTCGACAAGGGGCTTTTCCCGGTTCAGTTCGAGCACGGCGGCGATGGTGAGCGCGCCGATCATCACCACCAGCAGCTCGCCGATCCACTGCGCCTCAAGCCACCAGTAGGTGCGGCCGGTCACGAGGATGACGGCGCCCGCCCCGAAACCGATGGCGATGAAGAGATAGCTGACGATGTCGAGCTTCTCGATGACCCTGGCGCGCGGCATCGGCGTCAGCGGCAGGAGGTAGATGGCCGCGAAGGACAGCATGGCGAGCGCCAGCTCCAGCTGCAGCAGCGCCCTCACCCCGCCGAGGTCGATGAGCGTCGGCGAGATGAAGCGCGTCAGCGGCGCGGCGAGCCCGATATTGGTGAGCGCCAGCGAGAGGCCGACCGTCAGCTTGCGCGCCGGGGAAAACGCCTCCAGCATGTAGAGGAAGCCGAGCGAGGAGAGCGGCGCGGCGGCGATGCCGGCGAAGAAGCGCAGCACGATCGCGGATTGAAGGTCCGTGATGAAGATATGCAGCGCCGCCACGACGAGGAAGACGGCAATGCCGAGCTCGGCGAAATGGCGCAGGCCATACTGGTTGCGGATCTTGATGAGGGCGAGCGACAGCGAGGCGTTGGGCGCCATGTAGGCCGCCATCAGCCAGAGCGCCTCCGTGCTCGTCGCGCCGAACGGCCCCTGAAGCTGCGGGATGTTGGCGGCGACGAGGTTCATGCCGAAGCCCTGCGTGAGGGCCAGCAGGGTGGAGGCGGCCATGTAGGCGGCGGCGCGGGAGGGGGCCATGGGCGCGGAGGGCGCGGACGGCGGCGGCGGTGCGGCGGGCTTTTCCTCCGCAGCCTCCTCGCCCCCTGCCCCGCGTGCCCCGTTGACGGGAGCGCTGGTCATGCGTCGGCGCTCTCCCGACAGCTTTGCGCGATGTTGCCGGCCATGGCGGCGAAGACCTTGACGGTGGTCGCCATGTCGGCCGGGGAAATCCCCTTCAGGACATCGGCGCGCAGGGTCCTTGCAAGGTCCAGCACCTCTTCGGCCACCTTCGCCCCGTAGCGCGTCATGGCGATCTGCTTGGCGCGGCGGTCGCCCTCGACGGCCTGCCGCTCGATGAAGCCCTGTTTCTCCATGCCGTCGAGCAGGCGCACCAGCGTCGGGGTCTCGATGTCGAGCTCGTCGGCAAGTTCGCGCTGGTTGAGCTGCACGCCGCGGCCGAGGATCAGCAGCGCGCGGGCGCGCGGGAGCGTCAGTCCCCTCTCCTTCACGCGGGCATCGAACAGCGCGCGCATCTTGCGCTGCACACGGGAGAGATCGTCGAGAAGGCGCTCGCGCGGATCGGTCGTGTTCATCTTGATAGTCCGGATATTATTAGCTTGCTACCTATTTGCTCGCTAGGTAATTGATCCGCGTCAAAAAATCAAGCCCCGCCCACGGGCCGTGGACGGGGCTTCGTATCGATCTCACGCGGACGTGATGACGAAGGGTCAGGGGCCGTCGGTCTCTTCGGGAAACTCGCTCGCGCCGTGGGTCGAGGGTGCGGTCCAGCCGCCGTATTTGCGCTGCCAGGAGCGCGCGCCGAACGGCAGGGTCGCGAGATACGCGACGACCGTCACCACCATGGTTTCCCAGGTGAAGCTCATCAGCGTCGCGACATAGATGACGACGAGCAGGATCGCCGGCAACACGAGGTCGCGGCGGATGCGGCTTCCCTCGGACTTGCCGGACCAGACCGGCAGGCGGCTGACCAGCAGGAAGCCGATCAGCACCGTGTAGCCGGAGGCGAGGAAGGCGAAGAGCGGGCTCGGCGCGATGCCGAGGAAGCCGAGATAGACCGGCAGCAGCACCAGCATGGCGCCGGCCGGCGCCGGCACGCCGACGAAATATTCCGACTGCCACTTCGCCTTGGTCTCGCGCTCGGCCATGACGTTGAAGCGCGCGAGGCGCAGGCCCGCGGCGATGGCGTAGATCAGCGCGGCGATCCAGCCGAAGGAGCGCGCCTGGTCGAGGATGAAGACATAGAGCACCAGGGCGGGTGCGACACCGAAATTGACGATGTCGGCGAGCGAATCCATCTGCCCGCCGAACTTCGACGTCGCCTTCAGGAGCCGCGCGACGCGGCCGTCGATGCCGTCGAGGAAGGCGGCGAGCAGGACCATGCCGACGGCGAGTTCATAGCGGTTCTCGAAGGCGAGCCGGATGCCGGTGAGGCCGGCGCAGATGGCGAGGACCGTTATGACGTTCGGGATGATGATGCGCAGCGGGATTTCGCGCAGGCGCGGGCCGCGGGCCTCGTCGTTCGGGCCATTCGGCTCATAGGGCGGAAACGGAGTGTCCATTGCTTTTCGCTTCGTTTGTGTGCCTGGCAGCGGCCGTTTCCCGTCGAGATAAGCCGCCGCGGCGAATGGTCAATCGTTCAGCCGCGCCGGCTGATGACCGGCCCCTTGGCCGAGCCGAACTCGGCAAGCACCGTCTCGCCGGCGATCGCCGTCTGCCCGACGCTGACGCGCGGCTCGGCGCCGGCCGGCAGGAAGACGTCGAGGCGCGAGCCGAAGCGGATGAGGCCGAAGCGCTCGCCGGCCTCCAGATGGTCGTTCATCGCGCTCCAGCAGAGGATGCGGCGGGCGACAAGGCCGGCGATCTGCACGACGCCGATCGAGCCGTGGGCGGTTTCGATGACGATGCCGTTGCGCTCGTTGTCCTGGCTCGCCTTGTCGAGATCGGCGTTGAGGAACTTGCCGGCGCGGTAGGCGACGCGCGCGATGCGCCCGCGCATCGGCGCACGGTTCACATGGCAGTTGAAGACGTTCATGAAGACCGAGATGCGCAGCATCGGCTGGTCGCCGAGTTCCAGCTCGGCCGGCGGCGTCATCATGGCGATGGCCGAGACGCGGCCGTCCGCGGGGCTGATGACGAGGTCGTCGTCCTGCGGCGTCAGGCGCTCGGGGTCGCGGAAGAAGTAGGCGCACCAGGCGGTGAGGATGAAGCCGATCCACATCAGCGGCTGCCAGGCGGCGCCGAGCAGCAGCGAGGCGACGAAGAAGCCGGCGACGAACTTCCAGCCCTCCCGATGGATCGGCACCAGGGTGCTGCGTATCGTATCGACCAAACTCATCTTCCGGCATCTCCTGATGATTTCACGCCATCGAACTAGCGTGAAAACGGCACGGGAGCAATGCGGCATGGTGAATAGCCCCCAGGCCGGCAAAGATCCTCCCATGCCGGCCGGCAGGCGGTTTCAAGGGTTTTCCCCTCGCAAAGGCCGTCGCGGGGAGGTTCACTCCGCCGCCGGCGCACCGCGCGCGACGATGCCGAATTCGTCGCTTTCGCGCACCTGCTTCAGCCGCTCCTCGGCCTGGACGGCCTCGCGCTGGCGGTTCCACATGGAGGCGTACAGGCCGTCGTCGCGCTGCATCAGTTCGCCATGCGTGCCGCGCTCGGCGATCACGCCATCCTTCAGCACGATGATCTCGTCGGCCGAGATGACGGTCGACAGGCGGTGCGCGATGACGAGCGTCGTGCGGTTCTTCGAGACGATGTCGAGCGCGGCCTGGATCTCCTGCTCCGTGCGCGTGTCGAGGGCCGAGGTCGCCTCGTCGAGGATGAGGATCGGCGGGCTCTTGAGGATCGTGCGGGCGATGGCGACGCGCTGCTTCTCGCCGCCGGAAAGCTTCAGGCCGCGCTCACCCACCATGGCGTTGTAGCCTTCCGGCAGGTGCCGGATGAAGGGGCCGATCTGGGCGGCCTCGGCGGCGGCGGCCACCTCCTCGTCGCTCGCGCCCGGCCGGCCGTAGCGGATGTTGTAGGCGATGGTGTCGTTGAAGAGCACGGTATCCTGCGGCACCATGCCGATGACCTTGCGCAGGCTCTTCTGCGTGACGTCGCGCACGTCCTGCCCGTCGATGGTGATCGCGCCCTCCTGCACGTCGTAGAAACGGTAGAGGAGACGAGAGAGCGTCGACTTGCCCGCACCGGACGGGCCGACGACGGCGACGGTCCTGCCGGCCGGCACGTCGAAGGAAATGCCCTTGAGGATCGGCCGCGCCGGATCGTAGGCGAAGTGCACGTCCTTGAAGGAGATCGCGCCGTCGGTGACGGCAAGGTCGGCCGCGCCCGGCTTGTCCTGAACCTCCTCCTCGACCTCCAGGAGATCGAACATCTGCTCGATGTCCGTGAGGCCCTGGCGGATTTCGCGGTAGACGAAGCCGATGAAGTTGAGGGGGATGGCGAGCTGGATCAGCATGGCGTTGATGAAGACGAAGTCGCCGACCGTCTGCTCGCCGCGCTGCACGGCGAGCGCGGACATGGCCATCATGACCGCCATGCCGACGCCGAAGATCAGAGACTGGCCGAAGTTCAGCCAGCCGAGCGAGGTCCAGACCTGCGTGGCGGATTTCTCGTAGCGCTCCATGGACTGGTCGAAGCGGCGGGCCTCCATCTCCTCGTTGCCGAAATACTTCACCGTCTCGAAGTTGAGGAGCGAATCGATGGCCTTGGTGTTCGCCTCCGTGTCGCTGTCGTTCATCGAGCGGCGGATGGAGATGCGCCAGTCGCTCGCCCGGACGGTGAACCAGATGTAGAACCATACGGTGACGGCCGTGACGAGGAGATATTGCGGGCCGTAGCCGCGCCAGAAGACGGCGGCGGTCAGCAGGAACTCGACGAAGGTCGGTATGCTGTTGAGGATCGTGAAGCGCACGATCGTCTCGATGCCCTTGGTGCCGCGCTCGATGACGCGCGAGAGACCACCGGTGCGCCGCTCCAGATGGAAGCGCAGCGACAGGCGGTGCAGGTGCACGAAGGTGCGGTAGGCGAGCTGGCGCACGGCATATTGCCCGACGCTGGCGAAGAGCGCGTCGCGGAGCTGGTTGAGGCCCGCCTGCACGATGCGCGCGCCATTATAGGCGAGCACCAGCATGACGGCGCCGAGCAGGAATGTCGGCAGGAGGCCCACGGCATCGGGCTTGCCGTTCAGCGCATCCGTCGCCCATTTGAAGAAATAGGGCACGAGCAGCAGCACGACCTTGGAGGCGAGCAGAAAGACAGAGGCCCAGACGACGCGCATCTTCAGGTCCGGCCGGTCGGAGGGCCACATGTAGGGCCAGAGATTCACCAGCGTGTGGAGGGGATTGCTGCTGTCGGCCGAAACCGTCTTCTTCGTCGTCGTCGCCACGCTGGCCTCCGCCGGGCGGCCGTGTGCCCGGTCTCGTGTGCTGCCGGAGCGCTTCATCGTGCGCCCGCCGGCCGTGCCTGAATGAAAATGCGGCGCCCGCTGGGGCGCCGCATCGCGGAGATAGGACCTCGCCGGCCGTTTCGCAACGGCCGGCGGGAAATAACAGCGGTCAATTGCCGCGGACGTGCTTGCGGTGCATCTCCTCGGCCTCGGCGTCGGTCTCCATGGTCTTGTCCGGTACGCCGAAGACCTGGCCGGGGATGATGCGGTCCGGGTTGGTGATCTGGTCCTCGTTGGCGAGGTAGATCGTCGTGTAGCGCACACCCTTGCCGTAGATGCGGCGGGAAATCTGCCACAGCGTATCGCCGCGGCGGATGATGACCGAGGTCTTGCTCTGCTGCAGCGGCGCCTGCTCGACGGTCTCGGGCTCTTCGGCCGCGGCCTCGCCGGCGGCGGCGGCGGGAGCAACGCCCTGCCCGGCCGGTGCCGCGGCACTGCCGCCTTCGACGGCCGTCGTCCCGGCAGCCTTGGAGGCGTCCGTGGCGGGGGCAGCGCCTTCGGTCGCCGTCGCGACCGCATTGGCGGCGGCGGTGAGCGAAGGCATGCCTTCGAGCGCCACCAGCGCCTGCTGGTAGCCCTCCTTGCCGGCATCCGCGGGAACGGCGGCGAGGCGGTCGAGCGCGGTGGCGGCCCAGCCCTTCAGTTCCTCGATGGCCGCGCCGACGTCGGCAGCGGTGCCGGCCGGCGGCGTGAAGCCCGTGATGCGCCTGAGGGCCCCTTCCAGCGCGCTGCGGGCGCTGCGGATATCCGCCGTCGTTGCGTTGCCGCCATCGGAAAAGAGCGCCACGAACTTCTGCTGGAGCGCGCTCGCCTGTCCGGCCAGCGACTCGATGGTGTCGCCGGCCGCGGCGACGACGTGGCCCGCCGCGTCATGCGCCTTTTCGATCGCGGGCGCGAGCGCATCGGCCACAGCCGTCTCGATCGAGCCGAGCGCCTCACCGACGGCGGCGGCATCCGACGGCAGGGCATGGAGGCGCGCGAGTGCGGAGGCGGCAGCGGCGGAGGCCTTGGCGGCCATCTGGCGGGCAGCCTCGCCCTCTTCCTCGCCCGGCTTGAATTCGGCCAGCGACTTCAGCGCGATCTCCGTCGCCGAGCGGGCGGCGGCGAGTTCCTCGGCGGTCGGCACGCGGCCGTTTGCATAGAGGCCCTTGAGGAGGGCGATCGCCTTGTCCGCCTCGGTGCGCAGCTTGTCGAAGGTGCCGCCGCCGATGAGGCCGAGCGCCGGGCCGGCATCGCTGGCGGCATTGTCCTGCGCCACCACGGCGACCTGCTCGCCTTCCGGCCGGTCGAACGGAACGGAGGCGCGGAAATCGACCTTGCTGCCGTCGGCGCTCATCACGTCGGCGCGGACCGTGTGGCGGCCGACGGAAAGGTCGATCCTGCCGTCGACGACATAGCGGCCCTCGTCGTCCGCCTTCGCCTCGCCGACGAGCTTGTCGTCTGCATAGATGCGCACCAGCGCGCCGGGCCTGGCCGTGCCGGCGATGAACATGCGTTCGCCTTCCAGCTCGACGGCGGAAACGCGGGCCTGCGCGGCCGGGCCCGCCGTGGCGCTGCTCGCCGTGTCGGCAGAGGGCTGCGCGCCCTCACCCGCCGGCTGCGTCGCCTGCGCGCCGGCGGTCGCAGCCGCCTCGCTGGCCGTGGCGGCGGCCTCGCCAGCAGCAGCGGCTGTCTCGTTCGCCGTGGCGGCGACATCGCCGGCCGCCGAGGCAACGTCACCGGCGACCTGGCCGGCGGCAGCCTGCGCCGTTTGCGCGGCGTCGCCGGCCGGCTTCCGGGCGGCTTCCGGCACCGTGATCAGACGGCTCGCCTCGCCGGGGCGGGACACCATGGCGAGCAGCTCGCCGCTGCCGTCCTTCGGCACGGACACCGTCGCGACCTCTTCCGAGGTCTTCGAGGCGCCCTTGTCGTCGCGGGTGGCGAGGGTGAGCTGATAGTCGCCGGCGGCGAGCGGATGGTCGAAGACGGCAGCGAAATCGCCGGACGGGCCGATATCGGCCTTGCCGACCACCGTCTCGCCGCTCCTGATCTCCAGCTTCGTGTTCGGCTGGCCGCGGCCTGCGATGACGGTGGAGCCGTCCGGCTCGACACGCAGGACATCGAAGGCGGGCGTGACCCAGCTTGCGGCGGGATCGGCCGGGGCCTCTTCCGGCTTGGCGGCCTGCTCGCCGGCAGGTTCGGCGGCCGGCTTTTCGCCCTCGACGGGCGCCTGCTCGCCGCCCGCGCGCGCCTGCTTGCCGTCAGCCGCCGTCGTGTCGCCGCCGCCCCCGGCCGGCTTTTCGTCAATCGTCGCGACCGGCGTTTGCGCGGGCTTTTCCTTGTTCATGTTGGGCAGCACGAAGAAAACCATGAGCAGCGTCGCCACCGCCAGCACGATCAACGCCACAAGGCCGGTCCTGTTCTTCATCATCAACTCTCTCTCTGTCCCGGTTTCCCGGGAGGTCCCCTGCCGAAATTGCTATCGATTCCCGGTGTGTTGCACAAGGTTCCGGGGGCATTGCGAGCACCCTCCGCACGCTTTTTCGGTCATTATCCTTGACGGGCCGGCGGGCGGGTGTCTGAATCGCGCCATGAGCGAACAAAACATGCCGATTCGATCCGTCTGCGTTTACTGCGGTTCCCAGCCAGGCCGTGATTCCGCCTATATCGCCGCCGGTCGGCGACTCGGCAAGGCGATGGCGGAAAACCACCTCCGGCTCGTCTATGGCGGCGGGACCAAGGGCATCATGGGGGCCGTCGCCAGCGGCGTGCTCTCGCATGGCGGGCGCGTCACCGGCATCATACCGCAATTCCTCGTGGATATGGAGGCCACGCGTCATTCGCTCGGCCAGCTCAGCGAACTGATCGTCACGCCCGACATGCACGAGCGCAAGCACAAGATGTTCGACCGCGCCGACGCCTTCGTGGCGCTGCCCGGCGGCATTGGCACGCTGGAGGAGATCGTCGAGGTGATGACCTGGGCGCAGCTCGGCCGGCACCGCAAGCCGATGGTCTTCGCCAATGTCGGCGGCTTCTGGGACCCGATGCTGAAGCTCATCCGCCACATGGCCGACGAGGGCTTCATCCACACCGCCCACCTCGTCCAGCCGGTCGTCATCGACGAGCCGGAAGAGATCGTCAGCACCCTCCTCGACCACTGGGCCGGCCAGATCGACCGCGAAGGCGAAGCCGAGATCATCGCGCGGCTCTAGGCGCCCCTGCCGCGGGCTCGCCCCGAGGCGTTCCCTGCCCCTTGCTATTCCGCCGGCTTCAACTCCGCCGCCGCAAGGCGCCTTGCCCGCGCCGTGTGCAGCATCGATCCGGAATAGATGAAGAGCGCCGCCCAGATGAAGGCGAAGGCGATGAGCTTGGTGGTGCCGAAGGGTTCGCCGAAGGCGAAGACGGCGATGAAGAAGATCATCGTCGGGGCGATATATTGCATGATGCCGATGGTCGACAGACGCAGGAGCTTCGCGCCGTTGGCGTAGATCATCAACGGCACGGCGGTGACGATGCCGCAGGCGAGCAGCCAGAGCATGTCGGCCATGCCCGTATCGCCGAAATGCCCCTGACCCGTCGCCTCGAGCCAGACCACATAGGCGAGCGCCGGCACGCTGAGCAGCAGCACCTCCAGGAAGAATCCCTGGTTGGGGCCGACCGGCAGCGTCTTGCGGAAGAAGGCGTAGAAGCCCCAGGAGAAGCAGAGGCCGATCGACACCCACGGCAGCCCGCCGGCGTCGAAGGCGAGGATCGCCACCGCGCAGGCGGCGAGCGCGATGGCCACCATCTGCGCCTTGCCGAGCTTTTCCTTCAGCAGAACCGCGCCGAGGAAGACCGAGAAGAGCGGGTTGATATAGTAGCCGAGCGCCGTCTCGATGGCCCGGCCGGCACCGATGGCCCAGACATAGATACCCCAGTTGACGGTGATCAGCACCGCCGTCAGCGTCGCCATGGCCAGCATGCGCGGCGAGCGCAGCGCCGCCTTTATGTCGGCCGTGCGGCCGAGCCAGACCAGCACGAGGCCGGCCAGCGGCACCGACCAGACGATGCGGTGGGCCACCACTTCGGAGGCGGGAATATGGGCAACCGCCTTCATGAAGAAGGGCAGGAAGCCCCACAGCAGATAGGCTGCAAGCGCAAAGGCGAAGCCGCGCGGCGAATCGCCCGTTTCGGGGCCGCTGGAGGAATTTGCGTCGGCCATGGTGTCACTTCCCGTCGATGTCCCGGATTTCCGTCGTCCTACCCCAATGGCGGTGAATGCACCAATTCATTCCCGTGAAGGGAGGATGAAGGGCGCTGAACCTCGCCCCTATTCCGCCGCCGCCCGCCCCGCCTCGCCGCGGTTCTTCAGCAGCTTGTAGACGATCGAATCCATCAGCGCCTGGAAGGAGGCGTCGATGATGTTGTCAGAGACGCCGACGGTCCACCAGCGGGCGCCCGACGCATCGGTCGATTCGATGAGGACGCGGGTGATGGCCCCGGTGCCGCCGTTGAGGATGCGCACCTTGTAGTCCGCCAGTTCCAGGTCGGCGATCTCGGCCTGGTACTTGCCGAGGTCCTTGCGAAGCGCAAGGTCGAGCGCGTTGACCGGGCCGTGGCCTTCGGCGACGGACATCATCGTCTCGCCGTCGACGATCACCCGCACGACCGCCTCGGACACCGTCTTGAGCTGGCCGTTGGCGTCATAGCGGCGCTCGACCATGACGCGGAAGCTTTCGACATGGAAGAAATCCGGCACGGTGCCGAGCGTGCGGTAGGCGAGCAGCGCGAAGCTGGCATCCGCGCCCTCATAGGCATAGCCCGTCGCCTCGCGCTCCTTGACGATCTGGATGAGGCGGTCGAGCTTCGGATCGTCCCTGGCGACCGTGATGCCGCGCAGCTTCAGCGCGTTGATGAAATTCGCCTTGCCGCCCTGGTCCGACACCATGACCTTGCGCAGGTTGCCGACGCTTTCCGGCGTGACATGCTCGTAGGTGCGCGGGTCCTTGAGGAGCGCGGAGGCATGGATGCCGGCCTTGGTGGCAAAGGCGGAAGCGCCGACATAGGGCGCCTGGTGGTCGGGCGAGCGGTTGAGCAGCTCGTCGAATGTGTGGGCGAGCTGGGTGAGGCCGGTCAGCTTTTCCGTGTCGATGCCGGTCTCGAAGCGCCCGTTATAGGCTTCCTTGAGCGCGAGCGTCGGCACGAGCGTGACGAGGTTGGCGTTGCCGCAACGCTCGCCGATGCCGTTGAGCGTGCCCTGGACCTGGCGCACGCCCGCCTCGACGGCGGCGAGCGAGTTGGCGACGGCCTGCCCGGTGTCGTTGTGGGCGTGGATGCCGAGGTTCTCGCCCGGCACGCCGGCCGCGATCACCGCCTTCACGATGGCCTGCACCTCGGAGGGCTGCGTGCCGCCATTGGTGTCGCAGAGCACCACCCAGCGCGCGCCGGAGGAAAAGGCGGTCGTGGCACAGGCCAGCGCATAATCCGGGTTCGCCTTGTAGCCGTCGAAGAAATGTTCGCAGTCGATCATGGCTTCGCGGCCCGAGGCCACCACGGCCTTCACGGATTCGGCAATGCTTTCGAGGTTCTCCTCGTTGGAACAGCCGAGCGCGACGCGCACGTGATAGTCCCAGCTCTTGGCGACGAGACAGATCGCGTCGCTGCGGGAATCGAGGAGCGCGGCAAGGCCGGGATCGTTGGAGGCGGAAATGCCGGCGCGCTTCGTCATGCCGAAGGCGACAAATTTCGCGCGGCCGGTGCGTTTCTTCGCGAAGAAGGCCGTATCGGTGGGGTTGGCGCCCGGATAGCCGCCCTCGACATAGTCCAGGCCGAACGCGTCCAGCATGGCGGCGATGGCGATCTTGTCCTCGACGGAAAAGTCGATGCCCGGCGTCTGCTGGCCGTCGCGAAGCGTGGTGTCGAAAAGGTAGATACGGTCTTTCATCGGTTCCCTCCCTGGGAACGGTCCTGGCACTTCAAATCCGCCCCTCATCCGGCTGCCGCCGCCTTCTCCCCGCAAGCGGGAGAAGGTCAGGGTGCGGGGCAATCTCTCAAACTTTACCGGCGAACGTGTCGGTCGCGTAGATCAGGCGGTCGAGGATGCCGGGTTCGGAATAGGCGTGGCCCGCCTCTTCGACGAGATAGAACTCGGCGTCCGGCCAGGCCTTGTGCAGCGCCCAGGCGTTCTTCGCCGGGCACGGCATGTCGTAGCGGCCGTGCACGATGAGGCCGGGAATGCCATGGAGCCGGTGCGCGTCGCGCAGCAACTGCCCCTCCTCCATCCAGCCGGCATTGACGAAGAAATGGTTCTCGATGCGGGCGAAGGCGTCGGCGAATTCGTCCTCGCCGAAGCGGTCGCTCGTCGCCGGCTCCGGCAGGAGCATGATCGTCTCGCCTTCCCACAGGCTCCAGGCCCTCGCCGCGGCGATGCGCGTCGCCTTGTCGTCGCTGGTCAGGCGGCGATGGTAGGCGTGCATCATCTCGTGGCGCTCTTCCGGCGGGATGGGGGCGATGAAGCGCTCCCATTTATCCGGGAACATCTCCGAGACGCCGAACTGGTAGTACCAGTCGAGTTCGGCCTTCGTGAGCATGTAGATGCCGCGAAGCACGAGCTCGGAGACGCGCTCGGGATATTTTTCCGCATAGGCGAGCGCCAGGGTCGAACCCCAGGAACCGCCGAAGACCAGCCACTTTTCCACGCCCGCCATTTCGCGCAGCCGCTCGATGTCGGCGACCAGGTGCCAGGTGGTGTTGGCTTCCAGCGTCGCATGCGGCGTGGACTTACCGCAGCCGCGCTGGTCGAACAGCGTGACGTCGTAGAGCTTCGGATCGAACAGGCGGCGATGGCTCGGCGAGATCGTGCCGCCCGGGCCGCCATGCAGGAAGACCGCGGGCTTGGCGCCCGGCGTGCCGGCCCGTTCCCAGTAGACGACATGTCCGTCGCCGACGTCCAGGTGGCCCGAGGCATAGGGTTCGATCTCGGGATAGAGGGTACGCAGGGTTTCGCTCATAGCTTCATTCCGTGGGCAGGCCAGTTTTCGGTTTCGTGATCGGGGTGCTGGAAGGAGATGATCGCCTCCTGCTGGCTGTAATAATCCGGGTCTTCATGGACGGGCGCGGAGAAGATCGTCTCGACCCAGGGAAGGCGCGCGCCGTAATTGACCTGGACCTGCGGAGCGAGATCGCTGCGGTCGTCGAAGGCGCCGATGGCGATTTCCAGCCCGCCCGGATGCCTGTAGGTCAGCGGCGTGCCGCAGTTCCGGCAGAAGCCGCGGGCGATGTTGACCGAGGACTGGAAATAGGCGGGCTCCTCGCGGGTCCACTCCGCCTCGCCCTTGACCGTGACGAGCGGGCCGAAGAAGCCGCCGAACTGCTTCTGGCACATGCGGCAATGGCAGATCGACGGGCGGCCGAGCCCGCCCTTGATGCGGAAGCGCACGGCGCCGCACTGGCAGCCGCCGGTCCTGATCCCTTCCTGTTGCGTGGTCATGGCAGGCTCCTTCAGCGATAGGTGGAATAGACGACGACGGCGATCACGACGGCCGTGATGAGGATCAGCTTGCCGGCGATGAAATAGAGCCATCTGCGGGGAAAGCCGAGTTCGGGTTTCGGATCGCTCATGCGGAACCCTCCGGGGGCCAGTGATCGGTGTCGTAGTCGGGATGCTGGCGGTTCGTATCGCGGATTCTCACATGCCGCGCCTCGCCGCCCTCTCCTTCATTGCTTTCGTGCTCCGGCAGCCGGGCGAGTTGCGCGAACCAGACGACGCGCGATTCGACGCCGGCCTGCGCGATGGGGCGCACGTCGTCCGGGTCGTCGAGCGAGCCGAGCGTCACATTGACATGGTCGGCGGCAAGGGCGTCGTAGAAGAGCGGCGTGCCGCAATCGCGGCAGAAGCCGCGGCGCACGATCTGCGACGACCGGAACCAGCCCGGCTCGCCGCGGATGATGGCGAAGCGCTCGCGCGGGGCATTGGCGAGCGGCAGGAAATAGTTGCCGGCCGCCTTCTGGCACATGCGGCAATGGCACAGATGCGGATCGCCGAGCGTGCCCTCCACGCGGTAGCGCACCGCGCCGCACTGGCAGCCGCCGGTATAGATGCGCGAGATGCTCATGACGCGCGCTCCGGCGGCCATTCGTCGGTATCGTGGTCGGGGTGCTGGTAGGAGACGAGATCGGCGAGGAAGGACGCAGCGTCCTGGTCGGCCATCGTGTCCTCGCCGGGCAGGTCGCGGATCGTGTCGACATAGGGCAGCTTCGCCTCGATGCCCCACTGGATGCGCGGGGCGATTTCGGCGGGATCGTCGAAGGCGGCGATGGTCAGCGCCACGCCGTCCGGCGCCTCGTAGGTCAACGGCGTGCCGCATTCGGCGCAGAAGCCGCGATGGCCGTGGTTGGAGGACTTGAAGCGCTTCGGCGCGCCGCGCGTCCATGTCAGCTTCGCGCCGCTGACCGAAACCAGCGGCAGATAGAAGTTCCCGCTCGCCTTCTGGCACATCCGGCAATGACAGACCGACGCATCGCCAAGCGCGCCCTCGACATGAAAGCGCACGGCGCCGCACTGGCATCCGCCGGTGTAGAAGGGCGTGGTCACCTCTTCACCTCCCACGTCGTCACGCGCTCGCCCGTCGCCGGGTCCTTGCCGTCTTTCAGCTGGATGCCCTTGGCGGAAAGGTCGTCGCGGATCCTGTCGGCTTCGGTGAAGTTCTTCGCCTTCAGCATTTCGAGGCGGAGCTGGATGATCGAGTCGATGCTCTCCTCCAGCGCCTTCGAGACCTCGGCCTTCTTCGGCTCGACACCGAGAAGCCGGGCGCTGGCGGCGAAGACGGGCAGCATCAGCGGGTCACTGTTGGCGCATTGGGCGAGTGCGTGCAGGGCCTGCACGGCGCCGACCGTGTTGAGGTCGTCGAGGAGCGGGGCGATCACCGTCTGGTCCACGCGGCCTTCCGCCGGATCGCCGCCGGCCGGCCATTTTGAGAGCAGGCGCTCGGCCTCCTCCAGCCGCTTGACGGAGAAGTCGATCGGCTCGCGGTAATGGGTCATCAGCATGGCGAGGCGCAGCACCTCGCCCGGCCATTTGCGGCCGCCGAACTTCTCCTCGTGCAGCAGTTCGTAGATCGTGACGAAGTTGCCTTCGGACTTCGACATCTTGCGGCCTTCGACCTGCACGAAGCCGTTGTGCATCCAGACATTTGCCATGACCTTGGTGCCATGGGCGCAGCGCGACTGGGCGATCTCGTTCTCATGATGCGGAAAGATCAGGTCGAGCCCGCCGCCATGGATGTCGAAGACCTCGCCGAGATAGGCGGCCGACATGGCCGAGCACTCGATATGCCAGCCGGGCCGGCCCTTTGGTTTCCCTGTCAGGCCTGCGGCCTTCCACGCCTCTTGGCCCCAAGGCGAATCCCAGCCGGGCTCTTCCGGCGAGGAGAGCTTCCAGAGCACGAAGTCGCCGGGGTTCTTCTTGTGCACGTCGACGGCGACGCGGGCGCCGGCCTGCTGCTCGTCGAGATTGCGCCTGGAGAGCTGGCCGTAATCGGCCATCGAGCCGGTGTCGAACAGCACTTCGCCATTGGTTTCATAGGCATGGCCGCGTTCGATGAGACGTTGAATCAGGGTGATCATGTCCGCCTTGCCGTCCTCGCGCGGCTGCACGAATTCGGTGGCGCGCGGCTCGTGCGTCGGCGGCATGGCGCCGAGCGTGGCGATGTCGGAATGGAACTGGTTGGCCGTCTTCTCCGTCACCCGGCGGATCGCCTCGTTCAGCGACAGGGCGCCGCTTTCGATCTCGCCGCCGAAATCGCGCAGCGCCCGGGCGTTGATCTTGTCGTCGACATCCGTGATGTTGCGGGCATAGGTGACGTGGGCTTCGCCATAGGCATGGCGCAGCAGGCGGTAGAGCACGTCGAAGACGATGACCGGCCGCGCATTGCCGATATGAGCGAAGTCGTAGACCGTCGGGCCGCAGACATACATGCGCACGTTGTCGGGATCGATGGGAGCGAAGGGCTCCTTCGAGCGCGTGAGCGTGTTGTACAGCGTCAGGACCGGCTTTTCGGCCATGGAAATCTCCCAAAATGCATGCACCCGGCTGGCCGGGTCGTTGTCATCCGGGGATTTTGAGGGACGAAAACGGCCGGGCCAGCGCGTGCGCTAGCGAATAATGCTCCGGCGAATGCAGAGTACCGTTTTCATGGCCTGCTTTATCGCGCCGCGCGGGCCTGCGGTCAAGCGGGCGCGAAGGCCAGGCGACGAAAATCCTGTCCTTTCGGCCCGTTACGGCCATGCGAGGCAGCCTCACGCCCGGTGCGCGATATGTCCGCCGGTCATAATTGTTGATCGTCAAACCCCGTCATTCGGCGCCTTCGCCGCAGAGCGATCAAAATTTGAGCAGAATTTGGCCGAAAGGGTCCGGTAAATGCATAGGTCGTCAGGGGCAAACCGGGGGAATCATACGGGGCCGCCTGAGAACGACACGTCAGGAGAGTGAGAATGCCAACCGCAAAGAAACAACCCGCACAAACCGGCGCCGCCGCCGAGACCTTGCAGGCGCGCTACAAGCCGCTCGGCCTGCGCGCCGTCGTGGCCGCCACGCAGTGCAAGCCCGAGGTGAAGTGCACGGACCCGCGCCGCGAACGCGACCTGCCGCCGGTCCTGCAGTCGCTTTACGAATAGGCGATCAGAAAAGCGAAAGCTGATCCGACGATGGGGGCGCTTCTGTGCCCTTGTTCTTTTCCGGCGCCTCCTCGGCACGCTCCTCGACGGGATCGAGGATGTCGGGTCCCATATTGGCGACCTTGTTCACCTTGTCGGAAACCGGGATCGCCTCGAAGAAGCCGTCGTCGATGGGCTTCATGAGGTCCGCGACGTCGCGCGGCTCCTGCGTCCTGCAGTCGAGCCAGCGGGAAAAATCCTCCGGGCGGATGACGACCGGCATGCGGTCGTGGATGCGGGAAATGTCGCTGTTCGCCGCGGTCGTCAGGATCGCCCCGGTATCGACCTCCGAACCGTCCGCCGAAGACCAGGTCTCCATCAGGCCGGCGAAGGCGACGATCTCGCCCTTGCGCGGGCGGATGAAGTAGGCCTGCGCCTTCGCGCCCTTCTCCGCCGGCCGCCGCCACTCGAAGAAGCCGGAGGCCGGCACGAGGATGCGCCGGTGGCGCATGGCGGCCTTGAAAGAGGCCTTGCCGATCGCCGTTTCGGCGCGCGCGTTGATCAAAAGCGGGAATTCGCGGGGGTCCTTCACCCAGCCGGGCATGAAGCCCCAGCGCAGCAGCATCGCCCTGCGCTCCGGCAGGTTGCTGCCGGGCGCCTGCCTTTCGCCGGCGACGACGACGAGGATCGGCTGCGTCGGCGCGATGTTGTAGCGCTCCGGCAGGTCGTCCAGTTCCGCAAGATCGAAATACGCTTCGGCGAGATCCGCCTTGGCCAGCAATGCATATCGTCCACACATGGCGTCGTCATCGCACTTTGCCTATAAGGGGTCAATGAAGCGCAACCGAGCCGGACAGCGATGAAGACATCCAGAAGACCCCAGCCCGCCTCCTCCGCCGTCATCGAGCGCGACGGGCGCTACCTGCTGGTGCTGCGCAGCAAGCCGCCGTCTGACGCCATGTATGCCTTTCCCGGCGGGCGCGGCGAGGACGGCGAGACGCCGGCCGAGACGGCGCTGCGCGAACTCTTCGAGGAAACCGGCATCCGCGCCGAAAAGCCCGTGCTTTTCGCGACCTACGACCTGCCCGGCCGCGAGGACGGTCCCGGCAGCCCCTCCTTCTTCCTCTCCGTCTTCAAGGTAAAGGCCGACCGGAATGCGGTCGCCGTCGCCTCGGACGATGCGGCGGGGGTGGGCTGGTATACCGCCGAGGAGATCGCGGGCCTTCCCGCGCCCGACAGCGTGCGCGAATGCATCGCCCGGCTGGAGGCCGAACGGCTGGGGCCTGCCGCATGAAGCTGATTCGCCTCGCGCTGATCGCAAGCCTTGCCCTTGCCGTCCCCGCCCTCGCCCAGAAGGCGAAGCCGGCCGCCGGCACGGAAACGCCCGCCGCGGCCCCCGTCGAGGAAAAACCGGCGCCCTATGACGAGCGGCTGGAGCGGCTTTCTGAAATCCTCGGCGCGGTGCATTACCTGCGCAATCTCTGTGCGGGCAAGGCGGAGGACAACTGGCGCGCCGCCATGCAGCGCATCATCGAGCTGGAAGCGGCCAAAGAGCCGAAGCGGCAGGAAAAGCTGACCGCCGCATTCAACCGTGGATACCGCTCCTTTGCGGCCATCTATACCGCTTGCACCGACTCGGCGGTTGTCGCAGAAGAGAGATACCGTAACGAAGGTGCAACACTTGCCACGGAAATTACCGCAAGGTTCGGAAATTAGGGATTAATTAACCTGTTTTCGCAGCAGCCAGTGCCGTTTTGGGAAAAGGCTGCTAAGGTCGTTAACAGTGCAGTAAGAACTGAATGCCTGGCATGGACCGATCAATGGAACCTACTCTCAACGATATCGACGAGATGATCGTGCACGAGAAGATGCAGGCCGCTCTGGAATACCAGAACGAGGCCTGGGCCGACGGGATGGCTGATGGCATCGAAGCCGAGATCATCGCCGATGCGGCCATCGCGCTCGCCCTGCGCGAGACGATCCGCGTCCATGGCGAAAAGGGCGCGGAAGCGTTGCTCGATTCGCTGCGCGAGCGCATGATGGCTGGAGAATTCTCCCCCGATCGCATCCTGCAATAGGCTGGAAAGACAGGTCATGCAGACGTCGGCTGACGGCAAAAAGCTGCCTTGCGGCAGCGTCATCGCATTGTCGGTGCTTCTGGCGGCGACAATGCTCGTTACCCCCCTGCGCCCGGCCTTCGCCCTCAGCGAGTTGAAGCACGAACAGGTGCAGGAAAAGCCGGCGGAGGGCCAAGAGCCCGCGAAGGACGAAAAGCCCGCGCCGGTCGAGACGGAAGAAGAGACCGGCCCCCTCCAGTTGCCTTTGCCCGACCCGTTGATTCGCAACGACGGCGCGGTGACCGGGCCTGCCGACGACAGCTCCGCCGACCAGCCGCCGGTCGAGGTCATCCACGACATCGCCAAGGCGCCTGAACCGGTGCGCCGCATGCGCGAACTCATCGTCGAGGCGGCCGCCTCCGGCGACATCGAGCGGCTGCGGCCCCTTCTCGGCAAGGGCATGACCGAGACGCAGGTCTCCATGGTCGAAAGCGAGGAAGGCCCGGTCGAGACGCTCAAGGGCCAGTCCGGCGATCCCGACGGGATCGAGGTCCTTGCCATCCTTCTCGACGTGCTGGCGACCGGCTTTGCCCATGTCGGCCAGGGCACGGCGGACGACATGTATGTCTGGCCCTATTTCGCCGAAAAGCCGCTGGCGAAGCTGACGCCGCCGGAGAAGGTGGAACTGCTGCGCATCGTCACCGCCGGCGACTATTCCGAAATGCAGGAATTCGGCAGCTACAATTTCTACCGCGTCGGCATCACGCCCGACGGCCAGTGGAAGTTCTTCGTCACCGGCGAGTGACCGCAAGCACGTCCAGCCAGGCATGGTCGGGACAGGCCCTGGCGATGCCTGCCCGCAGCCAGTCCCGTTCCGCTTCATTCAGCTTCGGCAGCGCGCGGGCGAAATCGGCCTCGTCCTTGTCGCGCCGGTACTTCGCCTTGAAAAGCAGGATCGCCTCCGGCGCGAGATAGGCAATGCCCTCCTCCGTCAGACGGACCATCTCGCCGCGCGGGCGGCGGATCGACGGGTCGCGCTTGTAGACCCAGGTTTCGGGCGTTCCGTCCTCCAGCATCATGTCCACACGCCAGCAGCGCGCCGCCACATCCGCGCACCAGACCTGCGCCACGCCGGCCGGCGGCGTCTCGTTTTCCCCAAGCGGCCACACCTTGCCGTCATCGGCCGCGTGGAGGCGCAGGTCGGGAAGCACCGCGCGGAACGCCGGGAAATCCGCGCGCAGGATGGTGAATTCGAGGTCCTCGTGCGGCCTTGTCTCGACGCCGTGCCAGAGATCGAGCGCCCAGCCGCCGACGACGCACCATGGCTGCGGGACGCCCGCGAGCCGGCGCGCAAGTTCGCGCGGATGCCAGGCGGACCATGCGTCATGGGGAAGCGGCGGGGGAGTATCCATGGTCTTTCAGCCTCGTCTCGGTGGAGGCCCTTCATAGCGGCCCGGCGCCATCGGGCAAGAGCGCATGACCTTGCGAAAGCGGCCCGGCCGTTCTACTTCTGTTTCAACGGGTGCGATGGTGCACCGCCTGCGCCGGGCCTTGCCGGCGCGCAAGAAACCTGGATCGAAACATGCCTTCCGTCACGCTTTCCGGCCGCGCCTTTCTCCGCATTTCCGGCAAGGACGCCGAAACATTCCTGCAATCGCTCATCACGACCAACCTGCCCGACCTGCAGGCGGACGAAATCCGCCCCGGCGCGCTTTTGACGCCGCAGGGCAAGATCCTCTTCGATTTCCTGATCGGCCGCGACGGCGCGCAGGCCTTCCTGCTGGAGACGGCGCAGGACCAGCGCGACGCGCTCCTCAAGCGGCTGACCATGTACAAGCTGCGCGCCGCGGTCGATCTTGCGGTCGTCGAGGGCAGCGAGGTGACGGTCGCCTGGGACGGGGCGGAGGACGGGGCGCCGCGCGACATACGCTTTGCCAAGGCGGGCCTCGACGTCTCCCGCCGCGCGGGCGGCGGCGGCGCGGACGATGCGACGCTCTACGACGTATTGCGCATCACCGCCGGCCTTCCCGAAGCCGGCCGCGACTATGCCCTTTCCGACGCCTTCCCGCACGACGTGCTGCTCGACCTCAGCGGCGGTGTTTCCTTCCGCACGGGATGCTATGTCGGGCAGGAGGTCGTTTCCCGCATGCATCATCGCGGCACCGCCCGCCGCCGCCCGGTCGTCGTCAAGGGCGAGGTCGCGTTGCCCGCGACGGGCACCGAGCTTCTGGCCGGCGGCAAGCCGATCGGGACGCTCGGCAGCGTCTCCGGCGCGCTCGGCCTTGCCATCGTGCGCATCGACCGCGCCGGCGATGCGATCTGCAGCGGCACGCCGATCACCGCGGACGGCGCGCCCGTCACCGTCGAGCTTCCGGGGTGGACCGGCCTTGCCTTCCCGGATGACGCGTCCGAGGTGCCGGCGCAATGAACGGTGCCGCAAGAGCGAAGACGCAGCCCCGCGCCTGGCAGCGCATGCTGTCCGGCCGCCGCCTCGATCTCCTGAACCCGTCCCCGCTCGACATCGAGCTTTCCGACATCGCCCACGGCCTTGCCCGCGTCGCGCGCTGGAACGGCCAGACGGGCGGCGACCATGCCTTTTCGGTGGCGCAGCATTCGCTGGTCGTCGAGACGATCTTCCGCCACCAGAACCGCTGCGACGCGGACGACTGCCTGATGGCGCTGCTGCACGACGCGCCGGAATATGTGATCGGCGACATGATCTCGCCCTTCAAGGCGGTGGTCGGCGGCGGCTACAAGGTGGTGGAAAAGCGGCTGGAGGCGGCCGTGCACCTGCGCTTCGGCCTGCCCTCCTCCACGCCTGCCGCGCTGAAGGCCAGGATCAAGAAGGCCGACCAGGTCGCCGCCTTCTTCGAGGCGACCGAGCTTGCCGGCTTCTCCCATGCGGAGGCCACGAAGTTCTTCGGCGCGCCGCGCGGCATCACGCTCGCCATGCTGGACATCGCGCCGCTGCCGGCCGTCGAGGCGCAGAAGCGCTTTGCCGAACGCTTCGAGGCGCTGGAGCGCGAGCGCGGTCCCCTCGCCGCGGCGGTGTGAGCATGGGCACGATCGTCGTCGCCCCGCTCGGCAGGATCGCGGAGCTCGCCGTGCGCCACCGCTGCCGCGAGATGCTGAGCCTCGTCGCCCCGAAGCAGGATTTTCACCGGCCCGCGGTGATTTCCGCCGGGCGGCACATGATCGTCGGGGTCAACGACATCGCCTTCGCCGGCACCGGCAACCTCGTCGCGCCCGGCGAGGAGCACGTGGCGGCGATCATCGGCTTTGCCCGCGGCTGGGACCGGCAGGCGCCGCTGCTCGTCCATTGCATGATGGGCGTTTCCCGCTCGCCGGCCGCCGCGCTCATCGCCGCGCTCGCGGTGGAGCCGGACCAGGACGACCACGCTCTCGCGCAGCGCCTGCGCCGTGCCTCGGTGCAGGCGACCCCCAATGCGCGGCTGGTCGAGATCGGCGACCATGTGCTCGGGCGGGGCGGCCGGCTCGCCGCCGCCGTCAAGGCCATCGGGCGCGGGGCGGATTATGTCGGCGACAGTCCCTTCGCCTTCTCCGCCGTTCCCGAGGCTGCGCAGCCATGACGCAAACCGGCGCCCGCCCCCCGGTCGAAATCGGCCTCAACGCGGCGGTCGTCGCGATTTCCGGCCGCACCCCTTGCATTCTCGCAATCGGCGGCGACGGCGCCAACGCGCGCGACGCCCTGCCCTTCGGCCCCTTCGACCCGCACCAGCACCGCACCTTCGAGACGAGCCTGCGCGCCAGCGTGGAGGCGCAGACCGCGCTGAAGCTCGGCTATATCGAGCAGCTCTACACCTTCGGCGACCGCGGCCGGCAGAAGGCGCCCGACGAGGCCGGCACGCACATGGTCTCGGTCGGCTATCTCGCGCTGACGCGCACCGACGCCGAGGCGAACGAACGGCTGGCGGAGGCGGGAGCGGCGTGGCGCGACTGGTACAGCTACCTTCCGTGGGAAGACTGGCGGCAAGGGCGTCCCCAGGTGATCGACCAGGTGATCCTCCCGGCGCTGAAATCCTGGGCCGCGGAGGTCGTCGGCCAGGGGCGCGCGAGCGCCATGCCCGCCCCGCGCACCCGCATGCGCCTCGCCTTCGGCCTCGACGACTTCCCGTGGGACGAAGAGCGCGTGCTGGAGCGGTACGAACTGCTCTATGAAGCCGGCATCGCCGAAGAGGCCGTGACCGACGGGCGCGCACGGCCCGGCCAGCCTTCGGCAGGCACGGCGATGCGCCATGACCATCGCCGCATCCTGGCGACCGCCATGGCGCGGCTGCGCGGCAAGCTCAAATACCGCCCTGTCATCTTCGAGCTGATGGCGCCGGAATTCACGCTCACCGAATTGCAGGCGACCGTCGAGGCGATTTCCGGCCGCCACCTGCACAAGCAGAATTTCCGCCGGCTCGTCGAAGGCGCCGAACTGGTGGAACCGACCGGCATCTCCACCTCGGCCACCGGGGGGCGGCCCGCCGCACTCTTCCGCTTCCGTCGCCGCATCTTCGAGGAGCGCCCGGCGCCGGGCCTCAAGGTGGGGATGCGATAGGCCCGTCCGGGGCCTACTTGATCACCGCGCAGGCAAGCCGGTCGCCCGCGCCGCCGGCCGGATCGGTGCGGTAGTCGTCCGAGCCGGCATGGACGATGAGCGCGCGGCCGCGGATGCCGCGCTCCGCATCGTCGAGGCGCACCATGGTCGAATAGATCTGCGCGCGCAGGATGCCGTCCTCGGCGACATACTGGTTCGGCAGGTCGCCGGCATGGGGCCCGTCGGCGGCGACGAAGCCATGCTTCTTCTCGTCGGGATTGAAGTGGCCGCCGGCCGATTCGTGGCCGCCGCCGGGATCGCAGGTGCCGGTTTCGTGGATGTGCAGCGCCACCCACTTGCGCGGCGTCAGGCCCGAGACCTCCACCTCGAAAAGCACGCCGTCGTTTGCGGCGGTCAGGTGCGCGCGGCCGTTTTCCGTGCCGGAACGGTCGACGAAATTGGCCTCCGCCGTGTTCTTTGTCTGCTGCGCGAGGGCTGGAGAGCCGAGCGCCGCAAGGGTGCCCGCCGCGATGGCGAGCGCAACGATCTTCGTCATGATGCGTCCTTCCGGTTGGTTTCCCATGGAAGCGCAACGCATCCTCTCGCCGGGTGTTCCCCGCCGTCAGCCCACGACGACGTCGAGGCCGATGTCGAGCGTCGGCGCGGCCATGGTAATCTTCGACGTCGAGATGTAGTCGACACCGGTCTCGGCGATGGCGCGGATCGTCGAAAGGTTCACGTTGCCGGAGGCTTCGAGCTTCACCCGGCGCGGGTCCGCAGCATAGGCCGCGTCGGCAAGGCCGGCACAGTCGCGGTTGATCTCGACGGCGCGGCGCAGGAGTTCCGGCCCCATATTGTCGAGCAGCACGACATCCGGCTGCGCTTCCAGCGCCTCTTCCATCTCCTCCAGCGTCGTCACCTCGACCTCGACCTTGACGAGATGGCCCGCGAAGGCGCGGGCGGCGCGGATGGCGCCGGCAACGCCGCCGGCAACCGCGATATGGTTGTCCTTGATGAGGATCGCGTCATCCAGCCCGTAGCGGTGCGAGGAGCCGCCGCCCATGCGCACGGCGTATTTCTCCAGCGCGCGCAGGCCGGGAATGGTCTTGCGCGTGCAGCAGACCCTGGCGTGCGTATGGGCGATCTCGCGGGAAAAGCGCGCCGTGTAGGAGGCGACGCCGCTCAGATGCATGAGGAAGTTGAGCGCCACGCGCTCGGCCGATAGCACTGCACGGGCCGGCCCGGACACCGTCGCGATCACCGTGCCCGGCGAAAGCGTGTCGCCGTCCTTCACGAAGGCTTCGAAGCGGATGGCCGGGTCCATCAGGCGGAAGGCGGCGCGGGCGAGATCGAGGCCGGCGACGACGCCGTCCTCGCGGCTGTTCAACCCGGCGGTCGCCGTCATGTCGGGCGCGATGGTCGCCTGGCTGGTGATGTCGCCGGCCCGGCCGAGGTCCTCGCCAAGCGCCGCGCGCACCTGCTCCTCCACCATCAGCGGCGAGAGGACGGGGAGAAAGGGAGTGGTCATGGCTGCTCGTCCCGGTTGGTTACGACTGGAGCGGCGGCGTCAGGCCGCCGCCGTCTGCGAAAGTTCGGCGACGACCGCCTCGGCGTCGGCCAGCGTGAGGAAGGTGCGGTGCTTCCAGGCGGCCTTCTGCTCGGGGAAATCGGAGCGGAAATGGCCGCCGCGGCTTTCCTCGCGCAGCCACGCGCCGACGGTGATGAGCTTGGCGGTGGTGACGATGTTGTGGAAGCGCATGCGGCTGTTCTCGCGCTCCAGCACGGCGATCTCGCGGATGGCGGCCGCAAGGCCCTCCCGGCTGCGGATGACGCCGGCCTTGTCGCTCATGATGCGGCGCAGGCGGGTGAGCGCCGGGCTGTCCTCGATGGTGACGAGGTCGTCGCTCTCGCCGGCATTCTTGCCCCAGTCGTTGATCTTCGGCTCGGGCAGGATGCCCTTGATGTTCTCCGCGATGCGGGCGGCGAAGACGACGGCTTCGAGCAGCGAGTTGGAGGCAAGGCGGTTGGCGCCATGCACGCCGGTGGACGTGACCTCGCCGGCGGCCCACAGGCCGTCGATGGAGGTGCGGCCCTCGGCATCCGTGAGCACGCCGCCCATGTGGTAGTGCACGGCCGGCACGACGGGGATCGGCTGGGTCACCGGATCGATGCCGGCGGCGATGCAGGAGGCGTAGACGGTCGGGAACATGTCCGGGAAATGCGCGCCGACGGCCTTGGTGCAATCGAGGAAGGCGCCGCGGCCGGCCTGCACCTCGGCGAAGACGCCGCGCGAGACGATGTCGCGCGGGGCGAGCTCGCCGTCCTCGTGGATATCAAGCATGAAGCGGTGGCCGGCGGCATTGATAAGATGCGCCCCGTCGCCGCGCAGCGCCTCGGTGGCGAGTGGCGCGGGATCGCGGCCGATATTGATGGCGGTCGGGTGGAACTGCACGAATTCCGGGTCGGCGATGATGGCGCCTGCGCGGGCCGCCATGCCGACGCCCTGGCCGCAGGCCTCCCACGGATTGGTGGTGACGGCGAAGAGATGGCCGACGCCGCCCGAGCAGAGCACGACGGCACGGGCGGGGAAATGCACGCGGTTCTTCGACTGGCCGGCATCCGGCCGGGCGACGACGCCGGAGATGAAGCGGCCTTCGCGCACCAGTTCCTCGACGACGTAGCCTTCCAGCACGCGGATCGACGGCGTGTTGCGCACGGCCGCGATTAGCGCCTCCATGATGGCCTTGCCGGCCATGTCGCCCTTCACGCGCACGATGCGGCGCTCGGAATGGGCGGCCTCGCGGGAAAGCAGAAGCTGGCCTTCGAGGTCGCGGTCGAAGGGCACGCCGTATTCGAGGAGGTCGTGGATGCGCGCCGGGCCTTCGGAGACCATGAAGCGCGCCATCTTCTCGTCGACGATGCCGGCGCCCGCCTCCAGCGTGTCGGCGACGTGCTTGTCGAACGTGTCGCCCGGGCTCATGGCCGCGGCGATGCCGCCCTGCGCCCAGGCCGAGGACGCGCCCTGCCCGATAGGCGCGGCGGCAAGGATCGTGACGGGGCGCGGCGCGAGCTTCAGCGCGCAGAACAGGCCGGCAAGGCCGCCGCCGACGATGACGATGTCATCGATGCCGTTCCACGATTGCGGGCGGAAACTTTCCATGGGCATTTGTCTTTCCTCCGACGATGCGGCCTGCCGTCCGCCCCCCGCCTGCCTGCCGGCATCCTCTTCCCGCAAGCGGGGCGAGGAGCGCCGGGCTCACCGTTTTCCTGCTTCTCTCCGAAGCCAAGGGAAAGGTCCCGGCAAGGGCATGAGGGGCGGCATGGCGCGGGCCATACGTCCCGATTACTGCTTCAAATTCACCATCCGCTCGACGGCGAGGCGGGCGCGATCGGCGATCGCCGGGTCGACCACGACCTCCTCCGTCATGTTCACCAGGCTGTCGAGGATCTTCGGCAGCGTGATGCGCTTCATATGCGGACAGAGGTTGCAGGGCTTCACGAAATCGACGCCCGGCAGTTCGGCCTGGATGTTGGAGGCCATGGAGCATTCGGTGACGAGCAGCACGCGCGAGGGGCGATGATCCTTCACATAGTTTATCATGCCCGAGGTCGAACCGGCAAAATCGCAGACGGCGATGACATCCGGGTGGCATTCCGGGTGGCCGATGATCTCGATGCCGGGATGGGCCTCCTTGTAGGAGAGCAGTTCCTGCGGGGTGAAGCGCTCATGCACCTCGCAATGGCCCTTCCAGGTGAGGATCTTCTTGTTGGTCTGCTTGGCGACGTTCATCGCCAGATACTCGTCCGGGATGCAGAGCACCGTGTCGCTCTCCAGGCTCTCGATGACGGCGAGCACGTTGGAGGACGTGCAGCAGATGTCCGTCTCCGCCTTCACGTCCGCGGACGTGTTGACATAGGTGACAACAGGCACGCCGGGATAGCGCTGCTTGAGCAGGCGCACGTCGGCGCCGGTGATCGAATCGGACAGCGAGCAACCGGCCTTCGCATCGGGGATCAGGACGGTCTTTTCCGGGTTCAGCAGCTTGGAGGTCTCGGCCATGAAGTGCACGCCGCACTGGATGATGATCTCGGCATCGACCTTGGTGGCGTCGCGGGCGAGCTGCAGCGAATCGCCGACGATGTCGGCGACGCAGTGGAAGATTTCCGGCGTCTGGTAATTGTGCGCGAGGATGACGGCGCTGCGCTCCTTCTTCAGCCGGTTGATCGCGGCGACATAGGGCGCGTAGACCGGCCATTCGAAGGCGGGGATGAACTGTTTGACCCGCTCGTAGAGATGCTCGGTCTCGCGGGCGATCTCGGGCGTGAAGGTGAGGTCCGGTTTCTCGACGACGCCGAAGCGCTCCGCCGCGGTGAGCGGACGTGCGGCCTCGGCTCCTGCCGCATGCTGGGCCAGAACGGTCATGGAACCCTCCTCTGCCGCCGGTTTCGGGCGGCCTCGCCATTTTGCTCAAATTGAGCATAATAGCCGTAAAACAAAACCGGCATTGGCCGGTGGTTCAGATTTAGAAACTTTTGCGACGGTTTGCAAGAAGCGCCGCCCGAATTCCTTCGCGCGGCGCAAGCTTTGGCGCGGTCAGGCGGCGACCGGGCGGGCGACGCCTTTTTCCTCGATCGGCCAGTGCACGACCGCCGCGAAGACGCCGAGCGCCACGCCGAGCCACCAGACCGGATCGTAGGTGCCGAAATGGTCGTAGAGGTAACCGCCCATCCACACGCCGAGGAACGAGCCGACCTGGTGCGACAGGAAGACGATGCCGCCGAGCAGGCCGAGATGCTTGGTGCCGAACATGATGGCGACGAGGCCGTTGGTCGGCGGCACGGTGGAGAGCCAGAGCAGGCCCATCACCACAGCAAAAATGATGACGGAGGCAGGCGACTTCGGCAGGAGGATGAAGGCCGAGACCGCAACCGAGCGGGCAAGGTAGATGTAGGCGAGGAAATAGGGCTTCGAGTAACGCTGGCCGATGACGCCGGCGGCAAGCGAGCCGATGATGTTGAAGAAGCCGATCAGCGCCAGGGCGATCACCGCGTAGCGCGCGTCGATGCCGATGTCGCCGAGATAGGCGGGGAAATGCGCGGTGATGAAGGCGACCTGGTAGCCGCAGACGAAGAAGCCGGCGACGAGCAGCAGGTAGCTGCGATGGCCGAGCGCCTCGCGTAGCGCCTCGCCGATCGTCTGCTTGTATTCGCTGGCGGCGGTGATGCCGGAGGAGGAATTGCCGCGCAGCGGAATGCCGAGAAGCGGCACGAGGAGCATGAGGACGCCGAGATAGACGAGGCTGTCCGACCAGCCGAAGGCGCTGATCAGGCCCTGCGAGAGCGGCGCGAAGAGGAACATGCCGGCCGATCCCGCCGCCGTGCAGATGCCGAAGGCCATCGAGCGCTGCTCGGGCGTCACGTTGCGCGCGAAGGCGGACAGGAGGATGCCGAAGGAACCGGCCCCGACGCCGAGCCCGACCAGCACGCCGCCGCCGACATGCAGCCAGAGCGGCGAGGTGCCGAGCGACATCAGGAAGAGGCCGAGCGCATAGACGAGACCCGAGACGAGCAGCACGCGCCAGGTGCCGAACTTGTCGGCGATGGCGCCGAAGAAGGGCTGGCTAACGCCCCAGGCGAGATTCTGCAAGGCCATGGCGAGGCCGAAGGTCGTGCGGTCCCAGCCGGTATCCTGCAGCATCGGAAGCTGGAAGAAGCCCATCGCCGAGCGCGGGCCGAAGGTGAGCACGGCGATCAGCGAGCCGGCGACGATGACGGGCCAGGGCATGGACCGGCGCGCGGCGGGGGCCGCATAGGTGGTGGCGGACATAGGCGTCTCCCGAATATGGCCCCGGAACCTACGCCCGGCCATCGATTAACAAAAGCGAATTTAATTGAGCGAGCGATCAACCACGCTGATGGGACAATCCGATTCAACGGGACTGCGGATGTGCTTGACGCGGAACGATTTTGGGCGCATCTCCCCCTCAGGCGTCACATGGCGGCGCCTTTAACCCGGATAAGATCAATGGACCCCGACAGTCGATCATCGAGAGCAATCGAGCGACCTGTCCGGTAAGAGGCCCCTGGCTTCGCTCCGGACGGCGAGAACGCCCTCAGAGGAGTGAAGCATGCTGCAGATCTATGCCCGCAAGGCTGACCGCTTTTGCCTGCGCGAAATTTCCAACCCGGCCATCGAGCAGGCCATTACCCCTGCCCTCTGGTACGACCTTCTCGGCCCGACGCCGGAGGAAGTGAGCGAGGTGGAAGCCGCGCTGCACGTTTCCATCCCGAGCCGGGAGGAGATGGAGGACATCGAGCTCTCCGCCCGCCTCTACCAGGAGGGCGGCGCGGCCTTCATGACCATGACGGCGCTCGCCAATCTCGACAGCGACGAGCCGACCAAGATGCCGATCACCTTCATCCTGCGCGGGACGACGCTGGTGACCGTGCGCCACGCCGATGCCAGGCCCTTCGTGACCTTCTGCAACCGGGCGCTGCGCGGCAACGGGCATTCCTACGAGACCGGCGAGGATGTCATGATCGGCCTCATCGAGGCGATCATCGACCGCATGGCGGACGTGCTGGAACGGCTCGGCAACGAGATCGACGTGATCTCGCGCGAAATCTTCCGCAGCAAGTCGGCCGCGTCCGGCAAGCACACGCGCAACCTCGAAGGGCTGATCGAGCATCTCGGCCGCAAGGGAGATTTCCTCAGCGGCGTGCGCGAAAGCCTCGTCAGCATCTCGCGCCTCGTCGCCTATCACGCGGCGGTGGAAAACCACACCCGCCGGCCCTCCAAGGAAATCCGCCAGCTCGTCAAGCTCGTGCAGCGGGACGCCTCCTCGCTCGGCGACCACGCCGCGTTCCTGTCGGGCAAGATCAACTTCCTGCTCGACGCGACGCTCGGCCTCATCAATCTGGAGCAGAACCAGATCATCAAGATCTTCACGGTCGCCTCGGTAGTCTTCCTGCCGCCGACCCTCGTCGCCTCGGTCTACGGCATGAACTTCGAACTGATGCCCGAGCTGCAATGGCACCTCGGCTACCCCTGGGCCGTCGCCCTGATGGTCCTGTCCGCCCTCGTGCCGTTCCTCTATTTCCGGCGGCGCGGCTGGGTGTGAGCCGCCCTTGAGGGCGTCTTCAAGCCCGCACCTTCATCGGCCAGCGCTCGGTGCGCGTGCCCGTCACGCGCACCGCGTCGCCGAGGCGGATTTCGCCCTCGCCGCGGGGCACGGCGTTCCAGCCGAAGAGCACGCCGGGCACGCGGCGGTCGGCGGACATGCGCTTTTCGGCGAGGCCCTGGATGGGGTTGCCGCCAATGCGCTCGCCGGTCGCCTGGTCCTGCGTGGTCATGATGCAGCGCGCGCAGGGCTTGACGAGATCGAAGACGATGCCGCCCACCTCGATCGCCTGCCAGAAGTCCTCCTCCCAGGGCTCCTCGCAGGAAACGAGGATATTGGTGCGGAAGCGGTCCATGCCGACGGGCTCCTGCCCCTTGGCGACGAGCGTGCGGTTGAGGTCCGCCAGCGAGCCGGTCGTCGTGACAAGAACCGGAAAACCGTCCGCAAAGCCGACGGGCGCCGGGCTGCCGGCCCATTCCTCGCCCTCGGCACGGTAGGCCGCGGCATCCATGTGCACCAGCTTCACCGGGCGGGCGAGCCAGTCCGAGAGCACGTCGTTCACCGCCTCGTCGGCCACCGCGGCGTTGACGGGGCAGTCCCAGATCGTGACGTCGAGGCGGTCTTCCGGCTCGAAGCTGGCGAAGAGCTGGCGGCCTTCCATCTCGAGATGCAGGCTCTCGCCGACCGCCGTCGCCTCGATGCGGGCGAGCGCCTGCAATTCGCGCTGGGTGATGAAGCGGCCGTCCGGCTCGACGATCATGAAGCGCCGGTCGCCGGAAAGGCCGTCGAGGCGGACCGTCGCGGTGTCGACGGGAACGGCCCGGCCGCTCTTCAGCGGGTAGATGTTGAGAGCCTCGACCTTCATGCGGGCGACCTTTCCTGAAACTTCGATTCAACGCCTTGCCGGATCGATTCATGCCGGCGGCACAAAAGCATGTTTTCGCTCAGATTTCATCCAGCAGCATGTCGCGGATCGCGCGCAGGCGCTCCGTGCGCTCCTTCGCCATCCGCGCGCCGGCCGCCGTCTGGAAACCATCGGCCAGCCGGAAGAGCTTCACCTCGAAATGGTCGATGGCGAAGGCCTTGTCGTCAAGCGGGCGTCGTTCGGCGAGCGGGTCCAGCGGATCGTAGAGGCCGCTGCCCATGCGTCCGGCAATATAGAAGCAGCGCGCCGCGCCGACCATGCCGATGGCGTCCAGCCGGTCGGCATCCTGCAGGATCCTCGCCTCCAGCGTCTGCGGCGGCAGGTTCGCCGAGAAGCTGTGCGTGAGGATGGCGTCTGCGACGGCCGCCACATCGGCCTTGCTCCAGCCTTGGGCGGAAAGGAGGCTTGCGGCCTTTTCGGCGGCAAGGCGGGAGGCTTCCTTGCGCAGCGGGGAGTTCTTCTCCACCGCCACGCAATCGTGCAGCAGCACGGCGGCGGCGAGGAGGCGCAGGTCGCCGCCCTCCTCCGCCCGGATGCGCCGGGCGCTCTTCCACACGCGGATGAGATGGGCGGCGTCGTGCGAGCCGTCGTCGGCGGCAAAGGCCTGCGGCAGCAGGCGGCCTGCAAGGTCCCCGAGGGGTGAAAAGGCGGCGGCGAGGCAGGTGAAGGACATGGACTACCCGAAAAAGACTGCGCGAGACCTATCCCGTCACGACGGCGCGTTCAATTCCGCCTTTTCGCCCGTCCCGGACTTTCCCGACAGGATCTTCTGGTAGAAGAGCCCGATGCCGATCAGCACCGCGCCGAGGCCGATGAAGGAGAGTGCGCGCAGGATGCCTTCGAGGTTCGACATGTCGATGAGGAAGACCTTGACGACGGCGATCAGCACGAGGCCGGCGGAGGCAAGGCGGATGCTCTTCGAATCGGCCTTCGAGCCGACGGCGAGCAGCAGGACGCCGAGCAGCAGCCAGACGACGGAATAGGTATAGGTCTCCGGCTGGAGGAAGCCCTTCCAGCCGGCGATGCCTTCGCCGTGCCAGTAGCGGCGCACGGACAGCGTGACCCAGGCGAAGACCAGCGCGACGCCGGTCAGCGCCAGCATGATCACATAGGGCATCGGCCGGCGGCCGCGCGCATACCAGGCAAGCCCGCCATAGGCGATGCCGGGAATGAGGTAGCCGACCAGCAGCAGGTCGAGGACCGGCCAACGGCCGAGCAATTCGCCGGTGACATAGGGATTGAGCGCGACGAAATGGGCGCTCAGCACCGAGAGGACGGAAAGCCCGCCGACCGCCATGGAACCGTAGCGGAAGACGGGGCTCGGCGACTTGAGGTCGAGCGACATCATGGTCGCCGAGGCGCCGATGACCAGCAGCGTGTAGATCGCCTGCTCGCCGAGCGTCGGGACGGAGCTGTCGAGCACGCCGCCGTTCATGCCGTGGCGCACGAGGATCGCGGCGGTCAGAAGCAGGAACAGGCTGGCGAGCGCCTGAAGGAGGCTGCGGATGCGTACGTCCGGCCAGCGGCGCAGTTCGAAGGCCGAAAGGGCGAGCAGCGCGGCCGGGATGCCGTAGCCGGCGAGAAGCTGGTTGAAGACCGGGGTCTTCGACAGGTTCGCAGCGCCGACGATGGTCGGCTCGAAGGCGATGCGGCCGGCGACGACGGCGGCCGCGCCAGCCATCAGCCAGGGCAGCACCGGCCAGCGGCGAAGGCGCGTCGCGAAGACGGCGGCGGTGCCGCAAAGCGCGATGCCGAGCGTGGTGGCAAGGCCGTCCGTCAGCGCGTGCAGCGCCAGCACGAGGAAGGCGAAACCGCCGGCGGCAAATGCCCATTGCGGGATGAATATCCCCTCCTCCTCCGCCCGCCCGCGGGAAAAAACCTCCGCCGCCGCAAGGAAGACGAGACCGAAGACGATGGCGAGGAGGCCGTGCTTGGGGTCGAAGGAGAGGTTTGCGAAGCTGAGGAAGCTGACGGAGAGGATCGCGAAGGGCACGGCCGTCGCCAGCAGGCTCCAGAGCGCGGCGAAGGCGCCGGACGTGGCCTGGCGCAGGCGCACCGCCGCTAGGCCGACGGCGGCATAGGCGGTGGCGAGCAGCAGCAGAAGATTGACCGGCGCGGCCCCCGCCGGCATCGGCGCAGCGGGCGCGGTGAACGTATCGGCGAAAACGCCGGCCGGCAGGGCCGCCATCGCGACCGTCCCAGCAACCGCGCCGATGGCGGAGAAGACGGCCGGATAGACCGCCCAGCCGCGCAGCGCGCCGAGCAGCGCCAGCGCGATGACGATGACGGCGAAACCGGTGGCGGCGGCGGAGACGGAGGGGACGCTGCCTGCCAGCACCAGCGCGGCAAAGAGCATGGCCAGCGCGCCCGACAGCGACACCGCGACCGCGGGCGGGGCGAAGAGGCGGTCGAGCGGCCCGGCGGAGGCCTCCCGCGCGGGACCATCCTGCGCCCCGATGCCGCCCGGCCAGATGAGGCCGTGGCCGAGCGCCAGCACCAGCATGGCGAGGAGCAACGGCAGCACTTCGACGTTGCCGGCCTGCGAAAGATAGAGCAGCGCCCACAGCGCCATGCCGGCATTGGCGAGCGCCGGAACGGCCTGCCAGCGGCGGATGCGGGATGCGGCGAAGGTGGCAAGCCAGGCGATGGCGAGGAAGCCGAAGAGGCTCCAGGGGCTCGGCTCGCTGGTGGAGACCAGCACGGGCGTCATCATGGAGGCGAGAAGGCCGAGGCCGGCGAGCGCCTGCCCGTGCAGCAGGGAGAGGCCGATGGTCACGAAGGACACCGCGGCAAGCAGCGCGAAGGCGGCCGGCGCGCCGAGATAGCCATAGAACTCGTAGGCGACAAAGGTGACGGCGAAGAGCGTGATGGCGCCGGCGGCCGTCAGCACGCCGGGGATCATGGCGTTGCGGAAGGCATTGGCGATGAGCGGCTGGGTGCCGCGGCGCACGAACTCGCCGGCGACCATCAGCACGAGGCCGAAGGCCGCCGCGAGCGAGAGGCGGACGGCGGGGCTCAGAAGACCCGCCTCGATGGAGTATTTCACCATGAAGATACCGCCGAGCGCGAGCGCGATACCGCCGACCCAGACGGCCCAGCGCGCACCGATGCGGCTTTCGAAGCTTTCCCTCGGCCGTGCCGGCGCGGCGGCGGGAGCGGCGATCGCTTCCGGCGCGGCGGCTTCGCTCGCGGCGGCAGCCACGGGCATCTCGCCCCCGACGATCGCATCGTCCTTTTCGGACACGCCGACCGGTGCCGCCCAGGGGCCGGCGAAGCTTTCCGGCTCCGGCGGCTCGGGCAAGGCCTCCTCCGCCGATCCGGCCGAGACGGCCTCCGCCGGCGCTGCGGCATGCCCGGCCTTCAGGGCCTCGACGTCCTGCCTGAGGCGCATCACCTCCTCGCCGAGTTTCTGCGCATTGTTGCGCGAGGCATTGAGGGTGTAGAGCGCCAGGCCAAGGGCGACCAGGGAAAGAATATCGAGCATTGCGACTCCAGAAGGGCATTGTCCGGGCGCAACACTACCCGGTTTTTGCCAAACGCCAAACGCGGCCAGGTTTCTCCTCGCCGCGCGCTACGCCGGATTTCAAGGGAAGACGGCCGCCGTTACGCGCGTGCCTCTCTCGCCGGCCCGCCCTGCCCGGCAAGCGCCTTCAGCGCGGCCTGCACGAAGCCGTCGCGGGCGCTGGCGAGTTCCAGGCCGCGCGGTTCGCAGACATGGCGGTTGAGGAAGAAGGCGGTCAGGCGGAAGCCGTCGGCAAGGGCGGCGGCATCGGCCGCATGCCGGCTCTCGTCGCCGAGGAAGCCGGGCAGCGCCAGCATCTTGTCCGCCCACGGCCCGCCGGCCTGCCGCGAGACGGCGCGGCCGGATTTCGGCGAGACGTAGCACAGATCCTCGCGCGTGCCCGTGGCGGCGCATTCGAGGAGATCGAGGCCGAAGCCGAGGTCGTTCAGCACGGCGAGTTCGAAACGGATGAAGAGTTCGCCGGCATCGGCCGGTTCGTGCAGGTTGTCGAGGATGACGGAGAGCGCCTCGTAGAGATGAGGGTGCGGATCGCGCTCCGGCAGGAAGCGCAGCAGCGCGGCCATGGCCTGCACGCCATAGACGGCGGTCGCCGTTTCCATGAGGCGCCCGGCGCGAAGCTCCAGCGGCTCGACACGGAACTCGCCGAGATGCTCGTCAAGCCGGGCGCGCCAGGTCACGTCGACGGAATTGCCCGGCTGGAGCACCGGCTGCATGCTGCGCGAGCGGCCGCCGCGCACCATGCCGAGATGGCGCCCCCGCCCGCGCGTCATCACCTCGGCGATCACCGACGTCTCGCCGTGGCGCCGCACGCCCAGAACGATGGCTTCGTCACTCCATTGCATGGCAAAGCCTTACGCTCTCGCCGGGCGCGCCGCAAGCCACCGGGCGGGAGCGTGGCCTGTCGGCCACACCCGGCCGCCTGCCACAGTTTCGCTTTCTTCTCGCCCTGCCCGCGCCCCGTTCGCCCTCAATGAACCGACGCAAGGCTTCCAGCCGGATTTTTGAATTGCAATGACAGGTGCCTCTTCCATGTGTGTGTCCCGCGCCCGCGCCTCTGCGGTCCTTCGCTCCCTCGCCCTCCTTGCCCTCGCCGCGACGCTTGCAGGCTGCGTCACCACCGCAAAGCCGGTGAGGAAGGGGCCGGACCCGATGCATGTCGCCATGTACGGACCGCATCCGGAGGAGCGCTTCCCGCTGCCGGGGATGGATATCAGCCGGGTGGACCCGAAATATTTCCGCCAGCAGGTGGCCTACCAGACGATGGAGCCGGTCGGCACGATCGTCATCGACACGCAGAACCGCTTCCTCTACCTCGTGCAGGGCGAGGGCATGGCGATGCGCTACGGCATCGGCGTCGGCAAGGCGGGGCTGGAATTCGAGGGTGGGGCGCGCATCGGCCGCAAGGCGGAATGGCCGCGCTGGACGCCGACGCCGAGCATGATCAAGCGCGAACCGGAGCGGAACCTGCAATGGGCCGGCGGCATGGAGCCGGGCCTTACCAATCCGCTCGGCCCGCGCGCGCTCTATCTCTACAAGGACGGCAGGGACACGCTCTTCCGCATCCACGGCACGTCGGAGCCGTGGTCGATCGGCAAGGCCGTGTCGAGCGGCTGCATCCGCCTGTTCAACCAGGACATCATCGACCTTTACGGCCGCGTGCCGAGCGGAACCCGCGTCGTGGTGCTGCAGCACCAGGCGCCGGCCGAGGAGGCGATGCCGATGGCGGCGGCCGACGGGCTCGTGCCGCCGGCCGCGATCTGATCGCTACCAGGCGTCCGGCTCGCGCACCATGTGCACGATGTTGGCGGGGTTCATGACCCAGCCGCCGCGAAACCCCTCGCCGAGATCCTCCACGGCGTCGCAGCGCACGACGCCGTTCGTCTCCAGGTGGCCGAGCGCGATCCGGTGGTCCGGCGTGAAGAGTTCGAGCCAGACCTCCGCCTGGCTGTAGTTCGGCGCTTCGTCGATCCACAGCCGGTTCGGGCCGAGCATGAAGCCCGTGGCCGGGGCCTTGTCCTCGAACGGCGGAAGGCCGAGGACATCGCGGTAGAAGGAGACGGTCGCCGCATATTGATGGGTCGGCACTTTCATGGCGATGTTGATGCCGCCCTCAAACCTTGCGGTCATGGCGTCCTCCTCATGTGAAGTCCTGCTGCTCGGCGGTGACGACGCCCTTCATCTCGCTCGGGTAATAGCCCTCGCGCAGGTTGATGCCGTATTCGACATAGGCCTTCATGCAGGCGAGCATCTGCGACCAGCCCTCGCAGTTCATGTAGGAGGATTTCTGGCCGCGGGCGTTGTCGCGCCAGCCGGTCTCGGCGATGGTCACCATCGTGCCGCCATCATCGAGCGGCTTGAAGCGCATCTCGACGCGCGTCTTGTAGGGCTCCTCCCCTTCCTCGACCATCGCATCCCAGCGGAAGACGATGAGCGCGTCCTTCTCCACCTTGTCGACGATGACCGGGGCCATGCCCCACCACGTCACCGTCGTGCCCTCGACGAGCGGCGCGCTCGCGCCGCCGATGGTCGTGAAATAGCCGCTCAGCTTCTGCGGATTGACCACCGCATCGAAGACCTCGGCGACCGGCCTGCCGATCCGCCCGTTCACGCGAAATTCCAGCGTCATGCCGTCCTCCTTCGGGCGAAACCCGCCCGCGTTCGCTTGTACCCGGCGAGAATATGTTATAAAAACATAACATGTCAAGCGAATCGAAAGAGGACGCCATCTTCAAGGCGCTCGCCAACGGCAAACGGCGGCAGATGCTGGACGCCATCAGGGACGCGCCGCTGACGACCGGCGCGCTGTGCGAAAGGTTCGCGGAGATGGACCGCTGCACCGTGATGCAGCACCTCAAGGTGCTGGAAGAGGCGGAGCTGGTCATTCCCCGCCGGGAGGGCCGCGAGCGCTGGAACCATCTCAACGCCCTGCCGATCCAGGCGATCCACGATCGCTGGATCAGCCGGTATGCCGGCCACGCCGTCAGCGTGCTCTCGGCGCTCAAGGGCGAGCTCGAAGGCTGAGGCGCCGCCTGCCGGGCAGCGCCCCGCACGATCAGACCTCGGCGGCGATGCGGCCGATCTCGGCGATGACGGCATTGCGCGCGTCGCCTGAAATGCCGGGGATTTCGCAGAAGGCGGTGACGACGATCGCGCCGCGGTCCGGCGACCAGGCGACGGCCACGTCATTGGCGTTGCCGTGCTTGTCGCCGTTCGTGCCGGTCTTGTCGCCGGTCATCCAGCCGGCCGGGAAGCCGGCGCGCAGCCGCGTGTCGCCAGTCTTGTTCATCACCAGCCAGGCGGCGAGCTGCGCCCTGGAGGACGGCGAAAGCACGTCTGAGAAGACCAGCCGGCGCAGCGTCTCGGCAATGGCGATCGGCGTGGTGGTATCACGCTCGTCATCCGCCGTCTCGCGATAGTTGAGCGCCGGCTCGGTGCGGTCGAGACGCGTCACCGCGTCGCCGAGGCCGCGCAGGAACCGGGTGACCGCCTCCGGCCCGCCGGAGCCGGCGAGCAGCAGGTTGGCGGCGGCATTGTCGCTGAGCGTGATCGTCGCCTCGCAGAGCCGAGCGACGGAGATGCCCGCCTTGCCGACATGCTTTTCCACCACGGGCGACCAGTCGAGCAGGTCGGCCTTCTTCACCACGATGCGCCGGTCGAGCGCCTCCTCCTTGCGGTCGACGCGCGCGAGGACATGGCCGGCGAGCAGCGCCTTGAAGGTGCTGCACATCAGGAAGCGCTCGTCGGCGCGATGGCCGAGCCGCGCCCCCGTTGCGAGATTATGTATGGCAACACCGATGCGCCCCTTTTGGCGCCCCTCCAGCTCGGCAAGCCGCCCTTCCAGCACCTCGCGTCCGGCGGCCATGGCCGTGCCGGTGAGCGCGGAAACCGCTGGAACGGCGAGAAAGGCGCCGGCCATCGCCTGCCGGCGTGAAATCGTCATCGTCATGGTGCATTTTCCTGTCTGTCGGACACCGGGGCGCCCCGCGCCGCCGGGCCGTTTGAGCCCGCCCACGACGCGACTATGCATGGGCGCGCCGGATCAGGGCAAACGACGATTTCCGGGAAGAGCCATTAGAAAAACTTGGGCATGGCGCACCGGCCGGCCTATTCCCGGGGCGGCGCGTCCCTCACCGCGGCTGCAAACCTGCACAGCAGGCGGACCAGGTCATCGATATCCCGCTCCTCCCAGCTTTCGAATATGGCGCGGCCCATCTTCTCACGCGCGGCATCGATCATGCCGGTCATCGCCCTGCCCTTCTGCGTGACCACCGCTTCGCGGACCCGGCGGTCCCCCGCGCCTTCCCGCCGCTCCACGAGGCCGAGGGCGGCGAGCTTGGCCACCTGCCGGCTGACCGTCGTGTGGTCGCGGCCGGCACGGTCCGCAAGGTCGACGACGCCGATCGGGCCGAAGCGCTCGATGCCGACCAGCAAGGGGAAAAGCGCCCGGTCGAGCTGAATGCCGGCGGCGCGGATCATGTCCTCGTCGCGCTCCGGACGGTTCATCGTGCTGAGGATGTCCAGCAGCGCGCCGTGCAGCAGCCGCAGCTTCTGCGATATGTGTGCATTATGCACGCTTTTCGTTGACGTCATCGACAACTCCATTTATGTGCATAATACACGCAAAATCAGAAGAAGGAAGAACGGCATGGCCGGGATAACGATGCGCAGTTGGGCGACGCCGCTCACCATCGGCTCGTTTCTGCTGATCTCGGTGACGGGAATCCTGATGTTCTTCGAATGGGAACGCGGATTGATGACCGTCGCGCATCAATGGCTCTCCTGGTTTCTGGTGATCGGCGCGGCCGGCCATATCGCCGTCAACCTGCGGCCGTTCAAATCCCATCTGAGGTCGCGGTGGGGCAAGGCCAGTGTCGCCGTTTTCGCCGCTCTCCTCGCGGCCTCCGTCTTTTCCTGGGGCATGATCACCGGCCCGCAGATCAAGCGCCCGATCGAACAGGCGCTCGTCGATGCCCCGCTTTCCGCCCTCGCCGGCGTCGCCCGCACACCGGCGGGGGATGTGGTGCAGCGCCTTGCCGCGCAGGGGATTGCGGCAAGGGAAGGCCAGTCCATCGGCG